>NZ_JBNNSR010000005.1:0-349673 GCF_050277925.1 Peribacillus sp. NPDC097264
TTTTTTGCCATAGAAAAATCCCCTCCCAGATAGACTGTTAAGAACATTTTATCATGTTCTCTTTTTACTCCGTCTACCTGTAGGGGATAATACCAAGTACTTACCTCTTTTTATTTTGGGAATGTAATTAGGCTTTCATCAAGATATAATAACTACTCTTTACATCATAAGAAACGTGTGCTATAATTAAATTTCAGTGTTGTTATTAGAAAACACTAAGAGGGTAATTTAAAAGATACATTTTTATTAATAAAATAATTTTCATCGTTTTTATGATGAAGTAGAAACAAGTTAAAACAACTAGAAAGAAATACGTTTTAATCACCAGGTATTTTCCTCGATTCATTTTGTTCTTCATTAACTTACTTCTATGTAGCCATTTATCTTTTGGATTTAATTTTCCCAATTGGAATTACGGACGGTTTAATTAATAAACATGTACTTATCAGCTTTCACCTGATTCTCACAGGCACGGTCTAGGAGCCGTATGGATGAGAGAGAGGCAGGGCTTTCATTGTTTTAGGTTATGGCACTAAAATTACTCTCATGCTTGATTCGACTTTATACTAAGCGAACAAGCTGGAAGAATCATGATTATGATTCTTGAATACAGTCCAGTCTTTATAAGCTCTGAGGTAGTCAAAGGCTGGATTGTGAATACTTGGATTTGGAATTGTAGGTATCCTAAGCTTTACTTAAATATTTTATGAAGAAATATGTTATAATGTATAATGAGATATTTAAAATTGGTTGTGATCTCCTGTTATTTCCACTCATTTATCTTGAGTGTATAGTAACTAATCTTAGATAAGTAAATGGGCTATACTCACATTTATTTAGATTAATCGCTAGCTATTCTTCTTTATCTTTATGGCACCGGCACAAAAAATCTGTGCTAAGTCAATTTAAATCTAAGGAGTGAGATACATGTATAGAAGAAATAATACGGAAGAAATCATTCCTGAAGAAACTAAGGTTTGGGAATGCACATCAGAAGATTGTAAAGGGTGGATTCGGGATAACTTTACGAGCAATGATGAGCATCTTTGCCCATTATGCGGTAGTAAAATGAAACAAGGTACAAGAATGCTACAAGCAATTAATAATCCGAGAAATTATTAATACCATTAAAAAAAGCTGAAGGGATTCTTCCCTTCAGCTTTTTTTTGCTACATAACCATAACTGAATATTGCAAATGTAAGAAGGATATTTTTAATGGATGTCCTTCTTCTTGAACCGCCCACCTCGAACCTCGGCAATATCACCGACGGCAAGGAAAGCAGAAGGATCGAAACTTTTTACGATATCTTTAAGTTTTGCTTCTTCAAGACGGTTTATTACGCAGAATATAACTTTTTTATCGTCCCCTGAATAGGCGCCTTCTCCAGCTAGATAAGTTACGCCTCGTCCTAAGCGATGCATGATTGCATCCCCTATATCCAAAAACTCATCGCTGATAATCCAAACAAATTTAGATTCATCCAAACCGGCTATAACGATATCCATCGTTTTATACGCTACAAAATAAGCCAGAATCGAATACATGGCACGATCCCAGGAAAAAACAAATCCTGCACTGCCAAGGATGAATAAATTGAAGAACATGACAATCTCACCAACAGAGAAAGGAAGTTTCTTACTAGCTAGAATGGCAAGGATTTCAGTTCCATCTAATGAACCACCATACCGAATTACCATTCCAACCCCAATTCCAAGTATCATGCCTCCAAAAGCTGAAGCAAGGAGAATATCCTGAGTGAAAGCTGGTACATGATGAAGCAATGTGGTAGTTAAAGAAAGGATTAATATTCCATATAGGGTAGATAAAGCGAAGGTTTTTCCGATTTGTTTATATCCAATAAAAAAGAAAGGAAGGTTTAAAACAAAAAGAAAGATACCAAGTTTCATGCCGGTGATATAAGATAACATAATGGAAATACCGGTAATGCCTCCATCGATAACGTTATTCGGAACAAGAAAAATCTCAAGGCCGACAGCCATTAATACGGCACCAATCGTTATGAGTAGACCTCTTTGTAAAACTTGCCTACGCGTCAGTTTTTTATGCTGCGTCTTCTTTTGTATAATTTCGGCTGTATTTGCGCTTGCTAGGTCCGACATTATCATGCCCCCACTCCTTTTTATATATATTCTCTATTTAATTATAAACGTATAAAAGGGATTAAAAAAAGAAATAAGCTCTCCGAACGTAGTTTGTTTTGCACGTACTCATGAATTGTAATCATTGTTCTCAGGAGGAGAACGATTGATAAACACTTTTTATTTTACTCGATACATAGGAAAAATATTTGTCATTCTATTATTTTTTTACATAGTTGTCGAAGATTTATTTATTGAATATACAGAAAATAACTTTAAATAACTCAGGAAGACAGGTATAAAGAAATAAAAGTCTTTAAGCAATTCGGAATTTACATTACAATATAGGATAATAGAACGATAGAGGTGAGAAGGTTAATGGAACAATCAATTGTATCATCCAATCCAATCCTATTTATAATTGCAGCACTCCTGACTTTCATGGCTTGCTATACCGCCTTGGATTTGCTGACAACATATATTTCGGCAGAAAAATATAAACGTCTTTTATATTTGGGAAGTACTTGCTCCATGGGAGTGACTATGTGGACGATGAATTTTGTATATGTTTTTACTTATGAAAGTGACAGGACTACGGCTTACAGCTTTTCCTTAATCATGCTTTCATTAATATTAGGAGCCATATTTGTAGGGATTGGCCTTTTGGCCATTGCCCATAACCCTTCCATGTTGCAAATGGTTTTCTGTAGCTTTATGTTTACGATGGCTCTTTTATCAAATTATTTAATTGGCCTGTATCCATTGAGTAAGTCCTTGGAACTTAATCCATGGTTGTTAGGTAGTACGCTAGTTATAATTTTTTTGTTGTTTGTAAGCGGATTTTCACTATTATTTTATAATGGAAAAGGGAGTCAACCCTTCTTAAAACCAGTCAGTACGATTATTATGAGCGGAGCAATTATTGGAGGACATTTTCTTTTTTTGAGAGGGCTTCCACTTACTCCAGAAATGGTGAATATGAAAGGACTCGCTCAATTAACACCCTTTATGCTTTATCTCGTATGCTTTGTTTCGCTTTTCATACTAGCGAATTTAATTGGCTCGAGCACAATTGTTGCAAGACGGTTGGTGAAGAGTGACAACCAAGTGAGTGATATCCGTTATGCTTTAGATCAATCCTCGATTGTGGCCATTACGGATGCAAAAGGCATCATAACCTATGTTAACGAAAAATTCATTGAAATATCCCAATATGAAGAGCATGAACTGATTGGAAGAAATCATTCAATCATTAACTCGGGTTATCATTCTAAAGAGTTTTTTTTCAATCTATGGAAAACGATCAGTAATGGACAGACATGGCATGGTGAGATATGTAATCGGGCAAAGAACGGGGAGCTCTATTGGGTGGATACCACGATTGTGCCCTTTATGAAGAAAGGAAAACCATATCAATATATATCCATACGATCTGATATTTCCAGTCGGAAAAAGGCTGAGAAGGATTTAAAGGTTTCTATTAAAGAATTGGGTGATATGTACTATGCCATTAATCAATCGTCTATCGTGGCCGTAACTGATGATAAAGGAATCATCGTCGAGGTTAATGAAAAATTCTCTGAAATTTCTGGGTACACGAGAAACGAGTTAATTGGACAAACGCATAAAATGGTGAATTCCGGATATCATTCAAGTGAGTTTTTCGAGAATATGTGGAAGACCATACATAAGGGCAAAGTATGGAAAGGGGAAATTAGAAACAGAGCGAAAGATGGTAGTTATTATTGGGTGGATACCACGATTGTCCCTTTTTATACAGTTGAAGGCAAACCCTATCAATTTCTCGCGATTCGCTATGATATCACAGAGCGAAAACAAACAGAAGAAATGCTTTATCGCCAGGATAAATTGGCAGCTGTCGGACAACTGGCTGCAGGAGTTGCCCATGAAGTAAGAAATCCTCTTACATCGATTAAAGGGTATACGGAATTCTTACAATTAGATGAAACGGATAGTGAGCGACAAGAATATTTGGATATCATTTTAGATGAAATCAACCGGGTAAATGAGATTATTGAAGAATTTTTGGATCTGGCAAAACCACAGTCCTTGAATCTGAAAACAAAGAATATCGTCCCGATTTTACAGAATGTTATCTCGCTAACTGAGTATGATGCGAAGAAGAAAAATATTATACTCTTCTTTACTAGTTTCCAAGAAGAAATCCATGTTCAGTGCGATGAAAATCGTTTGAAACAAGTTTTTCTGAATTTCATTAAGAATGGAATGGAAGCGATGCCGCAAGGAGGAGAAATGAGGGTCACTATGGAATTAAGGGAAAGGAAGGTTCATATTTCTATAACAGATACGGGAGTAGGAATCCCTCCCCATCAATTAAGAAAATTGGGTGAACCGTTTTTCACTACAAAAAAATCCGGGAATGGGCTGGGTCTTATGGTTAGCTTTAAAATCATTGAAAGTCATCAAGGACGAGTGTTTGTAGAAAGTGAAGTTGATAAAGGGACTGTATTTAACATTGTCCTCCCTCTGGAGTTGTTGCAAGAAAGAAAGAGACAAGAAAGGGAACTGGGACTAACTGTCTAGTGTTTGTAATAGTATTTAGATGACTTCATGGGGGATATTTTAGTGAATAAACTTGAAAAGGTTCATATAACACGATTAAAAGGGTTTTATCTTCTTTCTTTTTTTGCGGTAGGTAGCTTGACACCACTTTTAAGTGTCTATTTAGCTAATGAGGTCGGACTGAATGGATTTGAAATAGGGTTCATCATGTCTGTTGGACCACTGGTGATGATTTTTTTTCAACCTATATGGGGACTGATTTGTGACTGGACTGGAAAACCCACTAGGATACTGGCGTTGACTACCTTATTTGCTGGAATTTTTGGGTTAGGATATGTTTTATTTGAACCTTTTCTATTTTTAGTATGCATCTCAGTGGGACTGGCAGTTTTTCAAAGTGCCCTTATCCCTGTGTCTGATAGCATCACCTTGCAATATACGACGAGTATCAACGCGAATTATGGGAAAATCCGTTTATATGGTTCGCTTGGTTTTGGGGTTGCCGTTTTTGTGATGGGGAGGTTATCGGAAACTTTCATAGGCCCATCCGTTATTTTCTACGTATTTTTTATCAGCCTTCTTTTTGCTGCTTTTCTAGCTCTGCATTTACCCGAGGAGTCATCGCAAAAAAAAGCAAAGCTTTTCAGTGGAATAAAGGAACTTTTTATTATGAAACGTTTTGTCGTCTTTCTTGCCGTAACATTCCTGATTTTTGGTCCCAACCTGGCGAATAACGTCTATTATGGCCTATTCGTGGAGGCTAGGGGTGGAACCTATACAGGAATCGGCATTGCATTTCTGCTCGCGGTGCTGTCCGAAATTCCATTCTTACGTCTCGCAGGAAGTTGGATTCATAAATGGGGGTTGCTGCCAATCACGTTATTGGCAGGGGGTGCCTCGCTGGTCCGATGGGTTCTCTATTTTATGGAACCTGGTTTAGCCATTGTTTATATTTCATCTATCATGCAAGGTTTTTCACTTGGATTATTCATTCCAGCAGGTCTGCAATATATTAAAGAGGTTGTACCAGTTCATATCGTTACGGCAGTCACACTTTATTCTGCGATAGGGAACGGGTTCGGTAATTGGTTCAGTACATTTTTCGGCGGCATGATCATGGATACATCAGGTATTTACATGGTTTATCTCTTTTTTGGAAGTCTTTCGGTGCTTGGTATCATACTTACGGTATGGCTTATGATAATGGAGGGAAAGACGGGAGGTCAGCCCATATAGTAAAGAATTTATAATTTTTAAAGGACTTGCTCACATTTGTGAATAAGTCTTTTTTTGTTTGCTAATCCATTGAGTTTAATACGGTGCTAGTTGGTAGGTTATCTTGTTTTTACCGTGGAAGCCTACTGGAATCGGCTCATGGTTGTCATGCGTTTATGAAAAAAAGAACGGACAGTTTAGTTAACGGGGTCGACATCTTTTTATTATTGGAAATAATGTGTTTTAATGGAATTAAGTAAACCATCGGAAGGATGAATGTGATTGAGCCAAGTCAGGGTTATTGCAACAACTATTATAGCAGCGCTTATCGGACTGTTTTTTCTGTTTTGTGTAGGGTGGACACTTTACGATTACTATGGAGAAAAATCCTCTGAAGTGGAATTGAAAGAAGCGAATTCAAAATCAATAGAAAAAAATGTTCCAGATGATTTCACCTTAGTGGCCTTAGGAGATTCTCTGACTCGGGGAACTGGCGATGAGACAGGGAAAGGCTATGTGGGCCTTGTGGTCGAAGACTTGAAAAGTCGCTTTAATAACAAACCCCTTGTTCATAACCTTGGAGTAAAGGGGCAAGTATCCAAAGAATTGGCTGAACAGGTGAAACAATCGGAGATAGGTCGCCAAATACAGTCAGCGGATGTCATCATGATTACAATCGGCGGGAATGATCTTTTTCAGCAAGGTCAGACCTTATTTGATTATGATCTTGAGGTTACCAGTGAATTGCAAAAGGACTATTTGAAAAATTTGAATGAGACTTTAAAGGAAATCACTAAATTAAATGATTCAGCCACCATATTCATGGTCGGTTTGTACAACCCCTTCATCGAATTGGATGAAGACTTTGATACAAATAAAATTGTTCGGGATTGGAATAACGAAACAGCTGAGGTGATTGCGACCTATGAAAATGCCGTATTCGTACCGACTTTTGATTTATTTCAGTTATCAGTGAATGAGTATTTGTATTCGGATAGATTTCACCCCAATAAGGAAGGGTATCGTTTGATCGCGGATAGGATCTCTCCTTTAATTCAATGGGAAGGGGAAGCAAAATGAGGAATGTGACATTGAGCGTGAAGAATCTAAAAAAAACGATTGGCAAGCGGGAAATCATAAAGGGAATAGAGTTTGAGCTAAGAGAGGGGGAAGTATTCGGCTTTTTAGGTCCGAATGGGGCCGGGAAAACGACGACTATCAGAATGTTGGTTGGCCTAATTAAGCCAACATCAGGTTCCATTGAAATATGTGGGTACGATGTACGTAAAAACTTTACGGAAGCCATGAAGAATTTAGGCTGTATAGTAGAAAATCCAGAACTTTACCCATATTTAAGTGGTTGGGACAATCTGCTCCATTTTGCACGAATGCTACCGGGTGTTGATGAATCAAGAATGAATGAAGTCATTGAGTTAGTTGGTCTTAAGGCTCGGATTCATGAAAAGGTGAAGACATACTCGTTAGGTATGAGGCAGCGGCTTGGTATAGCACAAGCTATGCTAAACAGACCTAAAATATTGGTCCTGGATGAACCGACAAATGGACTTGATCCCGCAGGAATCCGTGAAATGCGCCAGTTCATTAGGAAACTTGCAGAAGAAGAAGGCATGAGTGTTTTGGTATCTTCCCATTTACTGGGGGAAATACAACTTCTTTGTGATCGAGTGGCCATTATTACAAAAGGTGAAATCATCCAAACTGATACGGTAGAACATTTATTAAAGACTCAGGAAAAGATGATTTGGCGTGTTGAGCCATTGCAAAAGGGAAGCGAAATCCTTAGTGCGTTTACGGATATAATGGTGGAATACGATTATATCGTCACAAAATTTGATGAACATAGGACTCCCGAATGGAATGCCGCCCTGAATGTTGCGGGTGTGAAGGTACTTGAAATGAATCGTAGACTTCCAGCCTTGGAGGAGTTATTTTTACAAATAACCGGAAGTGGGGGTGCTGGAATTGAGTAACCTGATTCAAAATGAAATGATGAAGTTATTGGCAAAGAAACGGCTGCTCATCATTGGAATTATCGTAGGTATACTAGTGTTGATGTTTACATACGCACAATATAAACAAGTGGAGGAGCAAAGAGAGAAGTTAGGTACTGATGATTGGCGTACTGCAGTTCAACAGCAAATCATCGATACTCAGAACAGATTGAGCTCAAGCAGGATGTTGGATGAATGGAGAGAGCAGCTTCAGGTCACCCTAAAACAGCAGCAATATTATCTAGACCACGACATTAACCCTTCAGAACCTGGGGCTGCAACTTTTACACGTATGTTTTTGGAGAATTCAATAGACCTATTCATTCCCCTTTTAATCATGATTGTAGCCAGTGACCTCGTATCCTCGGAGAGTAGTCAGGGAACGATTAAACTCTTGCTCACTAGGCCTGTGAAACGATGGCAAATACTTTTGAGTAAATATATTACTTTGTTATTGGCTGTTTCCTTGATAGTGGCGATGACCGCTTTTCTCGCTTATTTTCTATCAGGTCTTGTTTTTGGGTATCATGGCTGGAATGCTCCGACCATTACCGGTTTTGGCATAAATGGCGGAGGAGAAGTGGATATAAGCCAGGTAAGAATGGTCCAACAATGGAAATTCCTTTTGATGGATATGGGCCTAGTCTGGCTGGTGGCCGTAGTGGTAGGAACCCTTTCATTCATGTTGTCAGTACTAGTTAGAAGTACACCTGCAGGGATGGGTATCATGCTCGCCTCCCTAATATCAGGAGCCATTTTAAGCAACATGGTTTCTTCTTGGGAATCGGCTAAATATTTCTTTATGGTGAATTTAAAGTTGACCTCATATGTTAGTGGGACAGCACCTCCTATCGAGGGTATGACCTTATCATCATCTATGATTACCCTACTTGCTTGGTGGGCCATTGCCCTGCTTGTATCTTTTTCGGTATTTACACGGAAGGATGTTTTTTAATCGAGGAAGGCTTGTTGCATCAAGGCCGGTTTTTATTATTCAAAGGTGGGTATCCTTTTAAATGAAAGCAACGTTTAGTAAATCAATAAGTGGAGGGGCTTATGGATAATAATAATTTGAACAAAAAAATCATTCCAATGACATCAGTATCCAGTGGGAAAGGTCAGTTTGTGAATAAGGATTTATATTGCTTTCCTATTCAAATTGTGAATGTCGTGTTCATAGGATCACCAGATGAAAAGAAGTGGGTCCTGATTGATGCGGGTATGGCCGGTTCAGCAGATATGATCAAGAAAGAAGCTGAAGAGATTTATGGTGAGAAAATCATCCTCCAGAGGCCATTATCCTCACTCATGGACACTTCGACCATATTGGAGCACTAGTAGATTTATTGAAAGTGTGGAAGGTTCCGGTCTATGCACATATAAATGAAATGCCTTATTTAACCGGCAAAGAGAATTATCCAGAACCTGATCCCACGGTGGAAGGTGGTTTGGTCGCGAAGATATCTTGGATGTTTCCAAACGAGGGAATTGATTTGGCTGAGCAAGTTCAGCCCCTGCCAGATGACCATAGTGTTCCCGGACTTCCCGACTGGAAATGGATCCATACTCCTGGACACTCAGCTGGGCATGTTTCCCTTTTTAGAAAAGGCGATCGAAGCTTGATTGCGGGTGATGCTTTTGTTAACGTCAGACAAGATTCCCTTTATAAAGTCATCACTCAGGAAAAAGAATTGACTGGTCCTCCACGCTATTTGACAACTGATTGGGATGCAGCCAAACAATCGGTATTAACCCTAGCTGATTTAAAGCCGAGGCTTGCGATAACGGGTCATGGTTATCCGATTGAAGGAGAGGAACTTACGAAAGGTTTAGCAAACCTAGCAAGGAACTTTGATTCTATTGCAAGGCCAGATTACGGGGAATACGTAGAATAAATAAGAAACACTATTTTTCGAATAAATTAAGATCTCATTTAGATGGAGGAATTATATGACGAAAATAAGAGATATTATGACATCCGATGTGGATTTTTGTACGGCTGAAGATAATGTATACGAAGCAGCTTTAAAAATGAAGGATGGTAATGTCGGAGTTATTCCCGTTTTAGAAAACAATCGTTTAATTGGTGTTATTACAGATAGGGACATTGTTACCCGTTCTGTCGCAGAGAAAAAACCAAATTCAACAAAAATCACCGATATTATCTCCACAGACCTTGTTACGGGTTCGCCGGATATGTCAGTGGAAGAAGCAGAGGATTTGATGGCGAGTGAACAAGTAAGAAGACTGCCGATTGTAGAAAAGGAAAAATTGGTTGGTATTATCGCTTTGGGCGACCTTGCCGTTCACCATCAGACAATTTCCGAAGCGGGTATCGCTTTACATTCTATTTCTGAGAACCGAGATCAGATCCAACATTAAAAACAAAAGAACTCTGCTAGCGTTCCCGCTAGCAGAGTTCTTTTGTTTTTAAAGGTACTTATTAAACCATTCCTTGATTTCCACTATATGACGAAGACGCATTTTGGGTGACCCGCTTCGGGATACTTCATGGTTTTCATTTGGGAAGGAAACAAGCACCGCTTCTTTTTTTTGCCTTTTCAATGCTACAAAAAATTGTTCACTCTGTTCAATAGGACAACGATAGTCTTTTTCCCCGTGAAGTAATAGCAAAGGAGTTTGCACATTTGCTACATACTTTAATGGGGAGTGTTCCCATAATTTTTCTGGTGAGTTAATGACATCTCCTGAAATTTCCCATTCGGTGAAATAATATCCGATGTCACTGACTCCATAGAAACTTATCCAATTGCTAATGCAACGCTGGGTCACAGCCGCCTTGAAGCGGTTTGTATGACCGATAATCCAATTGGTCATGAACCCTCCATAGGAGCCACCCGTTACACCTAACTTTTCAGCGTCAATAAAGGAGTAGGAATCTAGAACATAGTCTACAGCAGCCATTAAGTCCTCATAATCCATTCCACCATAATCACCACGGTTGGCATTAGCGAACTCCTGTCCATATCCAACACTTCCGCGTGGATTGATGAACAATACAACATAGCCTTCATTCGTCAAAGTCTGAAATTCGTGAACATAGTTATTCGCATACATTGCATGAGGCCCACCATGAATCTCTAAAATGAGGGGATACTTTTTATTATCCACAAATTCACATGGCTTCATGATCCAGCCGTGGATGAGGGTATCATCTGTTGAACGGAAGGAAATGGGCTCGGCAATAGCTATAGTTTTATCCTGTAAGTATTCATCGTTTACAAAGCTGATCTGTTCTTTATCGCCAGTCATGAGGTTATAAACAAATAAATCACCGGGATGAACAGGTGTACTTATGGCTACGATGGCATGATGGCTATCCGGGTTGATTGTTAACCCATATACATGTTGAGGCTCGAGAAGGGAAGGGTACATGGCCCCTTCAATCGATCCATAATAAACACCGGTATTTCCATAATCACTTATTAAGAAGTAAAAGCCTTGGCTGTCATTCGTCCACAGAATGCCAGGATCCACTGCGCCCATTTGGAAATCACCGATGGCGGAGCTTCCTATTTCAACGTCCCAACCTTCCGTCAAACATTGTATGGTTTCATCCAAAACAGAGTACAACCAGATTTTTGAAGAGGTTGCACCGGCAAATTCTTTGTTGTGGCCAATGTAGGAAAGGAATTCACCATTAGGGGACCATTTTGGATCACGGTAATATCCAGAGCTGCCAGTTACTTTTCGGGAAATTTTCGTCTTGACATCCATAATGTAGATATCTGTGAATAGGTCCAAATCACTCTTCCCCGGTTCACCGCTAACATAAGCGATTTGAGAACCATCTGGAGACCAGGCATTTGGGTGACTGTCCGTCAGATTTTCCGTTAGTAATTTGAATTCACCATTTACTATATCCACCAAGACGAGTTGACTATAGTGATGATTGAAATATCCTCTGTCATCCCATTTGTATTTTATCTGATCATAACGCTGTACATCTTTGCATGAGGTTTCTTCTTCTCTTTCGGATAACAACGCCTTATTTTCAGGTACCATAGTGGATAGCAGCAGTTTTCTCGAACAAGGGGACCAGATGGGATTGGTTGCTCCATCGAGGAAATGCGTCAGCTGTCGGCACTCCCCACCGATTGAATGAATGATATGAACTTGTTTTTTTCCAGAACGGTCTGATAAGAAGCTAATGTACTTTCCGTCTGGTGACCAGCCTGGTGAGGTATCACGGTGATTCCCGAATGTCCATTGTTTCGTTTCAGCGGTGATCAGGCTATACATATATAAGTTGGAGATGTATTTTTCCGTTCGTTCATCGATGGTGGTTTGTACATAAATGACCATGCTGCCATCGGGTGAAAGTTTTGGATCGGTTACAGATTTCATCTGAAATAGGTCTTCTGCTGATATTCCTTTTTTGTGCATATTCTTCATCCTTTCATTTCTCGTCTCTATGTATTCGCTACAGGGAATTCCAAATCCTTTAGTAAATATTTTACACTTTGGAAACAAGTGCACAGCGAATATTCAGGCACGAGAATGAATAAGTGCCTAGGATGAAAAAATTCCGCTCTATGTATAGGCCGGAATAGAAGAAAAATCAGTCATTTCATTACTTTGGCATGTGTTTTGTATGTGGGCGGTGCGAAGGGATTTGAAAATCATGTTGCTCCATCATTTTGTAGTGTCGTTCAAAATGTGCGTACATTTTGTCTGCCTCTTCTTTAGAAAGTGCACCATATTCCACATATTTTTCAATTAACTCCTTTTTGTCTGCTAGTATCCTTTTTTGGATAGTGGCTAATTCTGTTTTTTGGGACTCTGTGAATTGTACGTTATCCTGCTTAACGGATTGTTGGTTTTCCTCAGCTGAAGCAGGAAGGATCGGCATGCAAAGTAATAGGGAAAAGATTGCAACCATTACACCTATTTTTTTCATTTAAAACACTCCTTTTAAATTTTTTTCACCATAAGGGTACCACCCATGAATATAATCTGGAAATTATCCTGATCAAGAACTTTACATGATTATCTTTTACATTATTAACAGATTTATGTATATTTTTGTTGGCGGAAGAGTAGGTTTGTTAGTGGAAGATTGGGGTATTTTATATGTAAGATTAAATTTGCACACGCTTACGGCAATGGCTTAGAAGGATATCTGTAAGTGTTTGCAATGAAGGAAGGAAGAGAGTACAATGCTTTGGACGATAATTGGTGCCATCATCTTATTATGGATTCTCGGTTTGGTATTTAAAATTGCGGCGGGTTTTATCCACATCCTGCTTATCATTGCAGTCATATTGATCCTGGTAAAAGTATTTCAAGGTATACGCCGAAGGTAGACGTCGAGCGTAGCGCTAAATAGTAATACACAGTTTATAAAAAAAGTATCGGTTTCCTTGAATGAGGGTACCGATACTTTTTTCTGTCCCCTAATCAGGAGGTAGCTCACCCATCAGGCGTTTATGAATCCAAATGGCAGCCTGAGTTCCGTCCCCCATTGAAATGGTTACTTGCTCGGAATGGGCGGCAAGATCTCCTCCAGCCCATACTCCCGGAATATTTGTTTCTTTCGTACGTGGGTTCACATGAATATGATTTGTCTCATTTACATCAACACCAAGTTGTTTGGCAAGTGCATTATTTATTTTGTTCCCTTTAAATGCTACAAAAGCTTTTTCTGCTTCTATCCTTTTCCCATTTACCAATTGGATAGCTTGAAGATTTTGAGATTCATCGACTTTAACTTCCTCTACTTCTTCTTCGAATACAGGTATTTGGTTTTCCTCTAGCTTTTTTCTGAACGTTTCATTGATCTTGGTTTTTGAATGGTTTACATAGATGATAGCTTTTGACCAATATAAAAGGGTGAGCGCCATGTTAGCCCCCGTATTCCCCCCGCCAATGACCACTGTTTGTTTATGCTTAATTTCATACCCATCACAGTCTGGACAAATATAAGTGGAGATACCAAGAGTAGGATAGAGATTCCTTATAGCTGGAATGTTATCGGTAACGCCTGTCCCAAGAAAAATCGTTTTCGCTTCATAATGGATATCATCATCTGTGCACATTATAAAAAGATCCTCTTTTTTCTCGAGTGAGGTCACGGTACCGTCGAAGAACTCGACTCCGAACTTTTCTGCATGCTGTCTCCCTAGGCTCCTTAACCGTTTTCCGCTCACTCCTTCAGGCCAACCTAGAATGTTTTGATAGTCTTTAGCTATCAATGAACGGCCTTTCTGAGCGTCTATCACCGCTATATTGTGATTGTATCTTCCGAGTTGGATGGCAGCCTGTAAACCGGCGATGCCTCCTCCAATAATGATGCAGTCCACTTTTTTCATAAATTCACCGCCTGCTTTTAGGAGTTACCCTTTATGAGAAAAATATACCACTGAACATATACGAATAAACAAAGGTAAGACATAAAAAAGAGAGAAACCTCTATATATGGTTCCTCTCTTTTATAGGATAGCCTATTGGTCCTCTATGGGTTTGATCCATTCTTGTGCCCAGTTTTGTATCTCGTGAATCACCGGTGCAAGCGCTTCGCCTTTTTCTGTTAAAGAATATTCAATCCTGACAGGTGTCTCTGGGTAAACATCTCTTTTTACAATGCCTTCAGATTCCAAGTCTTTTAACCGTTCAGAAAGAATTCGGCCACTGATTGGGAAGGCAGATTCAATATTGCAAAACCGTTGAGGTCCATTAAGTAATTGATTGACGATCAATCCTGTCCAACGTTTACTCAAGATTTGCATGCCTTTTTCAAATCGAGGACAAAGTGTCACATTATTCATCATATCACCCCGTTGGTATTCATTATAAAGCATTTACCTCGTATGTAACAACTTTACTGAATATTATTTAGTTACTGTATAGGTTGTTATATAAAAAAGTATAGCTACTTACATATAGTAAGATTGATGGGTCGTGTTGACCAGAAATTGTCACATCTTTTAAAGAAATACTATTTCTTTAAGGTATTCTTTTAGAGATAGAGATAAGATCTATGATACGTTATTAGTATCTCAGGTCAGTATAGATGGAAGGATTAGTGGGATAGATGAGTGAATTACTACATGAAGCCATCTCCTTCATCAAGATATATCATGATGAAATGGGTAAAACAGATGAAGAAGCGATGGATAGAATTAGTCAAATCAAAAAGGAAATCCAAGATACGGGTAGGTATGAACATACGCCGGAAGAATTGGAATATGGGGCTAAATTGGCCTGGCGAAATAGTAATCGTTGTATTGGTAGATTGTTTTGGGATTCATTGCGGGTGCTAGATAAAAGGGCTCTCCAAAGTGAGGATGATATTGTGTCTGCCTTGATTGAGCATATTGAATGGGCAACGAATGATGGAAATATCAGGCCAATCATCACCGTTTTTAAACAGCAGGACATAGAAAATAAGATAGAGATATGGAATCATCAGCTTATACGATATGCCGGATATGAGACGGAAACGGGCATAGTTGGGGATTCTAGTTCGATAGCTTTCACCAAACAGTGTCAGGCCTTGGGATGGGAGGGGAAGTATGGATCGTTTGATATCTTACCACTCGTGATTCAAGTAGGCGGAAAAGTTCCAAGAGTATATGAAATCCCGAAAGAAATCATTAAAGAAGTACCAATTGGCCATCCTGAGTTTTCCTGGTTCCAGGACTTGGGTCTTAAGTGGTATGCTGTGCCCATTATTTCCGGAATGAAACTGGAGATTGGCGGTATTTCGTACTCGGCGGCCCCATTTAATGGATGGTATATGGGGACTGAAGTTGGGGCTAGAAACCTTGCGGATGAGGATCGCTACAATATGCTTCCCAGCATCGGAGAGAGAATGGGATTGGACATTCGAAGAGATTCCACATTATGGAAGGATCGGGCACTGATTGAACTGAATGAAGCGGTTCTATATTCGTTTAAAAAAGCTGGTGTGAGTATGGTTGACCATCATACAGCCGCCAAGCAATTTAAGCTTTTCGAAGAAAGGGAGGCATCATGTAAACGGAATGTAACGGGGGACTGGACATGGCTAATTCCACCTGTCTCTCCAGCAACGACGCATGTTTTTCATAAATCGTATCAAAATGAAATCGTTAAGCCCAACTTCTTTTATAAAAAGGCCCCTTACGTTAAATGAATGTTTACATTTAATGGGTGAGGGTACATATATATTAATCCAACGTTAAGGAGGAAGGTAATGATGGCATTAGCAAAGAATGTAGTACTGCTCGGAGTCGGAGTTGCCGGAGTCTCGTTTTTATCTAAAACGAACCGAGGGAAAGCGAAAAATGTATGGTCCAGTGCAAAAACGAAGGCAATGAGTTTTTGGAATAAACGTCAATCGGTAGATCCCTTAATTGAAAAGGCAGGACATCCTGACCCATATGATCACGAAGACAATAAAATGGTGGATGAAGGCGCTATGTATAGCGTAAATTACTATAATACTGTGAAGCACACTTAAATGAAACACCATCGCTTGGGAAATATCCCAAGCGATTTTTTTATGAAATGATTTTTTTAGAAAGTTAACCAATTATAGCGCTTAAGAAACTAGTCAGCATTTTCATATGGTGTGAAAAGAGCTTGGGGAATTATTTATTGTGCTTTAGAAGATTTAGGATTAAGATAAAGGAATTGAAAGGATGTGATACGAGTGGGCATCAGTTCTTATGACGACCCTGAACCCAGTAAGCAAGAGGAAGCCGATATGATGCTAGACGTCGAGACTGTTATTCTCCATGAGTATCTACTCGAAGATGGTAAATTGAGCTTTCTCTAAGAAAGAGGAGGTCGTTTGAATGATTGAGATATACAAGACGAATGAAAGCCGCATGCTGAACGTAACCGATGAAATGACGAAAGGTTCATGGGTGAACATAGTGGCACCGACAGAAGATGAAATACAATATATTTGCTCCACTTTGCAAGTACCGATTAACTTCATGAAAGATCCATTAGATGATGAGGAACGGCCTCGTATAGAGAAAGAGGATGATCATTTACTGATTATCGTCGATTTCCCTTATTTGACAAAGGATGAAGCGGACTTGCCCATTTTTGAAACGATACCAATCGGCATGATTTTTACGAATGATTGTTTCATTACGGTATCTCTCAAAGATTCACCCATTTTAACCAATTTTAAAAATAATAAAATCAAAGGTTTTTACTCTAATAAGAAAACAAGATTTGCCCTGCAGATATTATTTGAAATCTCGTCCTATTATTTACGTTATCTTAAGCAAATCAACAAGGTGACTAATGAAGCCGAACGAGAACTGCATCAGTCCATGAAAAATAAAGAACTGTACACCTTCTTGGCATTGGAAAAAAGTCTGGTTTACTTCACGACATCCTTGAAGTCAAACAAGGTTGTTCTCGACAAAATCCTCCGTTTTAATTACTTGAAAATGTATGAAGAAGATAAAGAATTATTAGAGGATGTAATCATTGAAAATGGCCAGGCGATTGAAATGGCTGAAGTGTACCTATCAATTTTGAGCGGGATGATGGATGCATTCGCATCCATTATATCCAATAACGTCAATAATGCCATGAAGTTCCTAACATCGGTTACGATTATACTAACGCTCCCGACCATGGTGGCAAGTTTCTATGGAATGAATGTGAATCTACCATTTGAGCATAACCCATACGCTTTTATCTTCACTTTATTAATTGCTATCAGTCTGGCAGGCACAACAGCCTTTATATTTTGGAAAAAGAAATATTTTTAAAACAACCGGCTTTCTAGTGAAGCCGGTTTTGTTATGAAGAAAGAATTCATGAATTCGTGAAACAAGGGGAACTTTAAACATTAGAGAGGTGAACGCGATGACTGAATGGAATGAACAGGCAGCTCCCAATAATAATCTAAAGACTAGTGATATGAAACCGAAGCGAGCTGTGGGAGGAAAATCAAAGGCAGGGAAAAATGGTGATGAACCATTAAAAAATGAGCAAATACAAGAAGAAATCCTTAAACAAAATTTATGAAGAATGAGAGACCGATATTAGGTCTCTTCCTGTCTTTAAGGAAAATAAGGACCATACATAAATTGCCCAAGGAAAGGAAATCATTAAACGTAGAGGAGGTGTGTGAAGATGTCAAAAATCGGTGTTGAAGAATCATTAACGAATATCCAAGAAGCACTCCGCGATAAAGGTTTTGATGTAGTTGAAATCAAGCAAGAAGCAGATGCGAAGAACTTGGATTGTTGTGTTGTAACAGGTTTGGAAACGAACGTAATGGGAATCAGCGATACTTCCATCAAAGCTTCCATTATAGATGCAGACGGTTTAACGGCTGATGAAGTATGCCGTCAGGTAGAAAACAAAATGAACTCCATCCAATAAGTAAAGAGTGCCTATCCTTGAATCGTGGTTAGGCACTCTTTTTACATTAACGTGGAGCGATGGAAATGTCCGGTTCTACCTCTACTTCCACGTTGCCTTTGATGGCACGCGATATCATACAAGAGGCCTCCGATTTATCCACAAGTTTTCGGGCTTTTTCCAAGTCCTTATCCGTAGCTTCATCAGTTAAAACAAGAGATGGTCGATGAATGATTTTCTTGTATGTGAATACCCCATTCGTAACATCCACAAAGGCTTCGGATTCCATCGTCAAACTGGCCTTTTCAATATGGCTTCGTTCAAGTATGGCCGCAAGCGTAATAATATAGCAAGTAGATGCTGCACCGAGCAGCATTTCATCTGGGTTGGTCCCAATCCCCGGTCCATCCATTTCCGGAGGCACACTAATTTCCGTTTGTAAATTACCTGCCTGTATCGTACCAGTGCCATTTCTTCCACCAGGCCAATTCGCGCGTAAATGAAAATGATGTAATGTCATAAGTCTCCCCCCTACATTTCTTTAGTTTAAACCTTATTGGGGGATTTTGCTCGTGTAGAGTATGCACCGTCCATAAGCTGTTGAAAATGATAATTCCAAACAGGCTGGGGCATGAGACTATTTTAAGCACAATATCGTATAGGCTTTTCTATAATAATATAGATTGTAAAAGAAATGATTTTATAATGAAGGGGCTGGGGAGTTGACTACATTGGATCTATTCGACTTGACGAATAAAACGGCTATTGTAACAGGAGGCGGGAGAGGTCTCGGAAAACAAATAGCGTTGGCACTGGCTATGGCGGGTGCAAATATTGTAATTGCTTCACGGAAACTTTCTGTATGTGAAGAAACTTGTAAATACTTACATTCAATGGGTACGAAGGCGTTGGCCATTGAATGTGATATTACGAACAAAAGCGATATTGATTCAGTTGTAAAAGAAACAATGGATCATTTCGGTAGCATTGACATTCTTGTCAATAATAGCGGGACCTCATGGTCGGGTCCGTTAGAAGATATTCCCGAGGATAAATGGGAAAAGGTAATGAACGTTAATGTTACAGGTACATTCTTGTTTTCACAGGCCGTAGCAAAAATCATGATGGCACAAAAATCCGGGAAAATTATTAATATCGCATCGGTATCAGGGCTTGGAGGCACTCACCCTGAGTTGATGGTGACCATTCCTTATAACACTAGCAAGGGAGCTATCATTACATTGACAAAAGATCTTGGTGTCAAATTAGCTAGACATGGTATCCAGGTGAATGCGATAGCACCAGGCTTTTTTCCAACTAAGATTACAAAGAAAATCCTTGAAGAATCCGATTATGACATTCTTGGAAAAACTCCGGCACATCGATTTGGTAATGGTGAGGATTTAAAAGGAGCGGCAATACTTTTAGCGTCGAAGGCTTCAGACTATATAGTGGGGCATGTTCTGATCGTTGATGGAGGCATCGCCGCTACAATCTAAACAAAGAAGAGGGGAAACATTAATGCCAAAAAAAACAGATTTTTATAAAGGGTTAAAACTCTTGGGCACTCAAAAAGAACAAGAGTTAAATGATAAAATTCGTGAGTTCATTAATAATAGGAGTTTTATTGAATCCATCAGCAACAATTCACAGCAACAGGTTCCGCGTATAAATAAGTTTCAGGAAGCTTCGGAGAGAATGTCCATCATCATGAATTACCCAACCAAACAGGATGTTGCTAATGTAGCCAAATTAGTCATTCAACTTGAGGAAAAAGTAGACAAGGTTGAAGAGCTACTTTTACATCTCACTGAAGGGGAAAAACGATCCAGTAGAAGAAGTTCACGAAATAAAAAAAGGGAAAGTACAGGGCAGGGACGTGATAAAAAGAAGATCAGTGACTTTCTTTTTGATTCCTTATTATCCAACGCCAAGGTACAAGTAAAAGGTTTATGAACATGAAGGAAATGAATAAATCAGGTCGTAAAACTATGGCGACGCCTAAATGGAAACACTTTTTGGATATTCCAAATCAGCCGATGCCGGAAATGGGCACTACACCGAGGGTACGGGTTTGGAACAAGAACAAATCAACATTATGGTATTATCCGCCGATCAAAAAAAAATATAAAGTACCAGTATTTCTCATCTATTCATTGATTAATACACCTGTAATTCTTGATCTAGGACCAGGAAATAGTTTGATAGAAGCTTTTGTTAACGAAGGCTTCGAAGTGTATTTGATTGATTTTGGTAGTCCAGGCTATGAAGACGGAGATACGACGATAGATGATTATATTATAAAATATATCCGGAGTGGGGTACGGCGTGCACTTCTTCACTCAGGTGCATCGGAAATTTCCATAATGGGCTTTTGCTTGGGTGGGACGATAGCTACGATGTATGCTGCTATTGCAAATGAGCCAATTAGAAACCTGATTCTTTCGGTGACACCCATCGATTTTAGTGATTCGCAAGTATTCGATCAATGGCAGGCATCGATGAGGGATGGAAGTGCCAATTTTGATGAAGTGCTTGACATCATGAAAGTCATACCGGCCAGTGGGGTGAAAAATGGCATTCGATTAATCACTTCACCTATTTACTTTTCTCCATATTTATCTTTGCTAAATCAAGCGGATAATGAACAATATGTTCAAAACTGGCGTAGGTTCAACGCTTGGACGAATGGTCATGTCCCTTTATCTGGTGCAGTTGCAAAACAACTAACAGATGACCTTATTATCAATAACCGTCTGGTTAAGGGACACTTGAAAGTGAAGGGTGAAAAAGCAAAAATCACCAATATTGATGCAAACGTTCTAGTGGTTGCAAGTGAAAACGACCGTTTAGTACCACAGGAAATGATTTCCCCCATAATGAAGCTTCTAAAAAGTAAGGACAAAACCTACAAACTCCTTCAAAGTGGACATGCTTCCAACAACTATGCCGGTAAGCTACCCCAGTATCTTAAAGAGTGGCTTCCTGCGCGATCTTCACCCATCAAGAAAGTAAAATAGTACGGAGAAGGGGGCTATATACCATGATAAAGGAAAATAATGAATATAAAGTTATGTCAGTGTTAGGATATTTAGGATTTGCATCGGTCATATTCTCAAGGTTTTTTGCAGGGGAACTTTAATTTAGAACAAATGAGGCTGGCTCACTCATGAACCAGCCTTTCTTTATGGAAAATATTTCACTCGCTCATCAAGCGGAACGATTTCTTTATCCCCTGGCTCAGCAGTTGGTTTTCCGAATGGCATCTGCGCAATTAGTTTCCACTTCCTCGGCAAATCCCATGTTTTTGTAACTTCCTCATCAATTAATGGATTGTAATGCTGGAGGCTGGCTCCAAATCCTTCACCCTCCAAGGCGGTCCAAACCACAAATTGTAACATGCCTGAGGATTGATTGGACCATATAGGGAATTTATCCGCATATGATTTAAATTGTTCCTGAAGATGTTCCACTATTGATTGATCTTCATAAAATAGTACAGTTCCATATCCATTTTTAAAGGAAAGCATTTTGTCTTCTGTTTGTTTAAAGTCTTTTTCATCAACGATTTTGCGGAGGGTTTCTTTGGTGATATCCCAAAACTGATCGTGGCTTTCACCTGTTAGAACGACTACTCTTGCACTTTGAGAATTGAACGCTGTTGGGGAATATTGAACAGCATGATCGATCACTTCCTTAATTCTGCTATTTGGGACAACCGCTTCTTTGCTGATTCCATAATAGGACCGTCTATCTTCAATTGCCTGCCAAAAATCTTTCTTCATGCTACTAACCTCCATTAAATCTACTACATAATTATGGTGCCTCGTAATGGTAGGAATATGTTAAGAAATTAATGGATTCAGGCCAATGGGTGTTTACTTTTGGCATTGGTGAGGGTAGGTAAGTGGGGTATAAGCGGCGAGTAAAATCCGTCTTATTCTGCAATTGCAGGCTGACTTTTTGTTTTTCTTCTATATAATAGAATTATAGATAGCTTTCACTCGATCCTCATAGAGACCGCACGGTGTTTCAACGAATTCTACAGGTTCGGCGTAGTTTTCATGGTCGTAGGGATTCATTAAGCCTAGGGGTGTTTACAATTGAGACACGGAATCGCTCGCCTAGGCATTTTGTTAGTTTGCGGTGCAACTTTTCTATGGTCCGAGTACATAGGAGATGTTCTTTCGCGAAGAAGAGATCACGAATCATATAAATAAGTATTTCTGAGTAAGAGTATGAAAATATAAGAGGAATTCAGTCAGGCTTTGGCAATGAGGTGGTCCATTCACACTCTTTGTGGAAGTGATCATGGCTATTCTTTGATCTGAGCACTAATGATAATTGAGAGGGGATAAAAAATGATTTCAATAAATCCTGAAAGCTTAAGTGAGCGGGAAAATTATAAATTTCTGACGGGGAGTTTAATTCCAAGACCCATTGCTCTTATTACGACACAATCAGAAACTGGCATAATAAATGCAGCACCTTTTAGTTTTTTCAATATAGTCAGTTCCAATCCTCCTATGCTTTCTGTTTCTGTTCAAAGAAAAAAAGGAGTCCAAAAGGATACCGCCCGAAATGCGATTAAAAGTGGGGAATTCATCGTTCATATCACAGATGAGGACATTGTTGAAGATGTTAACCAAACGGCGGCAGAGCTCCGACCTGAAGAGAGTGAATTAACTCTCACTAAATTTACCACTGTTGCTAGTGATAAAGTGGCAGTGCCTGGCTTGAAAGAAGCAAAAGTGCGTTTTGAATGTAAATTGGAACGAGCTATTCCTTTAGCGGGTTCAGTGGACGATCCAGGCTGTGATTTATTAATAGGTAGAGTAGTCTGCTATCATATCGACCAAGGCATCTATCATGAAGGAAGAATCGACCAGAATGGCCTTAAGCCGGTAGCTCGTTTGGCTGGACAAACTTATACGAAACTTGGGGAATTATTTGAACTACAACGTCCTTGATTCCCCCTCGACCCTTAATTTGACAAATGGCGATATCTATCAATAGATATCGTCTTTTTTCATAGAGAAGATTTCTTATGAATTAGGTAACCATTTCAGGTGGCATGGCTCATTTTTCAAGTACATTCTGGATTTAAAGTGGTTCTAATAATGTATGGAAGGCATAGGGTTTGATGATGTAGTAAAATATGTAAGGGGGACCCCCAGTGACAGAAGGATTACATAGTATTGACTTATCCGTACCTATTGAGAAAGTTTGGGCATTTGTCAGTGATATTGAACAATGGGCACCGCTAGTGCCAGGCTATATCAAGCACGAACTATTAAATGAACGCACCCTTATTTGGGAGTTTAAGAGTGATCTCGGTTTAATGAAAAAGAAAATCAAGTTGGCAGTTGAGATAATGGAATGGCAAGTACCAAATAAGATCACGTTCAATCTTCAGGGAATAAACGAGAAGTTTGATGGATATGGTTACTTTTTGGCTGAAAGTGTAGAAATGAAGCGAACAAAGATGACTGGGTGCTTAGATATTACAGCAAAAGGAGCAAAGGCCCCTATTATCAACGCATTAATGAAATCCCATGTCCCACAAATGACGGTTGAATTTGCTGAAACCATTGCTCAAAGGCTTCATTTGCAAAAAAGGTGATTTGGTACATTGGCTAAAACATCTCTCATGGGGTATAAGATGTAAAATACGTTTAAACTCTGGGAAAAGGGATGAACATAGTAATAAGCACGTGGTAAGATAAAGGATGTAAAGTGAAATAGGAGGTAAACCTCACATGGAATATGAAAAGCAAATGAAGAACCGTGTTAAACGGATAGAGGGTCAACTACGGGGTATCTTGAAAATGATGGAAGATAATAAGGATTGTAGGGAGGTAATCACCCAATTGTCTGCTACAAGATCTGCCATAGATCGGACGATAGGTGTAATTGTAAGCTCCAATCTTGTAGAGTGTGTACGTGAAGCAAACGAGTCTGGAGACAAGAACCCTGATGATCTTGTTAAAGAAGCAGTTAATTTGTTGGTGAAAAGTCGCTGATGATTAAAGATTCTTCTTACTTTTACATGGTAGAGGCAAATCATAATATGGGTAGAGGATTACGTAGGTATCATCAATTTTCATTAATGGATTGGATCCAGCACCGCTTATATAGGGAAGCTGGATTTTTTATTTGAAATCTCGATTTTTTATTTGAAATCTCGGGAAATGCAACTACATCTTGGCCAGTTAGAGCACGATATCGCTTTGTTATAAAAGGATTTGCGTGTTATTCTTAAAGGGATAAAAATTATGTGAGGGAATTGCCATGGAAATAACGCAAATTACATCCGTATTATTCGGTCTCATTCTTATTTTAAATATATTATTTGCCACGGTCGTAATATTTTTTGAAAGAAAAGAAGCAAGCAACACATGGGCCTGGCTGTTAGTCTTGTATTTCCTTCCCGTTGTTGGTTTTATTTTATATCTCCTTTTCGGGACGAGTTTGAGACACGCCCACTTGTTTCAGTGGGAGGACAAAAAGAAGATCGGGATTGAGGAAATCCTAAAAAAACAAATGATTGACCTTAGCACAGACGATTTTCCATATCGTAATAATTCATCGAGCCATTATCGTGATTTGATCTATATGCACCTTCGATATAATGATGCCGTATTAACGGAAGATAATCAGGTTGATATTTTTACGGACGGAAGAGAAAAGTTCGAACAACTTTTTAAGGATATTGAAGCGGCTGAAAATCATATACATATTCAATATTACATTATCCAAAGAGATGTTCTGGGCAAGCGGTTCATCGAGGCTTTGACCAGAAAAGCCAATGAAGGAGTGAAGGTCCGCTTATTATATGATGAATTGGGATCGAGGAAATTGACAAAAGGCTTTTTTAAGGAGTTTAGACAAGCAGGTGGGCGAGTGGAAGCGTTCTTTCCATCTAAGTTGAAATTCATAAATTTACGCTTGAATTTTCGAAATCATCGTAAACTCGTCATTATTGATGGGGAAGTCGGTTATGTTGGCGGCTTTAATGTAGGAGATGAATATTTAGGGTTGAATCCCAAATTTGGATATTGGCGTGATACACACCTTCGAATCAAGGGCCCTGCAGTTAAAGCCATCCAAACCCGTTTCATTCTGGATTGGAATCAAGCATCGAAGCATCATGACATAACCTATCAACCGCATTATTTTCCGACCCCTGTTTATCAAGGTACTACCGATTTGCAAATTGTAACCAGCGGACCCGATTCGGAATGGGAACAAATAAAGAATGGCTATATTAAATTAATTTCTTCAGCGAGACATTCAATTCTTATTCAAACTCCTTACTTCATTCCGGACGCAAGCTTATTGGATGCGCTCCGAATTGCAAGTTTATCGGGTATTGACGTAAATATCATGATTCCCAATAAACCTGACCATCTTTTCGTATATTGGGCAACCCTCTATAATGTTGGAGAGTTATTAAAGGCAGGGGCTAAAGTATATATCTATGATAAGGGCTTTATCCATGCAAAAATGATTGTCGTGGATGAAGAAGTTTCTTCGGTCGGGACGGCAAACATCGATGTCCGAAGTTTTAAACTGAATTTTGAAGTGAATGCTTTCATTTATGACGAAGGAATTGCCGAAAAATTGACGAAGATTTTTTATAGGGATATAGAGGTTTCCAAACCGTTAACCATAGAAGAATTTGAAAAACGTTCTAAGTGGATTCGATTTAAGGAGTCCATCGCGAGACTGGTATCACCGATTTTATAATGTGGTGTATCGGATAAAATACATTTAGAAAAGGCGGGATATTGCGGTGAAAACTTTTATAATCACAGGGGCCTCAAGAGGTCTAGGAGCAGCTCTAGCAGAGCAGTGCTTGAGCGACGGGAATCATTGTATCTTAATTTCTCGTACCCCTCATCCTGAAATGGCTGAAAAAGCAGTTATGGCCGGAGCGAAGCTTAGTTTCATCTATATGGATCTATTCGACGGTTCACAACTTGCGCCATTAATCGATAAGATTTTTACAGAATTGGATGAAGATAGTGATGTTTATTTTATCAATAACGCAGGTGTTATTGATCCAATCAAGACAGTTGGGAATTTAGCACAAGAAAATATAGAACTCAGCCTACGTGTGAACTTCATGGCACCTGTTGTGTTGGCGGATGCATTCATCAAACGTACAAAGGAATGGAAACAAAAAAAGGTGATGGTCAATATTTCATCAGGAGCAGCCAAGAATCCTTATCATGGCTGGGCAGCCTATTGCAGTACAAAAGCGGGTCTTGAAATGTTCACCCGTGTAGCTGGACTAGAACAGGAGAAAGAAACTTATCCGACGACGCTCATATCTTTTTCACCAGGGGTGATGGATACAGGAATGCAAGAAACCATCCGTTCTGCTGATGAAAAGGACTTTTCAGACAGAACTAAATTTCATGACTATAAGGAAAAGGGGCTGTTGAGGAGCCCAGAATTCGTGGCAGAAAAACTGTTGCAATTGTTAGAGGTCAATAAGTTGGAAAATGGGAAGTTTTACGAACTCAATCAATTACTTTGATCTTTATGAATAGGTAGCAAATAAGCTCTAGGTAATAGGGGACCTCCATATAGAAGGTCCCTTTTGCCTTCCTTAGAACCTGATTATCCATGGAATTGTTGAAAAATCAAAGCCTCTCCTCTATGTGTGATACTAAGCTCCTATTTACATAACAGCGTTCTAATGGGTACAAGCTACATCCCTGCTATCCCCATGTTAAAACTAATTAGATGAAATTACACATTTAGGCCATATCAATAGAATACATTAATGATAAAGGTCAAAATGAAAAGTGTAATGACACTAGTATAACTTTACATTTACTTTTGTGAGGAGTGGAGGGTGAGATGACAATCCAGGTCGTCAAAAGAGGAGATACCTTAGAGGCCATAGCTAAAAAGTACAAGGTTGATTCTGCAAGGATAGTGGAAGTGAATGGTCTGGAAACGACAGCACTGGTTCCTGGTTTAGCCCTATATATCCCCGAGACAGGAGTTAGAAACCGTACATATCTAATCAAACAGAATGACACGCTTTCAGGGATTGCAAAGAGATATATGACGAGCGTATCAGCCATTAAAAAAGCTAATCCGGGTCTATCAGCCATACTTAAGATAGGGGAAAGAATACTCGTTCCTTCCCCCTATAAGAAAAGATTGATTACGATGGGCTTTTCTTTTCCAGTTTCAAGCGGTACAGTGTTTGAAATGCTTGAGGAGAACGGGGATAAGCTAACCTATCTGGCTATTGTAGCCTATTCATTTACGCAGGCAGGCTTTGCCTATATAGAAGGTGACGATTTACCCCTTATAGAGAAATGTGAACAAAACGGAGTGACACCTTTATTGATGATTCGGAATTTTCAAAACGGAAATTTTGATGCGGACTTGGCGGGTGATGTCCTCACCAGTTCCATTTATCGTAGAAATCTCATCACAAGTATGATGAATTTCGTGAAGGAAAAAGGGTATGGCGGAGTGAGTATGGACCTGGAATTCGTCCCTCCAGGTAAACGGGAGGAATATGTGACTTTTTTACAAGAGCTAAAAGCGGAATTGAACGGACTGATTTTACAAGTTAATGTACATGCGAAAACGGAAGATAATCCAGAAAATCGAATTGTTGGCGGACATGATTATAAGGGCATTGGAAAGGTTGCCGATTTAGTCGCCGTAATGACCATCGATTATGGTTACCCGACCGGCCCCCCAGAACCAATTTCCCCTATTTGGTGGATGACTGAGGTCATCCAGTATGCTATATCTACGATGCCTGCGAATAAATTACAGGTAGCCATTCCTATGTATGGATATGGTTGGCTCGTCCCTAGCAATGAGACGAGCGCGATGTCAGCACAAAATGCCCAAAACTTAGCAATCGCAACAAATTCAGAAATTCGCTTTGATAGGAAAGCCGCCTCTCCTACTTACTCATATACACAAGAAAAATCAGAACATATCGTTTGGTTTGAAGATATTCGCTCAATAACTGCAAAATATCAAGTGATTGATGCATATGAACTGGCTGGTACCACCTATTGGCATATTGGTTTGCGTTTTCCACAGAATTGGGCATATATACAGGAGAATATTTTGATAATAAAATAGTTATACAGTTTTTTTCGATACGAATAGGGAAATGATGAGAGACAGAAATAATTTATGTAATACCACTCAAAGCATACAGAGTAATGACAGAAGTTTTTAGTAAATCATGCCCATTCATTTGCAACTTGCCATTCCTTTGCTAATATATAAGCATACAGAAAAAATAGGAGTGTTGACTGTGGCTGAAACTCCAGCAGAAACTAAGGAACTGGTTCACTATATTGAACCAAAAGGAGACTATATCTCTTTTTCAGATGAAGAGGATTATATTGCAAAAGGGGTAGAGTGGAAACTGTTCACTGCTCGATCAGTAAAAAAAGAATTACTATATAAAAGTGGAAGCTTTCAAACAAAAGTAAAGTTGGCCGGTTATGAACAATATGGAAATGGTCTGGATACTATTGTTGTCGAATTTGATAATGGCAGGCTTAGCTGTATTCATCCCGCTTATTTAAAGGAAATGCAAAGTTCGAATTTTGGGAAAGAATTATTGAGCGGTCCTGCTGCTCCAGGGTCTTTGACTGAAGTTGTGCAGGATGCGAAAGGTAAGGGAATAGAGGACCCTGGAAAGAGCAGCACTGAAGCGCCGAAAGCTACACCAAAAAAGGAAAAGTCAAAGAGTAAAAAGGAACCTGCTAAACCGAAATTGGACTTACCTGCTGAAAAAGTTCATTTTACGGCAACAGTCAAAGAGTTTACAGCTAAAATGAATCATTTTACGGGTGAAGAGGATGAAGTCATCTTATTAGAAAACGTAAAAGTTACCTCGGATCCAGAACTTCTCATTGGGGATGCATGGTGTGGTTATAGCAAAACTTTAAAAAAAGCTGAACTAGTAGAAGGCGACGCTCTAGAATTTGACGGAAAAGTCGTAGAGAAGAAATACAATAAGGAAATTCGTTATAAAGTGAACAACCCATCCAAACTGGTTAAAAGCACGGAAGCTTGATTCTATAATCATATTTTTAAAAAAGTGGTAATAGGCCCTTGGTCTACTACCATTTTTTGTGTTATAAAAGATTTGAAATACGGCGTCGGATGGCCCTTTGTAAGTACAATCCCGTTTTGCTTTTATTATGATTCCTTTAAATGGCTTTGGAGATAATACAACTTATGAAATCATAAAAAGTGAAGAGGGTATGCCTGATATGAAAAAATTAATGTTATTGCTTAAGCAGGGAAATAAATCAGCTTTTATTGCAGCCTGTGTTAATAGTATCATCGCCATTTTAAAGGGAATTGCCTATTTTATGACCGGAAATGTTGCGATGTTCGCCGAAACACTCCATTCTTTGGGGGATGCTGCCAATCAGTTTTTCGTTTTCATTGGTTCTGCCTTAAGTAAAAAGGCACCGACAGAGCGCTTCCCGGAAGGCTTTGGCCGTTTGGTGAACCTGGTGCTTTTAGGAGCTGTATTGATTGTTGGGATCATGTCTTATGAAACGATAAAGGAAGGCTTCCATCATATTTTGCATCCTACTGAATCAACTGGGATTGTCATTAACTTAACCGTATTATTCGCAGCGGTTGTCCTTGAATCCTATGTCCTGTTTAAAGCAATGAAAGAAGTGGTTAAAGAAGTGAATATCGAAGCAAAGGGGGCTGCTGCGGTTATAGTTAAAAGCTTTTCGGGTTTAAGGCGTGCAAAACCAGCCACAAAACTGGTGTTTATGGAAGATATGGTAGCGACAGGTGGTGGTCTACTCGCAATCATAGCGATTTTACTGGCGAATTTCACTCCTTTTAGGCAAGCGGAAGGGATAGCTTCTGTATTCATTGGACTCGGAATGTTTTACGTAGTGGGTCGGGTATTCCTTGAAAATGCAGCAGGTGCACTAGGTGAAGCTGACGTTGATATGCGCCTGAAAATCGGAACGATGGTCATGAAAGATCCAGAAGTTCGTGATATTCAGAAACTTGCCGTTATTAAAGAAGGGGAAAACTTTCATGTGGAACTTGAGGTTGAGCTGGATGCGCATATAACGATTGCTGAAGCGGATATGATAAAGGACAGATTGATTGCAGAAATCTTCAAAGAAAGAGGAGTCACGGATGTCATTATAGAGTTCGATGAAAATGACGGTGTTGCAAATTGGCAGGAAAAGATTCATTCCAAAGTGAAGGAAGAGAAAAAGAAGAGATGAGCAAATTTTTGAGTAAGTAAGAAGAGATCTTTTACCTATACAATCAGATTTCTTCCTTGGAACAGCAAGATACAGTATGCTATAGGTATCTACATAGAAAAGAGAAAGGGTGTTTATTCATGGATAACATAGACATACGATTAGTTGCACTCGATATGGATGGGACGCTTTTAAATGAAAAAGGGGAGATTTCAGAAGAAAATCGACGTACGATTAAAGAAGCAGAACAGCGGGGAGTTCATGTAATTTTAAGTACGGGAAGATCCTTTGCTACATGTAATGACTTTGCGAAGTCCATGGAACTTCAATCATACTTAATAACGGTCAATGGCAGTGAAATATACAATAATGATGGTGAATTGGTGGAAAGGCATATTGTCGATAGCGAATATGTACAATGGATGTGGGAATTAAGCCAAAAGCATGGAACCCATTTCTGGGCAACCAGCTGTGATCGTGTCTACCGGGCTGAGATGCCCGAAAAAATTAATGAATCACAATGGCTTAAATTTGGATTCGATACCAAGGACGATGCCATCCGTCAACTGATTATGGAAGAGCTTAGGACAAAAGAGAATCTTGAAATCAGTAATTCCAGCCCAACGAATATTGAAGTGAATGCTCATGGCGTAAATAAGGCAAAGGCAATTGAACGTGTTTGTTCAATGCTCGATCTTACTATGGACCAAGTCATGGCAGTAGGGGATAGTCTAAATGACCTTGCCATGATTCGAGAAGCAAAAATAGGAGTAGCTATGGGGAATGCCCAACAAATCGTTAAGGAAGAATCCGATTGGGTGACCTCGACCAATCAGGAAGATGGAGTGGCAAAAGCGATACGTAAATGGGTACTTTCTTAATAATGAAAACGATGCTGTATGTGGAATCGCCTTCCATATGCAGTTTTTTTCTACACGTTAAAATGGACAATTATTTCTTGAAAATTTTGTATTTTAGAAGTATGATACTCTTGTGGTGTAATATTTTGGTAATATATTAACATTGGGAGGTTATATTGATGAGCAAATCTATTCCTGAGCACTGGTGGAGTCAACTTTCTTTACCGGTCATCTCTGCACCCATGTTTTTAATTTCTGGTCCGGATTTAGTAAAAGAGTGTTGTTTGAATGGGGTAATAGGCTCGTTTCCAGCTCCGAATGCAAGGCCTATCGAAGTCTTGGACCAATGGATGGGTGATATTAATGATACACTCATTTCGGCAAGGGACAAGGATCCAAACAGCAAAATCGCGCCGTGGGCGATGAACATGATAGTCCATAAATCCTATAGTCGCCTAGAGGAAGAGTTGGAATTGGTCAAAAAGCATCAGCCTCCCATTATCATAACTTCACTCGGATCGCCAAGACATGTTGTGGATGTTGTACATAGCTATGGAGGCCTGGTTTTTTCTGATGTCAGCAGTGTGGATTTTGCAAAAAAAGCCGCTGAATCCGGCGTGGATGGTTTAATCCTTGTAGCATCAGGTGCAGGAGGACATGCAGGTGAAATAAATAGCTTTGCTTTTGTGGACAGTGTCAGGACATTCTGGGATGGAATCATTCTACTCGCCGGATCAATTAGTACGGGTCATAGTATATTGGCCGCCCAGGCTGCAGGAGCTGACTTGGCTTACATGGGCACCCGTTTTATCGTGGCAAAAGAGAGCATGGCGAATGACCAATACCGTCAAATGCTTGTAGAGTCTAATCAAGATGATATTATTTTGACTGATGCATTTTCAGGTGTTAACTGCAATATGCTTAAACCAAGTATTAGAAAAGAAGGATTGGATCCAGAGCAATTAGCCAAAAAAGAAAAAGTCGATTTTGATAGCATGTCAAAATCATCGGAATCTAAAGCATGGCGTGATATCTGGTCTGCAGGTCATGGTGTCGGCGCCATAAAGCAGATTGATACAACAGCTGGTATTATCAAGCAACTCGAAAATGAGTATCGTGATTCCCTTGGAAGATTAACCGAACAGGCCGGAAAAATAAAAGGAATCATATCTAGATGAATTGAAAGCGCTTTAGCTGATTTGTGAAAGTTGTAGAGGGTCCATACTGGGCCCTCTATTTTAATTGGACATGATCCTATTGCATGAATTTGGTAGTGATTTGGAATGGATATTTCCGAGCATTATATACAATTCTGATGATAGCTGAATAACGCAAAGCCCAAAATCCTATCCATGACCACATTCAGGAAAATCGTTATCATTTTGAATTCTAACGATTAAAAGGTTGAAAAATAACATAAGAAATGGTATATTACTCGCAGATAATGACCGAATGAATGAATTGGTCAGTACTTCTTGGAGGAGGATTTGAAAATCATGTTTAAATCGTTAAAGGGTGAATTTTTGGCGATTATAAAGAATCCTATAATACTAATCTCAATCATAGGGATCATCAGTATTCCCCTTCTTTATAGCGGAACGTTTTTGTGGGCATTTTGGGATCCATACGGAAAGGTTGACCAACTGCCGGTCGCCATTGTCAATAATGACGTTGGGGCTGAATTTAATGAAGAGGAACTCACCATTGGAAAAGATTTAGTGGGAGAGTTGAAGGAAAAGAAAGACTTTGATTGGCATTTTGTTAGTCAAAAAGAAGCGGATCAAGGACTGAAAAATCTGGACTATTATATGAAAATAGAAATTCCAGAGGATTTCTCTAAGAATGCAACCACTTTGCAAGATGATGAACCGGAAAAATTGGATTTGATTTACACATCTAATGAAGGCTATAACTACATTTCCACTAAGATTGGTGATGCCGCATCCGAAAAAATCAAGGCAGAGGTTTCTTCAGCAGTTACGAAAACTTATGCGGAGTCGATGTTCGATAGTTTGCAAGATGTTGCCAGCGGCCTTAAAGATGCTAGCGATGGAGCAGGTGAGCTGAAGGATGGTACGGATAGTGTGAAAGACGGAACAAAAGAACTAGGTACCGGAATTAACTCTGCCAAAGAAGGCGCAGAGAAAGTGGATGAAGGAATTAGTTCTGTTCAGTCAGGATCGGTTGAAATCCAAAATAACCTTGAAAAGTTGGCCGAAAAATCGGTGACCTTCTCGAATGGTGTCGGTTCAGCAGCGAGTGGCTCAAAAGAGCTAAACCAAGGATTACAGCAATTCAGTTCTGGTTTCGGGCAAATGAAAGCAGGACAAACGGAACTTTTAGAGGGAGCAAAGAAATCTGAAGCAGGAACGGGTACGTTAGCAACAGGTTTGCAACAATCCTTGGAAGCTTTCAATCAGATTGAAGGAAAACTTCCAACTCTGTCTGAAGGAGCTAATGGTGTAGCGGCGGGTGCAAGTCAACTTTCATCTTCATTGAACGATTGGAGTGCTGCTGCCAGTGAAGCAAAAACAGGTGCGGCTCAAGTTTCTGCGGGGCTCGATGAAGTTATTTCCGGATTGAAACAACAATCTCAGGCTTCGGAAGACCCAGCTGAAAAAGCGCGTTTGGAAGGTCTTATTACATCATTGACTAAAATTAATGAGGGAAGCAAGGGAGTTTCCGAGGGAGTAGGTAAACTTTCAGCTAGTGCTTCTGAAATTTCCAAAGGCAGTACAAGTCTTAGCGATGGTGCCAGTCAAGTTGGAAAAGGAACGGACGCTCTTAGTGATGGTTTCAGCCAATTGTCCGAAGCACAAGGAAAACTGGCTAGTGGAGCAAGTGAACTAGAAAGTGGACAGGGACAATTGGTAGCCGGTTTAACGACATTCGGTGAAAGCATAGATACGGCTCAGAATGGACTTGGTCAATTAACGGAAGGCAGCAATAATTTGGTCACGGGACTTGACCAATTAGAAGATGGTTCCAAGCAATTATCTAGTGGAACTTCCCAACTTTCAGAAGGATCGAAAAGTCTGGTTGCTGGAACAGATAAATTGAAAGACGGATCATCGAGCCTGACCAATGGAATGGGAGAATTGGCCAATGGAGCCATTAAGCTTGAAGATGGCGTTGCCAAACTCTCGGATGGATCAAAAGAATTACATGATGAATTGAAAGATGGAGCGGAGGATGCAAGTGACATCAAAGCGGATGATGATGTCTATGATATGTTTGCAAGTCCGGTTAAAGTCGATAAAATGCCAATAAATAATGTACCGAATTATGGTACAAGTTTTGCACCATATTTGGTTTCATTGAGCTTGTTTATTGGAGCAATCGTATTGACGATTATTTTCCCGTTGAGGGATCCAGCCGTCATTCCTAAAAATGGGTTCGGTTGGTTTATCAGTAAATATAGTGTCATGGCTCTAGTCGGGCTAGGTCAAGCCATTTTGGTGGATACGATATTGATATTAGGCTTAGAAATTGAAGTTACAAGCATCCCGCTATTCTTCATGATTAGCATTATGGCCAGCTTCACTTTTATGGCGATCATCCAGTTCCTAGGTGCAGCTTTCGATAACCCGGGGCGTTTTATAGCCTTGCTTATTTTGATTCTTCAGCTGACTAGTAGCGGGGGGACTTTCCCGAATGAATTGGTGCCTAATTTCTTGCAACACTTTACACCATTCTTACCGATGACTTATTCGATTAATGCTTTTAGAGCGGTTATCTCCACAGGCGATTATGGTTTCATGTGGCATAATCTTGGCACTTTGGCGATTTTCTTGGTAGTGGCTTTGATTCTATCTATCGTTTACTACAGCTTAAGATTCAAAAAGCAAAAAAATGCATTAGCTAAAGAAGAAGAGTTAGCGGTATAAGGGAAGGCGGACTCAATCTGAGTCCGCTATTTTTTTGAATGGGTGTAGGTGATAACAACGACAATATGGTGAGCCAGTCTCATTCGTTATATCGTTTTAAAGAGTGTTGGCTTTTTTTGCAGAACAATACACGTGGAAAAGCAGGAAAATTCACTGGGGATTTTCCTGCTTTTTTTATACATGAGATTTTTGAGAAGAAGGCGAATATTTTCTCATTGGTTTTTTAGCGATAACATCCTTTAAATAAGGAAGGCCTAATGGATTTGATTTTTGCAACAATTGCATTAAGTATGAAATGTCATCCATGGCTCGATGTGTTTGAAAGTTAGTGATGTCATGGGCTTGAAGCAGGGTTAATAGTTTACTATTTAGGAAACCATATTGTTTCCAAGGGACATTTCGCATTGTACAAAACCACTTATGATCATTGATTTCCGGATACATCTGGTAGAGAAAACTGCGGTCAAAGGAGGCGTTATGGGCGAAAATGGAATCGGCACGGTTTATATATGATTTGATTTTTTCATCATGAAAACTTTTCCCCTCTACAGAACTATAGGATATTCCATGAACTCTGTATGCTTGACCGTAATTCCGTTTTGCTTGATATGAGAGTGGTTCTCTTAAAAATGAATCTTGTTCAATTAGACTTAAAATATTTCCAGTCTCGCTGTTATAGGTGAAAAGGATTAAAGCGAGTTCGATAATTTCATCCGATCCCGGTCGCAATCCTGTCGTCTCAACATCCAGAACTAAACCTACTCTATTAGACAATTACTTTTCCTCCAATGTATACTACTATCTGAAATTTTTTATTTAGCGAACGGAGTATAATATCAGCCGTTAAAGACTAGTATAATATAAAAGTTTAAAAAAAGATGCAAACAATGAAAGGAGCCATCTATACATTCAGGGGGATTTTTATTAAAGCCAAAGGGTAAAGAAAAAAATGCAGCGAATAAGCTGCATTTTTTCTTATTTTCCGATGAATTGCTGCGTCCAATAACGGCTGTAGGTTCCGCCTTGAACATATCCAACTCCAATATGCGTATAATTCCCATTCAAAATGTTGGCTTTATGTCCGGGACTATTCATCCATGATTTCATCACTGCAGATGCACTTGTTTGGCCAGCTGCAATATTTTCCCCTGCATATGTATAACCAATACCAAAGGACTTCATCATGTCGAAAGGGGAACCATAGGTAGGACTTGTATGGCTGAAGTAATGATTGTCACGCATATCCCCTGATTTTGTTTTTGCAACATTTGAGAGCTCTTGATCCAATTCCAAGTCTTTCAGTCCAGCTTTTGAACGTTCAGAATTTACTAGGTCAAGAACTTGTTGTGCAACTGAAGAGTTACTTTCGTGGGTTGTTTCATTTTTGGTGGTGGGTATGGAGATAGCCTGGCCAATTTTAATTTGATTAGGATCATCTAAAATAGGATTCGCCATAAGCAAATCGGAAAGGCTGATACTATGTTCAGTAGCAATCTTCGTTAAAGTATCTCCATTATTCACTGTATAGGAATTGGACCCTAAAGCCACAGTTGGGAAAAGTAGCGATAAAGTTAGTACAGACGGTAAAATTATTATCTTCATTGAACTTCCTCCTTTTACAAAATTCAGTAATGAAAATCTAGTATGCTATAAAATTAGGATAACGTAAACTGGTTAATTTTTGAAAAGGGGAAAACCAGGATGAAAGAATTAGCTCTATCTAAAAAGAAAGTAGGTACATACTATCTTGATTTGGATGGCGTAATGGTATAGCTAGTCCATTGTCTCCGTATGATATCCATCAATATTTGTTCGGAAAGAATTATTTTTTTGTTTGCATTTTACCATGATAAGGGTAAAGAAGGATTAGTTTATAAGACTCTATTGTATAGATATAGAACTAAAACAAGTACAAATCGTACATTAATAGGAAGGTGAAGGTAAGGATGGATTTGAAATCCGGAAAGTTATATTGGAATGAGACTTACCATGAAGAAATGAAATATCCAATATTGGAAGAAGACATTATGTGTGACGTTTGCATAGTGGGATCTGGTTCGTCCGGAGCACATTGTGCTTATTTTTTCGCTGAGACGGGACTTAATGTGGTTCTTGTAGATAAGAGGGACTTAAGTACAGGCAGTACGGTGGCTAACACGGGTCTTTTACAATATTCAAATGATAAATCCTTAACTTCTCTGATTCATAGTTTTGGAGAAGAAGCTGGTACTCGACATGTCCAGCTCTGCTTGGAAGCCATACGTACGCTTGAAAAAAAGGTTGTCCCAAGCTTAGCTGATGACTCAGACTTTAAGATTAGAAAGAGTTTGTATTATGCTTCTAATCCAGAGGATGTTTCTATGTTGAAAGAAGAGTATCAGAACCTTCAAAACCGCAACTTTCCAGTAGAATATTATTCGGAAAACGAAATAGGAAAACATTTTTCCTTTTTTAAAGCAGGGGCGCTTGTCACAGGGAATGACGCCGAAATAAATCCCTATAAGCATGCTCATTTATTACTGAAAAAGGCTTATCAACAAGGTGTGCGTATATTTTCCAATACGAAAATCAATGGAAAAATCTTAAAAGATGATCATACGGAGTTAATCACCGATACAGGTCATTCTATCCGTGCACATCATGTTATTTTTGCCACAGGCTATGAAGCCCAAGAAGAAGTGAATGATCCGAATGCTATGATTCTCAGTTCCTATGCCATTGCAACGAATCAGATTGCGAATCTTGCCAAATGGGATGAAGGAATGATGATTTGGGAAACGGCAAGGCCTTATTTATATGCAAGGAAAACGGTTGATAACCGGATTATCATAGGTGGATTAGACGAAAGAACAACCTATTCCGAGAAGAGAGATTCAAAAATCATACATAAGCGGGATGAATTGTTGAGTCAACTTGTCTGTTTATTCCCAGAATTGGAGGGCGTGGTCCAAGCAGATTATTATTGGGGTGCTTTCTTTGGTGAGTCACATGATGGTTTACCAACCATTGGGATCTATCCGAATTACCCTAACTGCTATTTCTTAATGGGGTATGGTGGAAATGGTACAGTTTATAGTGTCATTCTCTCACAAATCATTAGAGATTTGATAACAAAGAATTGCCATCCCGATTCAAACCTATACTTAAAGGAAAGGTCTCTTATGAAAGGAACTATCGGTTAAACAGGAAACACGCCCTAGAGTATAGAATAATAGAGGAAAGGATGATTACTGGGGGTAAAAGGAATGAAGTTTCCTGAATTAGAGACGGATAGGCTGTATTTGATAGAAATAGGTAAGCAGCATGCAGAAAGTCTGTTTGATATCCTTTCAAGGGAAGAGGTAACCCGGTATGGGGGCATTGAAACATTGCTTCGCTTAGAAGAGTCACAGAGGATTATTCATTCTTTTAGAAGCTCATACATTAATGAAAGAGGAATCCAATGGGGAATGGTCTTAAAAGATACAGGAAGGTTTATTGGGACGGTAGGTTTAAATCATTTGAATAAGTCTAATAAAAGGGCAGAAATAGGTTACGAAGTTCACCCTGATTATCGGCGAAAGTACTATACGTGGGAAGCGGTCAGAGAAGTATTGAGATTCTCTTTTCATGAACTTGAGTTGCATCGCATTGCCGCGATGGCTTTTCCGCATAACATGCCTTCGACTAACTTATTGAAAAAAGTTGGATTTCAGGAAGAAGGAACGCTTAGAAATTATCTATATTTTAATAAAGAATCTCAAGATGTCCGGATCTTTTCGTTATTGAATAGTGAATATAGTGCATTGAATTCTGGCTCATTGTCCCCCGCTTTCTATAGGGACTGAAACAGAGAGTTTTGTTTAGTGCATCAGAGAAAATGCCCAATCATGGGCTTTTTTTGTGCCTGATATGTACATTTATAGATGAACGTCCAAAGTTCCATCCATTCATCGTTTTGTTAGAATCATAAACCATCCAGCCATTTGAAACCAGATTATCCGGGAACTTAGTCCACTTTTAAAGCCGTATATATTTAAAAATGTAGTATAAGGGGTACAAAATAGATTATTTAATTTTGTAATATTTTGAAGGGTTTAGCAAATTATGGTCGAATATAATAATATTATCCTTTTGCGAGGTTTGAAAGGAAGGTGGTTTTAAGCTATTAAACTGCTGTTTTTTGGGTTTTCCGAGGAAAAGGGCAAAACGAGTGTAATCGGTTTGCTGACTAAGTGTAATGATGAACGCTAAACTTCTAACTAATCCTCGCAGAAAATTTCCGGAATGAAATAAGCCGGCAGTTGATAGAGTAGAAATGGGAGGGGCCTGAGCTTGGGTGACTCCACAATTAAATCGTACAGAGGGGGAAAACATTTGAAAAAGTCTAAATTTTCAGTACTATCATTGTTTTTAGCCATGATACTGGTACTGGCCGCGTGTAATGGAGGATCGAAGGAAACTTCGAAAGAAAAAGAGGAAGGCACTAATAAATCCACTGAACCAAAGGTGTTAAATCTGAATAACTCATCCGAACCTGGATCACTACACCCTGCTAAAGCACAAGGAACTCATGATTCTTGGATTCTAAATCATACCTTCGAGGGGTTGACTAAGAAGACCGAGGAAGGCGAAATCGTTCCAGCGGTTGCAGAATCATGGGAGACTAGTGAAGATGGTAAAACTTTGACATTTAAATTAAAAGATGGTTTAAAGTGGTCGAATGGAGATCCCATTACCGCCAATGACTTTGAATATGCATGGAAATATGCTTTGAATCCTGACACTGCGGCTGACTATGCTTACCAACTTTATTATCTTAAAGGGGGAGAAGCGTACAACGCGAAAAAAGGCAAGGAAGAGGATGTTGGTGTAAAGGCTACGGATGATCTTACATTAGAAGTTACATTAGAAGAGCCTACTCCATATTTCTTGGACTTAACATCATTCTATGCATTTTTCCCAATCAATAAAAAAGTCCAAGAAGAAAATCCTGAATGGGCTCAAGAGGGAGAGACGCATGTTTCGAACGGACCATTCAAATTAACAGAATGGAAACATAAAGAGAGCATTAAAATCGAGAAGAACGAAAATTATTATGATAAAGATCAAGTTAAATTGGATGCTGTAAATTTCGCTCTAATTGAAGACGAAAATACAGCATGGCAAATGTATGAGAATGGTGAACTTGACCTGGCATATCCATTACCAGTGGACAAACAAGGCCAGCTGGTTAACTCTGGAGATAAAGAATTCCAAAATGGTCCAGAACTTGCCGTTTACTATTACAACTTAAATACTAAAGTGAAACCATTCAATAATATTAAAGTCAGAAAAGCTTTATCCATGGCCATTGACCGTAAAATGATCACGGATAATGTTACTCAAGGTGGCCAACAGCCAGCCTATGGTATCGTTCCTCCTGGTATTCCTGATGCCACTGGTGATTTCCAGGAAAATACAGGCAACCTTTTTGAAGAAAATGTAGATGAAGCTAAAAAATTATTAAAAGAGGGCCTTGCAGAAGAGGGTATGAAAAAAATGCCTGATTTCTCCATTTTATTTAACACATTAGATGCCCATAAGAAAATTGCCGAAGCTGTTCAAGAAATGTGGCGTAAAAATTTAGGTGTTGAAGTCAAATTGGAAAATGCTGAATTCCAGGTTAAATTAGACCGTGAAAAAGCGGGAGATTTCCAAATTTCACGTGCTGGCTGGGTTGGTGATTATGTCGATCCAATGACATTCATGCTTTGGGAGACTGATGGCGCTTATAATGATGCAGATTGGTCTAACAAGGAATACGACAAGTATCTTAAGGAATCAAAAACTGCATTGAAACCGGAAGATCGCATGCCTATTCTACACAAGGCTGAAAAAGTATTAATTGATGAAATGCCGATTATCCCGATTTACTTCTATACCAAACCATACATGGTTAAATCGAATGTTACAGGAATTTATGCACCAATCAACGAATATCCGAACTTTATTTACGCAGACAAAAAATAAAGGCACGATAGTGATGGGAGGTATGTCCTTATTCGGACATACCCCATTTTTCAGTTGAAAATTTCATGAATTCATTTCTGCTTTAAACTTCTATGAAAACGAGAATTGAGGTGATTACCATGTTGAGATATACGATGAATCGATTAAAATGGGCAATTATAACTTTATGGGCGGTCATTACAATCACTTTTATCATTATGCATTCCATACCAGGAAATCCTTTTGCTAAAGAAGGGACAATGCCTCCTGCAGTATATGAAAATCTACAAGCCCATTATGGATTGGACAAACCACTATTAGCCCAATATGGAAATTATTTATTGGAAGTGCTTCGGTTTGATTTTGGTCCTTCCTTAAAATCTTCATCCATTTCCGTGAATGACTATATTGTGAACGGGTTCCCAGTATCTTTACATTTAGGTGCGCAAGCGTTGGCCATTGCCGTTTTCTTTGGTCTGATTCTAGGTGTAGTGGCTTCCTTATATCGAAATAAAATACCTGATTATCTATCAATGATCATTGCGATTGTTGGTATATCAGTGCCGAACTTTATCTTAGCTACAGTGCTGATTAATTATCTCGCTATAGAATTCAAAGTGTTTCCAGTTGCTACATGGGCGACTTGGAAACATACGATTTTACCTTCTATCGCCCTGTCCATGATGCCACTGGCCTTTATTGCAAGGTTAATGCGGACGAGCATGCTGGAAGTCATGGGTCAGGACTACATATTGACCGCTAAGGCCAAAGGCTTGAAAAGAAGTAGCATTATTATCAAACATGCGATTCGAAATGCCATCTTACCTGTCATTACGATTCTTGGCATTCTGACGGCCAACATTGTAACGGGAAGTTTCATTATTGAGCGCATTTTTGGAATTCCGGGGATGGGAGAGATGTTTGTAAAAGGAATCTTCAATCGGGATTACCCGGTTATTCTTGGTTCCACAATAGTGTATAGTGCAGTGCTTGTCATATTGATTTTCATAGTGGATGTAGCCTATACGTTGATTGACCCGAGAATTAAAGTGACGGGGGAGAGTAAATAATGGCAGAAAAAGTGCATTTAACCGAAGAAATGTTCTCGCCCGCAGAAGATAATTTTAAGGAAGCGGAAAAAATATCAAGGCCAACCATATCATTTTGGTCTGATGTATGGCGAAGGTTTAAGCAAAATAAGCTGGCCATGGCAGGTTTTGTTCTTATTGTCCTATTAGTGTTTATGGCTATTTTCGGGCCCTACATGAATGGATATTCATATTACGAACAAGATTTTGCAAAAAAGAATCTTAGACCAAATGCTGAACATTGGTTCGGTACGGATACAGCCGGAAGAGATCTATTTACGAGAGCCTGGTATGGGGCGAGGATATCCTTATTTATAGGATTGATGGCTGCTCTTATCGATTTTATAATCGGTGTCATTTATGGTGGGATTTCAGCTATACGTGGTGGGCGCACGGATAATTTAATGATGCGGTTTGCCGAAGTCATCTATGCCATTCCATATTTACTGATGGTCATTTTAATGATGGTAGTTTTAGATCCTGGTATATTACCAATTATCATCGCAATGACGATCACAGGCTGGATCCCAATGGCTCGATTGGTCCGGGGCCAGGTATTACAGCTAAAGGAAAATGAATATGTCCATGCAGCCACTATCTCTGGTGCCAATACGAATTGGACATTAAGGAAACATATGATTCCCAATACAATGGGACCTATTTTAGTGAATTTAACATTGACCGTTCCTACTGCAATTTTTGCCGAGGCGACGTTGAGCTTTTTAGGTCTAGGTGTGCCAGCTCCTCAAGCTAGTTGGGGTACCCTTACAAGTGATGCTTTGGGAAGTATTTTAGTCGGTAATTTCTATCAGCTTTTAATACCAGCCATCCTTATTTCGGTGACGATGTTTGCCTTCAATGTAGTGGGTGATGGGCTTCAGGATGCACTGGATCCAAAGCTTAGAAAATAATAAAGTCCTAATCATAAAGATATTGAAACTAGAATAGGAGGGACGTTAATGGGGAAATTGTTAGAGGTCAATGATCTGCACATCACCTTCCATACGTATGCGGGTAAAGTGCAGGCTGTCCGAGGTGTGGACTTCCAGGTGGAAAAAGGGGAAGCCATTGGGATTGTAGGAGAGTCTGGGTGCGGAAAAAGCGTAACGGCAAAGTCCATAATGAAATTGTTGGAAACACCACCGGCACAGTATGAAAAAGGATCGATACTATTTAATGGAAAAGATCTCGTTAAAGCCAATGAAAAGGAAATGCAGAAAATTCGAGGCAATGACATCAGTATGATATTTCAAGATCCGATGACTTCGCTTAACCCGACAACCAAGATAGGCACTCAAATCATGGAGTCTATTTTAAAACATAAAGAAATCTCTCGTAAAGATGCGTATGAAAGGGCCTTAGATACTTTAAAGTTGGTGGGCATCCCACAACCGGAAAAAAGGATGCAACAATATCCGCATGAGTTTTCGGGGGGGATGCGTCAGCGGGCAATGATCGCGATAGCCCTGGCCTGTGATCCACAATTATTAATTGCTGACGAGCCAACAACTGCATTGGATGTAACGATTCAAGCACAAATCTTAGAACTTATGAAAGATATTCAGCGAAGGATGGATACTTCTATTATCCTTATAACACATGATTTAGGTGTTGTTGCAGAAACCTGCGACCGAGTAATAGTAATGTATGCGGGCACGGTTGTGGAGACTGGAACGGTAGAAGCGATATTTGCAAATCCACAGCATCCCTATACAAAGGGTCTTCTCAAAACCGTGCCAAGGCTAGATATGGAAAAAACGGATCCTTTGATTCCAATCATTGGGTCTCCTCCCGATTTATTAGATCCACCAAAGGGCTGCCCCTTTTATCCAAGATGTGAATATGCAATGAAAGTATGCAAAGACCATAACCCGGAACTTGAAGAGGTGGAAGTGGGACAGACGGCAGCATGCTGGCTTCATCATCCGATGGCAAAAGCAACAAGGGATCAATCTACGACTACGGTATAAAGGAGGAGAGTCATGGTTTCACTGAAAAATGAGTCATTAAAAGAAAAAGATCTCAGCAAAAGGTCTACTCTTGTTGAAATAAAAAATTTAAAGAAGTATTTTCCTATCGGTTCCGATTCGTTGAAAGCTGTTGATGGACTGGACCTTACGATATTTGAGGGGGAGACTGTTGGTCTTGTTGGGGAGAGCGGCTGTGGTAAATCCACGGCAGGACGTACAATCACACGACTATATGAGCCGACAGATGGAGAAGTCCTTTTTCAAGGGAAAAATATTTTTGATTATAAACAGGGGGAAATGTCGAAAGTCCGTCGAGAAATCCAAATGATTTTCCAAGATCCGTATGCATCGCTAAACCCTCGTATGAAAGTAGAGGAACTAATAGGAGAACCTCTTGCCATTCATGGGATTTTAAAAGGTAAAGAAAAAAAGAAGAGAGTAGAAGACTTGCTAAAGCTGGTTGGACTAAATCCTGAACATATCAGTCGGTTCCCACATGAATTCAGTGGCGGACAACGTCAGCGAATCGGGATTGCAAGGGCGTTAGCGCTAAATCCAAAATTCATTGTGTGTGATGAACCCATATCAGCTCTTGATGTATCCATCCAAGCCCAAGTAGTAAATTTACTCAAAGAATTGCAGAAGGAGATGGGGTTGACCTATTTATTCATCGCACACGATTTATCAATGGTAAAGTATATCTCAGACCGTATTTTAGTTATGTACTTAGGTAGGATGATGGAACTTTCGGATAGTGATTCTCTTACTAAGGATCCGCTACATCCTTATACACAAGCATTACTATCTGCTGTACCCATTCCAGATCCTACAGTTAAAAGGGAACGGATTGTTTTGAAAGGTGATGTACCTAGTCCAATCAATCCGCCGAGCGGGTGTGTATTCCGTACACGTTGCCCAAAAGCCATGGAAGTGTGTTCCAGTGCCATACCAGAATGGAAAGAACAAAAGCCAGGGCACTTCGTTGCTTGCCATTTATACTGGTGAATCAAATAGTAAGACCGGTTGGCTTTTCTGCAACTGGTCTTTTTTACATCCAAGGGAGGAATCTCAACTAAATAAACAGAAAAGATTAAGGACTCTTATACTTAATTCTATCATTTTGGAAATCAAACATATAAAATGTAATTATATGTAAAAATATTATTCGGTGTCTTTATGCTCTGTGAGATAAGGAGGAATAAAAATGTATTCTACAATAAAAGCTGAAATTGTTGATCATGTTATGATAATTACACTCAATCGCCCTGAAAGAATGAATGCTTTTAATGAAAAAATGTGTCAAGAGCTGATTCAAGTCTTTGATAAAGCGGATGAAAATGATGAAGTACGGGCGATTATAATGACCGGTGCCGGAAAAGGGTATTGTTCTGGTATGGATTTGGAAAAAGGCGTAGAAACATTTATGGACCATACTCCTTTAGTGGAATATCGAGATGCTGGTGGGGTCTTGTCATTACGAATATTTGATATGAAAAAACCAATTATTGCTGCAATCAATGGTTCTGCTATCGGGATTGGAATCACTATGACTTTACCAATGGATATCCGGCTTGCTTCATCTGATGCGGAAATGAGCTTTGATTTTGCAAAGCGGGGAATTACGATGGAGGCGTGCAGTGGATGGTTCCTGCCAAGACTCGTGGGCATGGGTAAGGCAACTGAATGGGTGTTTACCGGTAGAATGATTTCCGCACGAGAAGCGTATGAAGCAAGATTAGTAAACGAAGTTGTCGAGCCTGATCAGTTGATGGCTACAGCCATGAAAATTGCCAATGAGATAGCGGTAAATACCTCTTCTATTTCTGTTACATTATCTAGGCAGCTAATGTGGACGATGCTGGGGGCCAATCATCCCCATGAATCACATAAAATTGAATCTAAGATGCTCCATTGGACTGGGAAACAAGCGGATGCACAAGAAGGGATTGGAGCTTATCTGGAAAATCGGAAAGCAAAATTTACGATGAAGAGCAGTACGGATATGCCACCGTTCTATCCATGGGGTGTCGAATGAATAGGAGCAATTTCGATAATATAATGAAGTAAACAGGCTTGTTATTGTACTTTTCGGAATAATTAGGGTTTCCGTTCTTAGTGTGTTATACTTTGGTTACCATTTACTAAACTTGTTTCGTGTACCCCGTCAATTTGATGGGGTTTTTTTGACTTCTATAAAAAACAACAACAAAAATGGACTCTACGAGTAGAGTCCATTATATATGATGGATATTATTATGCTTTTTGAACGTTAGTAGCTTGGGGTCCACGTTGACCTTGCTCAACTTCAAAAGTAACTGATTGACCTTCGTCTAATGATTTGAAGCCTTCGCTTTGAATAGCTGAGAAATGTACGAATACATCGTCTCCGTTTTCGCGTTCGATGAAGCCGAATCCTTTTTCTGCGTTAAACCATTTTACTTTACCTTGTTCCATTTTTGTTGCCTCCTAGTGTGAATCCACACATTGTGTTACTACCCTTGCTCAATTTTCAGAAGGAAAGTGTTTCACTTATCAATCTTCAAGAACAAAAATAATTCTTTTTAAGAATAACAGATACTGTCGGATTTTGCAATGGATATAGTATTGATCCTTTTATTTACATGGTAAATCCCGTCAATAACCTTTTTTATAATTTAATAAATTGATTTCAGGGCTTTCACCAGAAAGGTAGTTCTTTAAATTCGGTATAAAGATTTCTTCAATTAGACGTTGATCGTAAAATTCAGTATTTCCTGAAGTGTGTGGAGTCATGATGACATTATCCATCTCCCATAATCGGCTAGTTTCTGGAAGTGGTTCAGTTTCAAATACATCAAGCCCCGCACCGGCAATCTGATGAGCGTCAAGGGCTTGTATCAATTCGGTTTCAATTACGATTGGACCACGACCAACATTAATGAAGAAAGCAGAGGACTTCATCGAGTTGAACTCATCTGTGCCGAACATATTCCTTGTTTTAGAGGTTAGAGGTAAAGTGACGATTACGTAATCACATTTAGGAAGAACATCTTGTAATTGGTCCTGTTTGAACATTTCATCCACGAATTCTTCTGGCCTACCTGACTGGCGAACTCCGATGACCGTCATCCCGAAGGCTTTGGCAATCTTCGCCGTTTCTTTACCAATTTTCCCAACCCCTATGATTCCGATAGTCTTATTGTGAATTTCCTGTTTCATATGAGCGTGATGCCAGTTTTTTTTCTGTTGTTGTTTAACATACGTATCAATTTTTCTAGTGAAAGCAAGGAGTAAGCCGAAAATAGTTTCAGAAATAGGGTAGGCATGAACTCCATTTGCTGTCGTAATCTGAACATGATCTTTTTCAAGGATATCCAGTGGCAAAGCATTTACTCCTGCACTCCATGTTTGTACCCATTTTAAATTTTTTCCTTCCCCTTGTATAATGGGTTGCTTCATTTCTGCTTTCCAACCTGCAATTATTTCAGCTTCATGAATATGATTCTTCCATATCGCTGGATTTCTCCCTATTATAATATTCCACTCCGGAATCAACTCTTTAATTTGATTCAACAACTGTTCATTCAAGTCCTGGCTTATAATGATTTTCCGCTTATTCATTTAAATCCCCCCATCTAATTCACTTTTCTGAATTATACGTAAACTTCTTTGGGAATACAATGATAGTGCCTTTTATAGGCTATTTATATGTGAGGGAAATTTGAAGAGGAGATAAAAACTTTGATATTCACCATGATGGTTTATCACAGCGAACAAAATGTTTAAATATTCAATCGTTTACTATACAAAACGTCTAATGTAAAAAATCCGTTTAAAAAATATAATGAAAACAAGAAATATCTTTCGGATGGAATCAGAGGTCAAGAATGAAAAAGTGGGATCCAGCAACCGTAAAGAAAAAAGCGATTTATGGCTAAATACTCATACGAAATAGGGGTCGAAACATATCAGGTTCGACCTTTCTTTATAGAATAGAAAGGGGTGCAGAGGATTATGCAAGTTAAAAAAGAATTGAAGGATTTACAACAAATGGACGAAAAGTATATTTGGCATAATATGAAAGGTGCTGGACCAAATCCAGGAACGATGGTAGTTGAAAAAGGTAAAGGAGCTTGGATTACTGATATTGATGGAAATCGTTATCTGGATGGAATGTCTGGTTTATGGTGTGTCAATGTAGGATATGGAAGGGAAGAACTTGCTGAAGCAGCTTATGAACAGTTAAAGGAACTTCCCTATTCTCCTTTAACGAATAGTCATATTCCAGCTATTAAACTGGCAGAAAAATTGAATGATTGGCTCGGCGGTGATTATGTAATTTTCTTTTCCAACAGTGGTTCAGAAGCGAATGAAGCAGCATTTAAGATTGCAAGGCAGTATCATCAGCAAAAAGGGGAACATGGCCGTTATAAATTCATTTCTCGTTACAGGTCCTATCATGGGAATACAATGGGGGCGTTGGCAGCAACAGGTCAGGCACAGAGAAAATATAAATACGAACCGCTTGCTCCAGGTTTTCTTCATGTGGCGCCTCCTGATTCATATCGAAATCCAGAGGACGAAAGTGGAGAGAAAAGTGCCTCTGAAATTGAACGTGCCATCACATGGGAATTGAGTGAAACTGTTGCTGCAGTTATTATGGAACCAATTATTACAGGTGGAGGTATTCTTATGCCTCCAGAGGGGTATATGAAGAAGGTTAAAGATATTTGCGATAAAAATGGCGTTTTGCTGATTTCAGATGAGGTGATTTGTGGTTTTGGTCGTACGGGTAAGAAGTTCGGTTTTATGAATTATGATGTACAGCCGGATATCATTACAATGGCAAAAGGGATTACAAGTGCCTATCTTCCTTTATCCGCAACGGCTGTCAAACGGGAAATATATGAGGCATATGTAGGTACAGAAGATTATGACCGTTTTCGGCATGTAAATACATTCGGTGGTAACCCTGCTTCTTGCGCACTCGCCTTAAAAAATATGGAAATCTATGAAAAAGAAAATTTGATTGAACGCTCGAAAGAACTAGGCCTTCGCCTTTTGCAGGATTTAGATGAAATGAAATCCCACCCTAATGTTGGTGACGTACGTGGTAAAGGCTTGTTAGTCGGAATTGAACTTGTAGAAGATAAGCAAACGAAAAAACCGATTGAATTATCCAAAATTAATAAAATTATTGCTTCTTGCAAGGAAAATGGATTGATCATCGGAAAAAATGGCGATACGGTAGCAGGTTTTAATAATGTATTGACACTAGCACCCCCGTTAAGTATCACCGAAGAGGATTATTCTTTCATCGTAACAACCTTAAAGCGAACTTTAGCTGAGTTTTAAAGATAGAAACGGAAATGTATTAAGGCGGAACAGAAGATATCTCATTCTGTTCTTTCTTTTTGTTTATTAGCCATTGGAAATGATATACTATAAAAAATATTTTGTTTAAGGGTGCTTAGCGTTAAGTTAGCTCTCTTGTAAAGTAAAGAGATACAGGCCATTTTTCTTTATTAAATTGATAGTTTGATAGCTCTTCATTTGAATGGAAGGGGCTATCAACTTTTTTGGTTTAAAAAAATGGTCTTTTTGGTACATAATAAAAGTATGTAGACAAGAACTAGAAAAATGATTAACTCTCAGAAGAGGTGTGGTTCATGAACAATGAAGAAATAACGAAAAAATTAACTTTACATACGCCTGTTATTTTAGGCAGTGGGGACTTTGCAAAATATGCAGTTTTAGTACCGCTTATCGAAAAGGAGGATGGCATACACGTCCTGTTTGAAGAGCGCTCACATCAATTGAGAAGGCAACCGGGGGATATTTGTTTTCCTGGTGGAAGAATTGATCATCTTGATATGGATGAGCAGACGGCTGCCCTTCGTGAAACGTACGAAGAACTAGGTGTGGCAAAAGAGGATATATATAATGTATTTCCAATCGATTATCTTGTATCCCCTTTTGGGATGATTGTGTACCCATATGTGGGATTTATCCGAGGTGATCAACCATTGGCACCCAACCCATCTGAAGTCGAAACGGTCTTTACTGTTCCACTTTCGTTTTTCATGGAAAAGCCCCCAGAGATATATCATGTGAATTTTAAAGTCGAGCCATTAGAAAACTTTCCACACGATTTAGTTGTTGGTGGAGAGAATTATAAATGGCAACCAAGACAGACGAAAGAATATTTCTACCAATATGAAGGCCGTGTCATTTGGGGAATGACGGCAACCATACTTACCCACTTTATTAAAATTCTACGTTAGACCCTTCTAAAGCACCTTTTCTTTGTCAGTAAATCCAAATAAACTATATATATATGGTAAAAAACGGTTTTTGATGAAGAGGGGGATGAGGGATGAGATACACGATGAGACGATTGGAAATTGAACGAGAACAATCTATAGCAGAGCTTAAAAAATATAAAGTGAGCCATGAGTACTATGATGAAATAAAAGATTTGAAAAGTCGGGAAATTTATTATCTTGGCGGTCCCTGGACTAGGGAACACTTAAACTCCTTGTTAAGAAGTTCTCATGTAAACCAGCCGAGTTACTCACCCCATCGTTTTTTATATCCATGGGTTGATCTTCAGGAAGATGGAAAGCTGAAAAGCTTGTATTCCGGTAAAGGTATGGATCCTGTCGAAGTCATAGAAGCAGATATTCGAGTTCTTGAACTGTTAACGAAAGGAAGTCAATCCTTTGAGGTTAATAGTATGTCTCTTAATTGTGAACATGTCGTTCCTCAATCATGGTTTAGTAAAAAAGAACCAATGAGGGGGGACTTACATCATTTATTTGCCTGTGAGCCAACTTGTAATAGTAGCCGCGGGAATTCCCCTTATCATGACTTTGTGGACTATTCCCCAGAACCTCAAGTACGAGGGATAAAAGCCGGATGTGGCAAAGCTGAAAAAGGAAAATTTGAGCCTGAATATGGAAAAGGAATCGTAGCGAGGGCCACTTTGTATTTTTTACTGCGATATGAAGGGATTATTGATCAAGAGAATATCGATATCAATCTATTATTGGACTGGCATCATCGTTTTCCGGTTAACTTATATGAAAAACATCGTAATCAGGCCATATTCGAAGTACAAGGGAATCGCAACCCATTTATCGATTTCCCCGAAATGGCAGGTGAGTGGACTTAAAAAGACGTTTGTTTTGCGAACTAAAATATGTATGGACATGAGGTTAGGGTCTCTCTTGAATGTTATATTGAAAGAAGCCTACAGGATAATGAACTCAAAAAGGATTGAGCAGCTTCCACTGCTTCAATCCTTTTATTTTTTATATGGTATGAAAAGGGTTTAAAGAAACTTCACGCAAACTGGGAATGGCACTTGGATATCTTTTTGAAGTAACGTTAATTTACCATTTATATCATTTCGAGAAAACAACGTCAAGGTCCCTGATTCCTCATTAGAGGCAACAAGGAACTTCCCACTAGGATCAAGGGCGAAGTCACGTGGCCAGTGTCCTTCTGTTGAAACTAATTCAACCAAGGTTAGTTTTCCGGTTTTTTTATCGGTTTGGAAGACAGCGATGCTATCATGCCCACGATTTGCTGCATAAACGAACTCCCCATCCGCAGATATGTGGATCGCACTTCCTTGATTGTTTTCACGGAAATTTTCTGGGACTGTCCGGATGGTTTGCAATTCTGAAAAACTTCCATTTTGGGAATCGTACGCCAATACAATGACTTCAGGTGCAAGTTCTGTCATAACATAAGCGATTTTTCCATTAGGGTGGAAGGTTAGGTGTCTTGGCCCGCTTCCAGGGGTGACTGCCAAACTATTAACTTTTTCCAATACTCCATTATGTATTCCATATGTGTTTATTTGATCGATTCCAAGATCAACTACGGCAATGTATTTTTCATCAGGTGAAAAGCCTGCATAATGTGCATGTGCCTTTTCCTGACGCTCTTTGTTAGGTCCCATTCCGGTATGGCGTATCGTGGATGATACTGAAGCAGGTGTTGCGTCGGGGTTAAGTTTGTAAGCTTCGATAATCCCATCTCCGTAATTGGCTGTGACCAAAACATTTTTTTTGCTATCGATACTAATGTGGCAATAGGATCCATTAGGAGTTAGCTCCTTACCTAAGTAAGTAAGATCACCTGATCCTTCATCAATAGAGTATGCAGCAACACCTCCGCTGCCGGCCTCTTTTAAGATGGCGTACAAATGTTGTTTGTCTTCACTAATCGTTACATAAGTAGGATCCTTTAATTCAGCAGCAAGGACGGGCGTTGTAATCTTCCCTTCGTTACTATCAAGTGTGAAACGATAAATGCCTTTACTGTCTCCTTTCGTATAAGTACCGATGTATCCGGTAAAGGTTTGTTTCGGATTTTCCATATTGATTCCCTCCTAGAAAGATAATGAGTTTATTTTAACATACGATGAACTCATATATCTTTCCCCGAATTTAATGGAGTTGAATCTTAATTAACAATAAAATTTTGCTGAAACAGAAAAAGGTACTCGTTTACTGAAGATTTTATATGGTTTCGATTTTTTTAGATGTACTGGCTTGGTTTGATATATGTTGAAATGATGAAACTAAAAATAAGCCTTGTGTTGTTAATTTAATTTCAGGTATAACGGGAAGCGCTAAAAAAGCAAGCGTCAGGAATGGATTAAAGTGTCTGTTGGCACCAATCTTCAATAACGCGTGATTCATTTCCTTTAAGTTGTGTAAAACTTCCGCATACGTCCCTGTACTCATTAGTCCAGCAATCGGAAGAGGTAGGGAGGCAAGAGTTTTACCATCTTGGATAATGACTAATCCTCCCTGCATTTTTTTTATTTCCTCAGCAGCTACCAGCATATCCTGGTCATTCGTACCAGCGATAATTAAGTTGTGCGAGTCATGAGAAACCGTTGTGGCGATTGCACCTGATTGTAGGCCAAGACCCTTGACGATTCCAAGGCCGATTTTTTTTGTCTTTTGATGCCGTTCTATAACAGCAAGCTTTACGTGATCCATGGAGGGGGAAAATTGAAATAGGCCATTTTGATTGAGAGCGACCGGTTCGATTATATGTTTAGTAACTAGACTGTTCGGTATGATTTCAATAAGGTTGGCAAGGGCATTGTGTAACGTTATATGAAAATCTATATCTGACAAATCTTGAAGGTGTACCGTCTGTGTTAATTCTTCCTCCAACTTGTTTTTCGGGGCTTCAGGGAAGTTCACTAACTGGCCATCTTTAGAAACTAGTTTGCCATCTTTAAAAACGGATTGAATTTGGATGGATTGGAGATCTTCGAATAATAGAAAGTCGGCTTTATATCCAGGTGCAATGGCACCATGTTCTCTTAACCCGAAGCATTCGGCGGCATTTATTGTTGCCATCTGAATCGCGGTCAGAGCGGGGATTTCTTCTTCTATGGCAATTCTGACATTGTGGTCAATGCTACCTTCAGTTACAAGATCATCTAGGTGGCGATCATCGGTGACGAATAAACAACGGCGGGAATTTTGTTCAGTAACGGCAGGGAGCAGATTTCGTAAGTCTTTTGCTACAGTTCCCTCCCGAATCATAAGATACATTCCTTTCCGTAGTCGGTCTCTTGCTTCCTTTGCGGTGGTGCATTCGTGATCGGTTTGGATACCGGCAGCCATATATACATTGAGTTGCTGTTCAGTAAGTCCGGCAGCGTGACCATCAATCTTTTTTTCATTCTTGTATGCATCGATGATTTTTTGAATCATATCTTCATCTGCATTGGATACGGCTGGGAAGTTCATCACTTCAGCTAAACCAAGCACCCGCGGATTTTTGTAAAAAGAATATAAGTCTTCACTTTTTAAAACAGCGCCCGCATCCTCGAAGTCAGTTGCCGGAACACAAGATGGCATCATAAAGTAAAAGTCGAAAGGGAGGTGATCCGATTGTTCAATCATATATTGTATCCCTTTCCTTCCTGATACATTGGCGATCTCGTGTGGGTCCGCCACGACGCAAGTTACTCCATGTAAAAGTAGAACTTTGGCCAGTTCAGAAGGCCGTACCATGGATGATTCAATATGAACATGTCCGTCGATAAATGTAGGTGATACGTATTTACCTGCGGCATTTATTTCAGAGATTCCCTCGTAATTCCCAATACCTGCAATATAACCATCTACTATAGCAACGTCGCCAGTATAAATTTCCCCATTGAATACATCAATGATTTTCCCATTTTTAATGACGTAATCAGCAGGTATTCTACCTGCTGCAACGTCCATTCTCTTTTTCATTAAGTGTGATTTCAAAGAGACCTCCTCCTCATCTGGACTTAGGCTTATTGTCAGTATTCCACTTTAACTGCTTGAGATTCCCATGTGCGGAATGGTAAATCATGGTCGGTGAAATCTATACGATGCATGGCGATGGAGCGGTTTTCCATTGGGATCGCAAGCTCTTGATAAATAAAATCGTCATCAAACCCGATTTGAGCTGCATCTTGTTTTGTACAAGAATAATAGATTGCTTTAGGTCGTGCCCAATAAAGAGCACCAATACACATCGGGCAGGGCTCACAACTAGTATAGATTTCACAATCTGTAAGCTGAAAGCTGTTCAGGTTTTTACAAGCATCGCGAATAGCTTGGATTTCAGCATGTGCAGTGGGGTCAAGCGCCGTAGTGACATTATTACAGCCTCTTCCTATAATGACCCCATCTTTTACGATCACGGCTCCGAAAGGACCACCGTTTTGTTTCTTCACATTTTCAGTAGCCAGTTGCACTGCCATTTCCATGAATTTTATATTCATCTAAAACACCCCTCCGACTTATATTTAAAAGCTGTGTTATATTACATAACATGAAATTTATATATAATATAACATATTTAGGAAATCGTTGAACGCATTTTTGAAAATAATTTTTTAAATCATTCATTCTTGAGAAATTTATTATGGAAGAAATAATAAGGGAGGTAAAAAGGATTTTGTATTGCGAGTCATCTCGGTAAAATCGTGAATTCATCAACTTCTCCATTTTAGTTTTTTTAAAAGTTGTCCATCCCCGTTTACATTTATACTTTTTTGAAACTTAATGAAAATTTGTTCGTAGAATAAATGTAAGTAAATTTAAGGAAGAGGTGTTTTTATATGGAAAAAAGGTTGGGAGATTTAAATCAGGAGCAGATAAAGGGTCCTTCTTTGTTTGGAATGATTACAAGTCCTGTGGAACAATTCGAAAGAATCAAAAGCAAGCCAAAGATTTGGGTTCCAATGCTATTGATCACTTTACTTTTTTTAATTGGTACATATTTTTTAAGTCTATCATTAGACATCAATGAATTAATTGGGGAAGAAGTTCCTTCAGGGCAAGTTGAAATTGTTAAGATGGTTACTTTGGTTACCATGGTTATTACCGGTGTTCTTTCACCAGTGGTATCGGTTCTAATTTCCAGTGCTGTTTTGCTAGCAGTGGCTAAAATCGCAAATTCAGAAGTGAGTTTTAAACAAATATTTTCAATGAAGACGTTTATTTATTTAATCACAGCTATAGGACTTTTTTTAAACGGACTTATACGTTTGCTGATTGGTGGAAATCCTGAAGTGTATGTTACGAGTTTGGCAGGTTTACTGAACTCGGATTCTAAGATTTTGGGAGTCTTTGAGGTCTTTACCATCTGGGCCACTGTTTTGATGGCCATTGGTCTAAATAAAGTGGCGAACCTCTCTAAGGGAGTAGCTGTGACGATAGCTATTATTTTTTTCCTATTTCAAATAGGTATGGCGTTCATCGGTAGTTTATTCTCGGGAATTAGTGGCATGTAATGAAAAAGAAATGGATCATTATAGGAGTCAGTCTACTTATTGTAATAATGGTCACTGTTAGCGTTTACCGGCAGGTTTTGGCTAAAGGACCATCGGTCTCGGTGATAGTTCCCAAAATGGAGGATATTTCTTCCACCATCATGATTCCAGGTAGTGTAGCGATGGAAAATCAACAGACGGTTTATTTCTCCACAGAAAAGGGAGAACTTAAAAAGGTTGAAGTCAAAGAAGGTCAGAAAGTGAAAAAAGGTGATCTTCTGCTGACTTATGAAAATCCTCAGTTAGAATCTGAATTAGAACAAAACAACCTATCAAAAGAATCTGCTTATTTGAAAATCAATCAGTTAAAAAGGCAGAAGGAACAACTTGAAGAAAAGGAAAAACAACTAAGTAAACAAGTTGGGGATGATAGAGCAGAAGAACAATTAAATCCAGAATTCGATCAAATTGATACGGATACAAAATTAGCAGATATTGAGTTGAAACAGGTGCTTTTGAAGGAAAAACAGTTGAATGAACAGATACAGGATCTGAAAGTGGAGAGTAAGGTGGATGGTGTCGTGCTCACCGTAAGTAAACAGGGAGAGTCCTTAGCTGTAACAGGTACGGCTGAACCTCTTATCCAAATCGGCAATCTTGGTAACTTGCTAGTTTCAGGAGTTCTTTCTGAATACGACACATTGAAAATAAAGAAAGGGCAAAGTGTGAGTTTTAGTTCTGATGCCGTTGAGGATGAGAAGTGGAAAGGGGAAATTGTGAATATACATTCCCTTCCTCAGAAAACAGATCTCAGTCAAGGGAATTCCCAGGCTGTCCAATATCCAGTAACGGCTAAACTAATAAGTGAAACGGATGTTTTAAAGCCTGGTTTTCAGCTTTTTATGGAAATTGAAACAGATAAAAAGAAGGCACTTGTGCTTCCAATGGATGCGATTATCGATGAGGGTGAACGGATGTTCGTCTATATGGTGGACGGGAAATCCGTAAAAAAGAAAGAAATAAAGCCTGGTATCATTTCCAGTGAAAAAATCGAAGTAATCAAAGGCATAAACAAAAACGACCGAGTTGTTATCGATCCTTCAGACAAGATTGAAGAAGGAATGGAAGTGACGGTTGAATGATCGAGTTAAAAGGAATAACAAAAACGTATCAATTAGGTAAAGAGGATGTACATGTGTTGAAAAACGTGAATGTCTCCATTGAAAATGGAGAGTTCGTTGCGATTATGGGACCTTCAGGCTCGGGAAAGTCCACATTGATGAATATAATCGGATGTTTAGATCAAGCAACAACTGGAGAGTATTGGCTTTCGGGCCAAAATATCTCTGGTTATTCAGAAGACGAATTGGCTAGGGTTCGAAATACATCCATAGGATTCGTTTTTCAACAATTTCAATTATTACCAAGACTAGTAGCTTGGAAAAATGTTGAGTTACCGATGATTTATGCCGGCGTTTCAAAAAAAGAACGTCAATTCCGTTCAGAAGAAGCATTAAAGAAGGTGGGACTTGAAGACCGAATGAGTCATCTACCGAATGCTCTTTCTGGAGGGCAAAAACAGCGTGTTGCTATTGCACGCTCTATTGTCACACAACCCCAATTAATTTTAGCGGATGAACCAACTGGTGCACTAGATTCAATCACGAGTGTGGCAATAATGGAACAATTCAGGAAGTTGAATGAAGAGGGAGTCACAATTGTTGTGGTAACACATGAAGCCGAAATTGCCGAATACTCTTCTAGGACCATATTTGTACGCGACGGTGAAATTCTTCCTGCTACCCTCATAGAAAGAGGGGAGGATTAATGAGTGTATTCGAAAATGTCACGATGGCTTTGAGTTCTCTAAAAGCTCATAAATTGCGTTCTATGTTAACGATGTTGGGCATCATAATTGGAGTAGCCGCTGTCATTATCGTAGTTGCAATAGGGCAAGGTGGGGAAGCGATGCTGAAATCGGAAATTGTAGGTCCGGGTAATACGGTTGAATTATTTTATCAGCCCTCAGAGGAAGAAATGCAGTCGAATCCGAATATTATCTATGAAGCTGCTTTTAATCAGGAAGATATCCGAATACTTGAAAATCTTAACGGTGTTAAACGGGTGGCTGCTTCAAGTTCAGAGTTTACAAAAGTTAGCCACAAACAAGAATCCATCGATAGTTCTGTGGTAGGCATAAATGATGCCTTTCTGGATTTAAATAGACTTAATGTGGCCAGTGGAAGAAATTTCACTTCTGCTGACTTTTTGGGTGGAGCGCGAGTTGCCATTGCAAGCCATACGATGCAAGAGGATTTATTTGATGGAAAATCACCAATTGGACAAGTCATTCGGATTGGAACGCAACCCGTTGAAATTATTGGAGTAATGGAAAAATCAACAGGGCTCCTTGCTTTTGATACAGTGCAATTGTATATGCCATCTAATGCATGGAAAACGGTCTTCAGTAAAAATGATGTGACCTCTATTCTGTTGCAGGCAGAAAATACTGATCAATTGAACACTATCGGTAAAAAAGCCTCTGCCAAACTTAATTCTATTCACAATGCAGGGGAATCATATCAAGTTATAAATATGGAAGAAATCGCTTCGGCAATTGGTCAAATTACCAGGATCATGACTTTGATAATCGGTTCTGTTGCAGGCATTTCGCTTGTCGTGGGGGGGATTGGTGTAATGAATATCATGCTTGTATCCGTTACGGAACGGACTAAAGAGATTGGCATTCGTTTGGCGCTAGGAGCCACAAGGAGACAGATACTAACTCAATTTTTAATTGAATCGATCATCTTAACACTGATTGGTGGATTGTTGGGCATCGTTTTAGGGTGGATCGTTGTCACACTAATTTCTCTTTTTGCGGGGCTTCCCTCTCTTATTTCTTGGCAGGTTGTCCTTGGCGGTGTAGCCTTTTCCATGACAATAGGCATTGTTTTCGGAATTTTACCGGCGAATAAGGCTTCCAAAATGAATCCGATTGAATCCTTGCGATATGAATAAGCATCTCGAAACTTGTACGTACTTGAGTACAGGTTTTTTTTCTTCTTTTCTCCTATCATGCTATTATTATGGTATACAATTATACCGGTAGGCTAACCTCCGTGTTGCACATGAATTGAAAAAACAACAAAACGTTTGTAATTGAAGGTAGTAACATAGTTTTTAGTTCTATTTTCTTTGCAGTAGATAAAACGTAATAAATCGAAAAAATATTTTTAAGATTTTGGGGGCGATTGTGTGATGAAGACTATACGACAACTAGATAACCTTAATGAAATAGATAGTATTCTTAAGCAAATGGTTCGAAATTCTTATGAAGAGGCAAGGGAAGAAGGAGAATTGTTATGTATGGAATGTGGAGACGTAGATTTATATATTGCAGCTTCGAACCATGCACGGCTACAGGATGCGATTAATATGAATTTTCGAATTGATGAGTCCGGTGAAATCATCGAACACGAAGAATATCAGCAACTTATGGATGAGCTTTCTGAGTACTTTCTGGAATTACATAAGGATAGTGAATTATTTGATTTCTTTCCTGCGGGTTCTTATGAAGTCAAAGGTGATGAGCGAGAGTCTGAAACAGATATGCTAGGTCCAAAGGGTTTATTTTCAGCACCATTTGAGGATTCTATTATAAAGGAATAAATGGTGAGAACAAGGAATCTGAAGGGGTATAAAAAGGAGAGGCAGAAACGATTTATTATTTCTGCCTCTTCTTTTTCCATTACTTTACTAGAAAAAGATCTATTTAGAGCAGCACTCCTTCATTTAGTCTAAAAACGTGTTGTTCTGTACGAAATATGATAAAATTCGACTTTATTAAAAATGAATAAGGTAGAAAAAATAACAAATATAAGTTTTTATGGAAATTATATGAAGAATTGGATATAATAAAAAGTGTTATAGTAAATGAATTTTTTTAGAATTAATAGTTTGATATAACTTTCAGAAGAGTTCTCTCTTAAGAAAATTATACATAGGTATAGAATGAAGTAAACTAAGATGGCCGGTATCAAAATTATTGCATTTTTCGCATTTTAATTCAGATTATTTGGACTATTTTTGTTTTTTGAAAAATGTTGCAGGCTAGGGAGGATTAGTTATGATAGTTTTTGATCAGGTTAATAAGTATTTTGGTGATTTTCATGTATTGAAAGATATTAATCTAACAATTAATAAGGGAGAAGTGGTCGTAGTAATCGGTCCATCTGGATCAGGAAAAAGTACGCTTCTTCGTTGTATTAATCGCTTAGAAACGATATCGGAAGGTTCACTGTCCATCAATGAGATGAATGTTGCGGATAAAAAAACAGACATTAATAAGTTGCGCCAAAACATCGGTATGGTTTTCCAACATTTTCATCTTTACCCTCATAAAACCGTATTGGAAAATATTATGTTGGCACCTAAGAAGGTTTTAGGACAAACGAATGCGCAAGCGGAAAAAATTGCCCAAAAGTATTTGGAAAAAGTCGGGATCTCGGATAAGGCGAATTCTTATCCTTCACAGCTTTCCGGTGGACAGCAGCAACGTGTTGCCATTGCCAGAGGACTGGCAATGGGACCGGAAATCATGTTGTTTGATGAACCTACCTCAGCCTTGGATCCAGAAATGATTGGCGAGGTACTTGATGTGATGAAAAAGCTTGCTCTAGAAGGAATGACGATGGTCGTGGTCACACACGAAATGGGATTTGCCCGTGAAGTGGCGGACCGAATCGTATTCATGGATGAGGGCAGGATTTTGGAGGAGGCAATACCGGCTGATTTTTACGAAAACCCTCACGAAGAGAGGGCGCGTCTATTTCTCAGCCGTATATTAAATCATTAAATAAAAAATAGGGGGGATTTACATGTTGAAGAAAAAGAGATGGTTACAATTATCATTGCTTTCAGTACTAGCTGTCATACTATTAGCAGGTTGTGGCGGGGAAAAGGATTCTGATGAAGGTAAAGATGGTGGAAGCGGGAACAAAGATAAAGATATTCTAACTCAAATTAAGGATAACGATAAAATCGTATTCGGGGTAAAGAATGATACGCGTCTGTTTGGATTGAAAAACCCAAATACAAAAGAGGTAGAAGGATTTGACATCGACATTGCGAAAGCACTTGCAGCGGAGATCCTTGGTGATGAAGAAAAAGTATTATTCAAAGAAGTAACGTCTAAAACAAGAATGCCTTTATTGAACAATGGGGATATCGATGCGATTGTTGCGACTATGACCATTACGGAAGAACGTAAAAAAGAAGTTGACTTCACTGATGTCTATTTCGATGCTGGACAATCATTACTTGTTAAAAAAGGAAGTGACATCAAAGGTATTGATAATTTAAAAGGTAAAAAGGTATTGGCTGTAAAAGGCTCTACCTCAGCCATAAATATCCGCGAAAAAGCTCCCGAAGCAAATGTTTTGGAATTCGAAAATTATTCGGAAGCATTCGCAGCACTTAAATCAGGTCAAGGTGATGCATTGACGACAGATGATTCCATACTTTATGGTATGGCTGATGAAGATCCAAATTACGAACTTGTTGGCGGCACATTTACGGATGAGCCATATGGAATTGCAGTTAAAAAAGGAAATGAAAAATTTGTAGATGAATTGAACAAAGCTCTTAAATCAATTAAAGACTCCGGGAAATATGATGAAATTCATGATAAGTGGATTAAGCAATAACGTATTCATTTACATGTGGTAAGAAGAAATAGGATTTTTACTTACCTACTAAAAGAATAATATTTGGATCTGTCAGGATGAGCAATTTGCTCATCCTGATTAGTTAGAGGAGAGTGGATGTCTTGCTTGATTTCTCCATTTTGACAGAGAATTTAGATATGTATTTAATGGGTTTTAAAAATACAATCATATCTAGTTTAATTGCTTTAGTATCAAGCTTAATCCTTGGTGTGCTTATTGCTATCATGAGAATTGCTCCGATTAAGCCTCTGAATTGGTTTGGGACCGCATATGTGGAGTTCATACGGAATATACCCTTATTGATCATCACATTTTTCTTTTTCCTCGGCCTGAAATTAAGTGGGTTATATGCAGGTACGTTAGCCTTGACTATATACACATCATCATTTATTGCGGAAGCCATTAGAGCCGGCATTCTTTCGGTATCGAAAGGACAAATGGAAGCAGCCCGTTCTTCAGGACTGACATATGGACAGGCGATGAGATTCATCATCTTGCCACAAGCCGTGAAAATTGTCATTCCCCCTCTTGGGAACCAATTCATCAATCTCGTTAAAAATTCTTCCATTTTAGCAGTCGTTGCTGGATTAGATCTTATGTATCACGGTGATTTAATATCCTCAAGAACCTTTGTAGTGTTCGATGTTTACATTTTCGTAGCAGCGTTTTATTTAATTCTTACCATTCCTTTAAGCCTTGGCGTTGGTTATTTAGAAAAACGTCTGGCTAAGAGTAATTGAGGGAGGTATAAGACATGGATTTTTTAGGAGCATACACACCAGATCATTTAAAGTTTTTATTAGAAGGTTTTTGGGTAACGATTCAGGTGGCTTTTGTATCTATCATTTTAAGTTTTATCATCGGGGGACTAGTCGGCATTTTACGTTATGCAAAGATACCAGTTGTATCACAAATTTTAGCTGTCGGCGTTGAAACCATTCGTAATTTACCATTGTTGTTAATCATTCTTTTTACATATTTAGCGTTGCCTGAAGTAGGAATTAAGTTGGAAATTATTCCAGCTGCGATTGTTGCTTTGACCGTTTTTGAATCAGCCATGATATCCGAAGTAATACGAAGTGGGTTGAAATCAGTTGATAAAGGACAAATGGAGGCAGCTCGTTCATCTGGTTTAAGTTATGTGCAAGCCTTGATACATATCATACTTCCGCAGGCACTACGCCGAATGGTCCCACCTCTAGTGAGCCAATTCATCTCTCTATTGAAAGACACCTCATTAGCGGTAGTGATTTCATTGCCAGAATTGACCCATCAAGGGCAAATCATCTATGGGCAAGGTCAAAATTTCTTGATTCCAATTTTAATTTTAGTAGCCCTAATGTATTTTGCCGTTAATTTTAGCTTATCTTTAGTGGCCAGGAGACTAGAATTAAAACGTACTTAAATCCCCCGACTCATATTTGAGTCGGAGTTTTTATCATATCTCAGCTATTTTTTCTTTCTATTCCATAGGAGGGGACTCGTAATGAGCGATAATGTGAATCATATGCATTTCAAAATCGTATACATATGAAGAGGAAAGAAGGTGAAAAAGCTGTCTGAAATTAAGCGTACCAATAGCAAAGCACTAGCCTCTTTAATCCTAGGAATTCTATCCCTTCTCATTCCCTTTATCGGAGTTATATTAGGGATATTAGGTCTGATTTTTGCTTCAAATGGTACAAAAGAAATTGTACATTCGGGAGAGACTGGTATCAATTTGGCGACAGCAGGAAAAGTATGCAGTATTATTGGGATCATTTTTAATATGATCATAGTCCTTATTATCCTCTTATTTTCTATTCCGTCATAAAATAGCGATAATTCTACTTATCTAATTTGAAAATATGAAGATAAAGGAAATACTTCATTAGGATTATTTTGGGAAAATATGTTATGATTGACATGAACTAAATATTAAGGGGGGGATGTTGTTTTTGTCCAATCAGATATTTAAGTATCCTGCTGTTTTTTATTATGAAAAGCACCCTTTAATCATGGATTCATTTTCAATTCAAGTGTGTTTTCCTGATTTTAAGAGAAAGGGTTTCACATCTTCCGTTAGCGGAAGAGATAGGGGCGACGCTCTAGCTTGTGCTCAAGAACTATTGTGTTCGATGGTCGAACATTTTATCCATTCAAAGAAACTAATCCCTGATGCAACTAAAATGGAAAAAGTGAATGTAGATCGAGGAATTAATATTTGCGAGGCTGACCCATTTCGCATTGAAATTGAACATATTACTTATGAAAAAGAAAGACAAAGTCTTACCCTACGGAGAGGATAAGGCTTTTTTTCTGTGTGAAAAAGGGATTTCTGTATTTAATCTACGGTTATGGAAAGTATAATGACAATTCATTTTGAATGGCAGAGGTTCTTTTTGAACGTACCTCCGAAAGGATAGTAGAGCTTCGCACTTTAACGGTTTCAAATGGCGAGCATTTAGGAATAAGATGTATGAGGGGTTATTTAAATAGGCTATCATGCCTGTCTTTCTTCGAATTTATTGAAAAATGGTAATTACTTCGTTTAATCATTCTTAGGTAGAAAAGTATTCATATCCACTGGGAGACCAAGAAATTATAGCTTAGTTTTGTCATATTAACTTGATGCATCAATGGTGTTATTGATACTAGCCGATTTATATAGAGAATAGAAACAATTATTTTTATTTTTGAAAGGATATTGAGTTCTTTATAACGAATATGTATAGTGTAGATAATATAGGTAAAAAGTATCAATAATATGGAGGTGTATTAGTGAAGTATTATATAGCATCGGATGAAAAAAATATAAAGCAAGTTAAATCATTAATAAAGAAATTGAATGCAAAGGGGTTCTCATGTGTAAATGAGTGGAATCTTTTTGACAAGAATGGTAATAAAGAAACCACTAATAGTTTAGGGGATTATGAAAAGGAAGGAATAGATGAAGCGGATTTTATGTTAATCTTTCTTACTGCGGGAAAGGGAAACCTTTATGAACTAGGACATGCCCTTTCTTCAAATAAAAAAATAGTTGTGTATTCGCCTGAAAAAGAGAATTATCATATTAACAAAAAATCAATATTCCATAATATCCCTGGTGCCATCATCTGCAGCGGGACTTTATATAAGTTGGTGAAATTAATTCAATCACTTGCCCCAGCAGAACAAGATGATCCAAGTCCTATGAATTCTTAATAATGTCTTTTGTATAAACAGTTGAATATACCCCCAAAAAAATAAAAATCAAAACGTAATGTTTAGTATATAAAAATATCGGGTATAGGTTACTAAAAAAGGGAGGAAGTTTATTTGGCTACTATAGACATTGATAAGTTATTACTAGCTACTGAAGAAATGGCCGAAGAATCAATTCCAGTTCATCTCTATACATTTGACATTGATAAGTTATTAGATAAGACGGATAATTGGTAAAGAAAAGCATGCCGCAATGGATATGCTTTTTTCTTTTGTAAATAAGTTTAACCTGATTACCAATATTACAAGAGTAAGTAATCAGGCATGTGAGAATAGAATGAATAGTAGTGGAAATTAAAAAACGCGGCCCTTTACAAATCCTAAAATAACAAACATGGAAATAGTTCCGACAACAAAAACTGATTCAATAATCGTTAAGAGAAGTCCATCATACATCTGTATTTCCTCCTTATATGTAGTGTGTGATCATGCTTAAATCAACATCTGTTTATTTGTAAATTATAACATGAAATTCATAAATTTAGTTGGGGAAAAATGTCTAAATGTATAAAATTGTATCATTCTACTTGTCATTGGATTTTTAGTTTATCACTGCTAAGAGTTTTTATCCCTCACAGTTTTTTGTTCTTAAAGTTCTACATAGTACTAACGCCTCTTTAAGAATGGAGGTTAAATTTCATGTTTTTTATACATACTTATTTAGAAGCATACAGGAAATTGGGCACCATAAGAGGGAAAATGACATATAATGAAGAAGGAATGTAGGAGGTGAAAAATACTTGTCTCGCAAAGTGGAGGATTACCTTGAACAAGGAATTTATGGAACAAAAGAAATCAAGCCGGGTGAACGTAGGGAGTTTCTTGGGACGTTACGGGAAAGAGTCATTATCGTATTAACAAAATCACAAGTCTTTGAAAACAATCTATATCCAGAAATAGAAAATAGGATGAAACAATATCCACGGGCTAATTTACTTCTGAATGGTCAAATGGATTATCAGTACTTAGGGAAATACATTAAATTATCTAATCAATATAAGATTCCGTACAAGGTTGTTTTAAATCAGGAATACAATTCCGATTTAGGTCTGGTATTGGCCGAAAAAAATGCTATTGATAAAGGGAATATTTATATTGAGAAAGAGAAAGAAAAGAGTAAACCTAAAACTGTTAAGAAGAATAGTTTAAAAGCAAGGATTAAGAGATATGTAAAAAAAGTACTAAAGAAACCACGATAAGAGCAATCTAGCGAAGGTATGGGAATAGTCTATGGAAAAAAACCTCAGAAAGAGGGACCAATAATGGGCCCTCACTTCTTAGAACATATATATTTATGTTCGTTTCTTTCTCAATCTATAAAACTTCCTAAAGTTACCGATGGTGGTTTTTAGGACTGAGTAAACAGGAATTGCAATTAACATACCGATGAATCCATATATTGAACTGGCAACGAGGAGCAGCAAGATAATCGTTAATGGGTGAATGTTAAGTCTCTTTCCCATAATGTTTGGAGTAATCAGGTGACCTTCGATTTGCTGAACCACTATAAAGACAACGGTGACTTTTATCGCCAAACCAACATCTGTTTGCAAAGCGATGAAAATAGCTGGAAGTACACTTATCAGTGGGCCTAGGAAGGGTACAATCGTAAATACCATAGCTATAAGGGCAAATACTAATGCATAATCGAGTCCAATGATGAGGTATCCGATACATAATAAGACCCCAATTACGATTGATACGATGAATTGGCCGATAATATAGGTCGATAGAGTCTTATCGACGTCTTTTAATATAGTGTTTCCCTCTGCCTCCACTTCTTTTGGAATAAACTTTAATAAGAACGGCCTTAATTTTTCGCCATCTTTCAGAAAATAAAATAAAATGAACGGGGTTATGACTATAACAGTTAGAACACTTGTTACTGTAGTGAAAATGGTGTTGATATTTACCATGATCTTATCTGAAAAATTCTTAAAATAGGTTACGGAGTTCTCTTTAAGGGTTTTTATATTTACCATGCCAAAATCATTTTTCTCTATCACATGTTCGACATCTTCGGATTGTTCAGAAAGTTCCTTGACTTTACCTGGGAATTGATCCGATAATTTTTGGAATTGATCAACGAGAACTGGGCTTCCAAAGTAACTGCCATAACCAATTGCACTAAATATTATCAGAAAAACTAAGGAAATACTCAAAGTTTTAGGAATGAACTTGCTTAGAAATTGAACAACCGGCCTTAATATGTAATATAACAATCCAGCTAATAGGATGGGGAAAAATACGGCCGCAATGATATTTTGAATGGGTCTAAAAACATATTCTATCTTACCAAGTAATACAATGATAAGTATGGTTAAAATAATCCCTGTTGCATATTTAAAAAAAGGTTTGTTTATCCACACAATTGAATTCCCCCTTCTACATCTACTTTTACTATCACTATTTCCCTTGAATGACGCTATACTAAACTTTTATGCCATTTTCAGTGGTTTTCGATAGAGTAGAAATGAATGGACAAATTCTTGAATATTTTATATAAAGGTTCTGTTAAAGGTCTGATATTCACTTTAAAGGAACGAATGTTCTATGATGGAATTATCAAATATGAATGGGAGACAACTATGAGAGCAACTGAAATCCTTAAATTCATCCAAAAACGTAATCCAGCAGAAAAGCATCGGTTGTGCCTACCACCGCAGCCTTAAAGGATGGATACAGCGATTTAACGGTGTAGCAACCAAATGTCTAAATAATTACCTCGCTTGGTTACACCTATTAGAAAGTATCCATCCTCAAAGAAGAAGTCACAATGAAAGATATACTAGTTAAGGGGAATTTAATTCCAAATAAAGAAATATATATAGTGCAATTGGGTTATCTGAGTTCGAGATATAAACTATATATTTAACCAAATGGAGTTATATCTGGAATAAGTAAAATATTTTTTGCTCGGGGGAAAACACTTGAGAAAAATCACCTTATCTAATGGAGGAACGGTAGAAGTTGAGTGTCTTAGTTGTGCATTAACAAGTGGAGTAGTTGAACCAGATGGCGGCGTGATCATTGAAACAGAGCTCTTTCACGCCCATCAAGATGTCGCATATCCAATTAGAGGGCTAATAATTTTAGCTTCTAAAAGACACATCAAATGTCTAGATGATTTAACCGAGTCTGAAAGATTAGACTATATAAAAATTTTAGCAAGGATAAGAAAAGCACAAAGAGACGTTTTAGGAATTGAATATGTCTATTATTTTTACAATGAGGACACCACCCATCATTTTCATACTTGGATGGTTCCAAGATATGAATGGATGTATATTCGGGCGTTCAGTTGAGTCAGTTCGACCAGTATTACTTCACGCTAGAAATGAAATGAATGACAAGGAAAATGTTGAAGAAGTTATGGAAGCCATCAACATTCTTACCGAAGAACTAAATAAATAATTTAATAGAACTTCCGTTTTTAAGAAGTTCTACTTTTTTAAAATCAAAATTTAACTTAAACTATAACAAAGCCTATATAAAAAAAAGACCTCCATGTAAAATGGAGATCTAATCCGAACCTTATGATGACTTTTTCAAACTTTGTACTTCTTTTGCGGGTTGTTTTTCAGAACGTCCAAAAGCACCGTAGTAAAGACATCCTACCAATATTCCCCCACCGACAGCGTTACCTAGAAATACGGGAATGAAATTCATGATATAATCTCCCCAAGTAAGTGCACCTGCGAAAATACCAGCTGGAATGATGAACATATTGGCTACAACGTGTTGGAATCCAATAGCGATGAAGGCTGTAATTGGTAAGAACAAACCAACAATTTTACCAGTAGTGTCTTCTGCGCTATAGCTCATCCAAATAGCCAATGCTACAAGCCAGTTACATCCTATTGCAGAGATGAAAGATTCAATAAAACTTGCATCAACCTTTGAGCTAGCAGCTGCAATGGTTTTATCCAGGAAAACCCCTGTTTCGGTCAAACCAAGAAGGTGTCCGAATACGTATGCTACAAAGACGGAGCCTATTAGGTTTGTAACGGCAATTAAAATCCAGTTAATCGTCAATTGTTTAACAGTGACCTTTTTAGCTAGTGCTGCCATTGAGACTGCCATCATGTTTCCTGTTAGCAATTCTGCGCCTGCAACGACCGTAAGGATTAATCCTAGCGGGAAAACTAATCCGCCTATAAGATTATTCAGTGTACCCCATTCTGGCGGTAATCCGGCCGTAACGCGGATGTAAAATAGAAAACCTAAGGCAATAAACGCGCCTCCAAGGAATCCTAAAATTAAAATGCTTCTTAGTGGCAACGTGGCTTTCTTTTTCCCTGCATTGATTGCAATTTGCGCCATTTGTTGCGGGTTGTTATAACTCATTTTGCTCCCCCTTGAAAAATACTTTCTCTATTTTTTATTTTTTAGTAGTTAAGAGGCAAGGACTTACTTACCATATAAACAATACCATCAGTTATTATACACTTCTATTTAGATTTTTCTATAACAAAATAACATTTTTTTATTTTTTTTTAAAAAAAAATAGATTTTAATGGGGTTTTTGGGGTTTTGAGAAAAATTAATAAATATATTGAAAAAATAAAATAATGAAAAAATAACCAGATGCATAGTGTGCCTTGGTAAAGGATGTAATCCTCAGGCAGCTAAAAAGGCATTATCAAAAGCATGTTGCCCAAAGGGCCTGCTTCGATAATGCCTTTTTTAGCTTATTCAGTTGATGAATCAAGGCTCATGTCAGGAGATTTTTTCCACTGGAGCCTTGAATCCTTGTTGTTCCTGTGCGTTTCTCATTTTCTTGATATCTAAACGAAGCCATATGGAGATGACGAATGCAATCGTGATCAAGACTGCGAAAACGTAAAACACAGGAATGTAGCTATTTGTACTTTCTCTGATATAAGTTACCAACATAGGTCCACAAACTCCACCAAGAGACCAAGTTGTTAATAGGTAACCATGGATTGCACCGATTTCTTTCGTTCCGAATAAATCACCGGCAAATGCAGGGAGGTTAGAGAACCCTCCTCCATAACAACTAACAACGAGTAAAATCAGACCTTGGAATAATAAGGAGTTGGTAGTGGTCGGAAGTAATAGGAATGCCGCAATTTGGATGATGAAGAAAATGACGAAAACATTAGGACGACCGATATAATCGGAAGCGGCTGCCCAGCCAAGTCTTCCACCACCATTGAAAATCCCCATGATACCAACTAGGGTAGCCGCCCCAGCAACTGAAAGCCCGACTACATCCTGAGCCATGGGAGAAGCTACTGATATCATCATGATTCCTGCACTAGTGTTGATCAATTTCATGAACCATAACATCCAAAAGTGTTTTGTTCTAACCGCTTCCTTCGCGGTAGATTGTCTTAAATCTTTTTTCAATTCCTTTTTTCCTGATTCGATGTCTTGTTTCATGCCTTCTGGAATCCAACCTGCTTTGGGCGGTGCAATATAAGAAGCACCTAAAAACATTAGGATGAAGTATCCAGCGCCTAAAATATAATAGGTAGTAGATATTCCTACAGACTGCATAAGGCTAGCTGCAACAGGCGCCGTAATAAGTGCACCTGCACCGAAACCGAGCACTGCCATCCCAGTTGCAAGTCCTCTTCTGTCAGGGAACCATTTAACAAGGGTCGAAACTGGTGATATGTAACCGATACCCATTCCTAGTCCGCTTAAAAACCCATAGGTAAGGAGGTAAAGTGGAAGCGAATCAATCATAATCGCCACGCCAGATCCGGCTTGACCTAAACCAAATAGTACCGCGGCAACCATGGCTGACTTCCTTGGCCCATTTTTTTCTACGAACTTTCCAAAGAAAGCTGCAGAGGTCCCTGCAAGTGCCATCATTATAGTAAACGCTAAAGTAACTTCAGTCTCTGACCAGCCCATTGCTTCTACTATGGGCTTTTTGTAAACACTATAAGCATATGCCCCTCCTATAGAAAGGTGGATAGCGATAGCTGATAAAGCGATTAACCATCTGTTTTTTGTCATGTTGGTACCCCTTTTCACAGTTATGAGAAAGATTCATGCGTTTTATCTATGGTTCGTTAAGTTATATGCATTTTATCTATCTCGTTGCCTTAGTATATAAGATTATTATTTACTAGTAAACTACTAAATTAAATTTTTTTAATAAAAATGAGATTAAATGACAGTAAGCCTTAATTAAGGGAGTGTTTTTGTAAAAGAGTTTATAGAAGAAACATACACACCATTAAATTTTGAGAGAAAAGAATTTTTTTAATTAATATGTAGGGATAGGAGATAATAATCAATTAAACTGGATAATTTGCTAGCTGAAAACATATAAATATTCAATAAACGATAGCATGGGAGGGAATGATATGACCAAATAACTTACATAATAGAATGGATTTTCCTCTAAATGACGAAAAAATTAGATGAAAACGAAATTTTATTTAAAAAATTCGGAAAATTTAGTTATAAGGGCTTGAACTATGAAACCTTATAGGAGTAAACTAATTAAGATAGGTTTTATGGAAGTGAAATCTTGTAAAAATATTCAACAAGGGGTTTTGGTAATGAAGGAACAAGACATGCAAATCACGCTTAGTACAACGAAGAAAGAAAAGCCAAAGGCTGAACAGCTGGAGTTCGGTAAAACATTTACCGATCATATGTTTATTATGGACTATACACAAGGGCAAGGGTGGCATGATCCAAGAATTGTTCCTTATCAACCGCTCGAATTAGAGCCTTCATCAATGATATTTCATTATGGACAATCTGTATTCGAAGGATTAAAAGCATATGTAACAGATGAAGACGAAGTTATCTTATTCCGTCCGGAAAAGAATTTCCAACGCTTAAATAATTCAAATGATCGTTTATGTATCCCTCATGTAGATGTCGACTATGCATTGAAGGCGTTAAAAACGTTAATTAGTATTGATAACGACTGGATTCCTAGAGCAGAGGGTACATCATTATATATACGTCCTTTCATTATTGCGACGGAACCTTATTTAGGAGTTTCTCCATCAGACCGTTACAAATTCATCATCATTATGTCGCCGGTAGGTTCTTATTATAAAGAAGGTATTCACCCAGTGAAAATAGCGGTTGAGTCATCCTTTACGCGTGCAGTGAATGGAGGTACTGGAGAAGCTAAAACCGGAGGAAACTATGCTTCGAGCCTTAAAGCTCAGGAGGTTTCCGAAAAGCTTGGTTATTCGCAAGTTCTATGGCTTGATGGAGTGGAGAAGAAATATATCGAAGAAGTGGGAAGCATGAATGTTTTCTTTAAAATCAATGGAGAAATTATTACTCCAGCTTTAAATGGTAGCATTCTTCCGGGCATCACTCGCGATTCCATCATTGAATTGTTAAAACATTGGAACCTTCCAGTGAGTGAAAAGCGAATTTCCATGCAGGATGTCTATGATGCCTATAAATCAGGTCAATTAGAAGAAGCATTCGGTACTGGAACTGCAGCCGTCATTTCTCCTATAGGTGAATTCCTATGGAATGGTGAAGAAATGGTCGTTCAAAATGGTGAAACGGGTGAACTATCCAAAAAACTATATGAAACGCTAACTGGAATTCAAACAGGTAAAATTCAAGATGAATTGGGTTGGACTACGAAAGTTGAAGAAAAAGTTACTCTCTAAGATTTTGAAGTTATACAGAAATGAGTCGGAATGTTAGGAAAAAACATTTTGCCTTCATCAAAAGGGGTCTGGAATGATTTATTTCCAGACCCCTTTTTAAAATTTTGGAATAACAGGATACCATGTTCAATATAGTTTAGTTAAGAATGGGGAAGATATGTTTATTCTGGAATGAGGAGCCACACTTTATATAACATTACTTTTGGACTTTTAGGTTTTCTTTGGCCATTTCAACAAGTGACTTAACCATATTACCTCCCAAATGACCGCCAATTTTACCAGCTTGCTTTGCTGTCATTTGGCCATTATACCCTTTTTTTAAAGGAATGCCGACTTCATTGGCAGCTTCAAATTTCGCCTCCTCATGGGTTCTTGATCCAGCAACTTTGGCTTTTAGTTGATTAAGGTCTGCTCGGGCTTCTTCTACTAGGATTTTATTTCTTCTTGACACCGATTATCACCCCTTTATTTTAGGCTGTCCAAAAGGTAAAAAAACATCATATGCTCATGCTAGTGATCGATTGAAAAATTTTCATATGAACTCTTCTATTTGTCATTTCAAATAACGAACAAAAGGAAAGGTAAAGGGAAATTTTAACGTGGAATGTCAATAATTGCAGTCACCTCGGACGTTTTACTTTTTAGGCAACGGGTACATAAATATAAATAATATTTGTGAGGAGTAGTGAAATGCTGACTGCGAATTCTTGTTTATTAACGAAAGAAGACATGACGAACCCAAAAAGAGTACCACAATGGGTGATTAAAGAATATCAAACTTTCCATGATACGGTAACAGACAAGACTTTTCCTTGTTATTTTGGCATGAAGGCAGAAAATAAAGGTGAACTGCGTTATGCATATATCACTCAGGAAGATTGGTCCAATCTCCCAAAGGCTGTAGAAAAATTTCTGCAATTATTTCAGGAGCCTCCATATATTAGGCATGGTCTTTTTGTTTTTATGGAGCCGGAAAAAGAAGAACGTGACTTGGAATTATATCGCAAGCGATTCTGGGATATCCTTCAATATTTACATGCCCATGATCATACACCTTGGCCGATAGAGAAGCCAAAGGATCCTGAACATTATCTGTGGGACTTTCATTTTGCAGGGGAGCCCATCTTTATTTTTGGAAATGCACCGGCATATAAACAGCGTAAAACGCGTGATTTAGGTAATAGCCTCGTCCTAGGATTTCAACCTCGAATGATATTTGAAGGGTTAGAAGGAACGGAAAAGGGAGGAATCATGTCACGTGAAAAGGTAAGGGAACGAGTCGAAAAGTGGGATAACCTGCCCACGCATCCAGACATCAGTCATTATGGAGATGTCAACCACAATGAATGGAAACAATTCTTCATAGGTGATGATAGCGAACCAATCCTTGGGAAATGTCCGTTTCATCATAAAGATTCCAAGTAAACGAGGGCAAGATGCTCTCGTTTTTTCATTATCTGCTTCTTGAAATGGATAGTAAGATTTAATCCAATTAACAATAAAAAAATAAAAATCCTCAACCATGCATTTCTGTGCAGGTTTTCCGGAAAGTCGCTTATAATAAGAGGATAAGGGATATGAAAGGGAGTGTTATCATGAAAACATTCAAGACACGTGAAGAAGTAAAACAGGAAGAAACGTGGAATCTTACTGATATTTATAAAAACCAAGATGATTGGGAGAAGGATTTTCAAGAAGTCCTTACTGTAACTGATACATTAAAGGCTTTTGACGGTCATATTCATACAGCTCAAGAGTTGTTTGATTACTTACATTTAAGTGAAGAAATCGGATATACCTATAATAAACTCTATGTGTTTGCCATGCTCCAAGCGGATTTGGATACCCGTGTCACCTCATCTCAGGCACTACTTGACCGAGCAGGTCAGTTAGGCAGAAAGATTAGCAGTGCATCTGCCTTCTTTATGCCATTCTTACTAGGCTTAGATGAAAAAACACTTAAAAGATACATAGCAGAAGTAGAGGGGTTAAAATACTTTGAGGAAGATTTACTTGATTCATACCGTTATAAAGCCCATGTGTTATCGAAGGAACAGGAAGAAGTACTTTCCCAAATAGGTGATGCATTTTCAGCTCCGCAAAAAACTTTCGGGATGATTAACAATGCGGATATTAAATTCGGTGAAGTGACAGATGAAAAAGGTCAAAAAGTAGAGTTGACCCGCGGAATGTATTCAAAATTAATAGAAGATGATGACAGGGAAAAGCGGAAAGAGGCCTATTTGGCTTATTACCAACCTTATCTACAATTAAAAAATACAATAGCTTCCACTCTTTCAACGGCAATAAGAAATAATGTCAACTTATCGAAGCTTCGGAACTATCCATCCGCTTTAGAGAAATCCCTATTCGGGGACAAAGTGCCAAAAGAAGTGTACGATAATCTCATCACGTCCACAAAAGAAAATATCGAACCTATGCATAAATATATCGCTTTGCGCAAAAAGGTATTGGGTGTGGATGAATTGCGTGCATATGACTTAAGCGTGCCACTTGTTGAAGGCGCTAAAGAAGACATTACCTATGATGATGGATTTGCATTAATGATCGATGCGTTGAAGCCATTAGGTGAGGAATATGTAGAAATCCTAAAAAGCTTTAAGGAAAACCGCTATTATGATGTAAGGGAAACACCGGGAAAACGGTCTGGAGCCTATAACTTGGGACTTTACGGTGTGCATCCATTCATATTGCTGAATCACCGTGACGATCTTGACAGTGTGTTTACACTAGCTCATGAGTCCGGTCATGGCATGCATTCGTACTTCAGCTCAAAATATCAACCAAAAATCACAGCTGGTTATTCCATTTTTGTTGCGGAGGTAGCTTCAACCGTAAATGAGATTTTACTGATACGTCATTTACTTAAAACGACCGAGGACCTTCAAAAGAAGAAGCATTTGCTCAATCATTTTATTGATAGCTTTAAAGGAACCTTCTTCACGCAAGTCATGTTTGCTGAATTTGAAAAGATTGTCCATGAAAAGGCGGAAAATGATGAACCTCTTAATGTAGAGGTTTTGAATACAGCTTATGAAGAGATTTTTCGCACGTATAATGGTCCGGAGATCATCTTCAATGAGGAAGTGAAATATGGTTGGTCACGCATCCCTCATTTCTATCGTCCATTTTACGTCTACAAGTATGCTACGGGCTATGTATCTGCCATCACCATTGCGGATAAAATCCTTTCTGGAGACAAAGAGACCCTTGAAAGCTATTTAACGTTCTTGAAAAGCGGCAGCTCGGATTTTCCTTTAGAATTGCTTAAGAAAACCGGAGTGGATTTAACCAAACCGGAACCGATTGAAAATGCGATGAAAATTTTCAGTGATTTGGTTGAACAATTTGCCGAGCTGAACGAGGGCTAATGTACCCATTTCTTCCAAAACAGCCCATGGTACGATGAATGAAAAGATGCTATAGTAAGATTATTGGCAAAAGAGAGGCCCAATCTTCATTGATTGGGTCTTATTCCGTATGTTGAGAGAGTATACACTTTTTTGTGGCCGAATTTTACAAACAAAAGTATTTTAGTATAGCTTTCTTTTTCATTCATTAGCATAAATTGTGAGGGAACGTGAACAATGAATTCAACGGTAAATTATATAAAAGAATGGCAACAGGCCCTTCAACTTGAAATTCTGCATCTAAAGAAATACGGAAGTACAAAATATTTAGTTTCAAATGGCCATCTCCTTTCAAGTGATGGCTCATTCACCTATTTCTTCGAAACGGGCTCTTCAGTGAAAATTCCGGTCGGGTCGATTGTACGGCTGGAATGGGGAGGAATCAAACAGGATGGGAGAGTTTTATCGTCAGAAGGAAAAAGCATCATCCTTTCCTTTGAACGGTCATTGGGTGATTTAATAGGGGAAGCATTTCTATACCACGATCCTTGGGAACTTTTAGAGCAACTAATCACAAGGTTAGATGAAGTTAAGAGAAGTAAGAAAAAGAGGCTGAGGATTAAGCGTCTTATGGATCCTTCCATGCCACAAAAACATCCTTCCAGCGAGAAACAAAGTAGTGTGAGGGAATTGTATGCACGCTCAAAGTTCAATCCAGTCACATTTGTCTGGGGCCCACCCGGGACTGGAAAGACCTATACATTGGCTCGTACGGCTGCCAACCATTATTTTCAAGGTAAAAAGATACTCGTCCTGTCTCATAGTAATCAAGCTGTTGATGTTTTGATGGCCGAAATTTCTTCATTCATAAAAAGGAAAGAACGTTTTCACGAAGGGGACGTCCTTCGATATGGGTCACAAATCGGTGAATCCTTAGCAATTCATGAAGATATTGTAACGGGGCAATTACTAGGGAAGCATGAACCGGACTTATTAGCGGATAAAGAGAAACTTGTAGGAGAAAAACGTTTATTGAAACAGGATTTAGCAGGTTCATTCAGTAAAAGGGACACCGACGAATTGCTTGAATTAGAAAAGAAATTGGCGCGGGTTTTGGAGAAAATCCGTCAAAAAGAGATAGAATTCCTAAAAGAAGCTAAAATAATCGGGACGACCCTGGCAAAAGCCGCTAAAGATGAAACGTTATACACTAGGGAGTATGACTTGATCATTTTGGATGAAGCCAGCATGGCATACGTACCGCAAGTAGCATTTGCTGCGGCTTTATCTAAACACATTTTAGTTTCAGGTGATTTCAAACAGCTTCCACCGATCGCAGCAGCCCGTGATTCCTTAGTGAAACTTTGGTTGAAAGAGGATATATTCCATAGGGCTGGAGTGGCGCAATCAGTTGAAGAAGGGACGCTTCATCCACATTTATTCCTTTTAAAAGAACAGCGCCGTATGCATCCAGAGATTTCGGCCTTTACAAACCGTGTTGTCTACAACAATTTTGTGGGAGATCATGAAAGTGTTTCGATGAGCAGAGAAAGTATCAGGGCTGCGGAACCGTTTGCCAACAAGGCTTCTGTTCTTCTTGATACGAGCTGTTCTGGTGAATATTGCATGGCGGAGCGTACTTCCCACTCAAGGATGAATCTTTGGCAATTATTATTATCATTTCAGCTGATTCATGAAGCATATGTTGATGGTGCTAAATCGATTGGTTATGTGGCACCATATCGGGCACAGGCTGAATGGATGGAAAAGCTATTGGATGATCTGTACCGGAACGAACGGCAAACCACTGATATTATTGCCGCAACTGTCCATCGTTTTCAGGGCAGTGAACGTGATGTAATGGTTTTTGATACGGTAGATAGCTATCCACAGGATCGAGCTGGGATGTTATTGACAGGAAGAGAAAGTGAACGGCTCATTAATGTGGCAATAACGCGGACAAAAGGTAAATTTCTGCATGTGTGCGATACTTCTTTTATAAATAAACATGTATATCGTAGTAAAACGCTTCGACAACTTGTGGACCATCAAACGCATAACGGTCAGGTGATTCCAAGGAAAGACATTGGGAAATGGGTGAAACACCAACATTCCAGATTGCAGTGGATGCATGCACGAAAACTGGAAAAAGTCTTGGAGGATCTGGGTAATACCAACCATGAGATGATTATGGCAATCCCTGATGCAAACTTGCTGTCAGATGATTGGAAGCAGATTTTGTTGAAAAGAAACCCCAAGGTGAAGTTGACAATCATATCCGGAAAGAGAAATTCGGATATCCCTTTACATTCCTTTATAAGTTTGCCGGTTTCCTTCTCGTTTATCATCTTCGATAAACGCTTTGTCTGGCTGGGAGTCCCTATTGAGACAAATAATCGAATTCAGCCACCGTTTATATCCGCTCGACTGGATTCGTCAATCATCGCCATGGAACTTTCCTCTCAATTTAAAAGAAATGAATAATTTGACGAAAAGACCCTGATTGGGTCTTTTTTTGTGAATATTTTATAGTTCAACTCGTTAAAATATATGAATAAGTAATTATTTTTGACCAAAAATCATTCATTATCCAATAGATAACCTCGCTAGAATATCGTTATCACACTTTCATCCTGAAATTTGTTCCAATCCTTATCGTCTTAGTTAAGGAATTCAACGTATAAGCCAATTAGGCGACAATTTTCTACCAATGATTTACGATGAAGTATAAAGAGAACATGAAAGGAAGGAAGAAATGAAGCTTAGTATTTTAGATCAATCGCCCATTTCATCTGGCCAAACGGCACAACAAGCTTTACATGATTCACTACTTCTAGCGCAGGAAGGTGATAGACTGGGATACAACAGAATTTGGTTGACGGAACATCACGATTTACCAGGTTTGGCCTGTGCTACACCCGAGGTGATGCTTAGTTACATTGGTACTCAAACGAAGAACATTAGAATTGGGGCAGGTGCTGTTTTACTGCCACATTATAAGCCATATCGAGTGGCTGAAACATTCAACATGCTGGCCACACTTTTTCCAGGTCGGGTCGATCTTGGGATTGGACGTGCCCCAGGTGGTTCTGCAGAAGCAACGATGGCACTGTCAGATAATTATTTGCAAAATGTCTACAAAATGCCAGAGCTAGTACAGGAATTGCTACATTTTCTGAGAGGGGATTTTCCGGAGAATCACCAGTTTTCTAATGTTGCGGCTGCACCTGTCCCAGAGACTTTACCGGAACCATGGATTCTTGGCACAAGTGAAAAAAGTGCGAAGCTTGCTGCGGAGAATGGTGTTGCGTACGCATTCGGCGAGTTCATGAGCCAAAATGATGGTGTGAAAAGTTTACAGCATTATCGCAGCCACTTTCAACCAAAAGGGAACCTTTTGTCCCCGAAAACAATCTTAACGGTATCTGTAATTTGTGCAGAAGATGAACAAAAAGCAAAAGAAATTGCATTGAGCAATACTTTATGGAGAATTCAAAGCGATAAAGGGGAAAGAAGTATGGTTCCTAGTATAGAAGAGGCTAGCGAATATGTATGGACGGATAGGGAAAAAGAATGGAAGAGGAAAATAGATGAAAAGATGATTGTTGGTTCTCCATCACAAGTCAAGCGTCGCCTTTTGGACCTAAAGGAGCAATATCAAGCGGATGAAATCATGATTATCACGATCACACATCTATTGGAAGACCGCTTGAACTCGTTCCGTTTGATTGCCAAGGAGCTTTTTGGAAAGTAAGTATAAGCAATTCATGTGCAATTTCCCTGCATTTTCTATATGATGGCTTTGCGACCATTCATTTTAAAAAGAGAAAGAAGTTGAATATATGAATTATGACACATCAACAAAAAAACTGAGTGATATTTCTTTTTCCGTATTGGACTTAGCCTCCATTATTGAAGGCGGTACAGTATCTGCAGCATTTCATAATACCGTAAACTTAGCCCAGCACGCAGAAGAATGGGGATATCGCCGCTTCTGGGTGGCTGAGCATCATAGCATGCCCGGCATCGCAAGCTCTGCGACTTCCGTGCTAATCGGCCATGTCGCTGGCAAGACGGAGAGAATCCGGGTCGGTTCAGGGGGGATCATGCTTCCGAACCATGCTCCTCTTGTTATTGCGGAACAGTTTGGTACACTTGAGGCGATGTATCCGGGCAGAATAGATTTGGGTCTAGGAAGAGCTCCAGGAAGCGATCAGTATACTGCTATGGCTCTTCGCGGTGATGTCCGTAATAATGGACAGGATTTTCCGGAACAGTTGGAACAGCTTCGCAGCTATCTAAGTGCCGATTCCAAACATAATCGGGTCCGGGCTATACCTGGGGAAGGACAGGATATCCCTATTTGGTTACTCGGTTCAAGCGGATTCAGTGCAGCGCTATCGGCAAAACTTGGTCTGCCTTTCTCATTTGCCAGTCACTTTTCACCCGAAAACACTAAACCGGCATTAGCGCGATATCGGAATAATTTCCAACCTTCCGATGTACTTGATAAACCACATGCGATGGTAGGCATCAATGTATTTGCGGCAGACACTACTGAAGAAGCACACAAAATTGCGACCTCTTATCAACAACAATTCTTAAATTTAATTCGGAATACCCCTGGCCAAATGGCGCCGCCGGTCGATTCGATGGAGGGGCTCTGGACCGAATACGAAAAAGCGATCGTCATGAAGCAATTGAACGCATCGATCATCGGGAATCCGGAACAAGTCAAGGAACAATTACAGGCTTTCCTTGATGAAACACAGGCGGATGAAATGATTATAAACTCGGCGATTTATGATCACGGAGCTCGACTTCGTTCTTATGAAATCGTTGCCGAGGTCACTGGAATGAAATGAGGGTTAAAAGAGCTTGCAGAAACACTGCAAGCTCTTTTTTAAAACTGGAAACGAGATATCTTTATTCACTAAAACTGAAGGAGCAAAACATGACCCAGGAAGTTCCAATATCATTATTGTTTCATTTTACAGATAAATATGGACATAAAAAGCCCATGTATTTTAATAAGCCGAAAAAGATTCTGATTGCCCATTCGATTGAAGAAGTGTTAATCAAATTCGATGAAGTACAGAAAGCGATTGATGAAGGATATTATGTAGCAGGTTATGTTTCTTATGAAGCCGCCCCAGCCTTTAATAACTGTTTGAAAGTAAAAGAGGGTGGAAACATGCCTTTATTATGGTTTGGGATTTTTGAAAGTCCGGGAGAATTCATAGAAGAAACGTTGGGTGCCTTTCATATGGCCGATTGGGATTCCGAAACCGATTCTAAATCCTATCATGCTGGATTTCAAAGGATTAAAGAAGAGATAGAGAGAGGTAACAGCTATCAGGTGAATTACACAATGCGGTTACGATCGAAGTTTGAAGGGGATGACTATGCATTTTATAATCGCCTTGTAAGAGCTCAACGTTCCAACTATAGTGCTTATTTAAATCTGGGAACATATCGGATTCTTTCCGCTTCTCCAGAGTTATTCTTTCGATGGGAAGATGGACAATTAATCACCCGTCCCATGAAGGGGACAGTAAAGCGGGCTGGAAATAGAGAGAGAGATTTGGAGAATGCCAAATGGTTAGCCAATTCCGAAAAAAATCAAGCCGAAAATTTAATGATTGTCGATTTGCTTAGAAATGACATGGGGATGGTATCGGAAAAAGGGACTGTTAAGGTATCTAAGCTTAAGGAAATCGAAAAATATCCGACAGTTTGGCAAATGACATCGACAATCACTGCAAGTACGAAGCCGGAAACGACTATTATTGATTTATTCAAGGCACTTTTCCCATGTGGATCGATAACGGGTGCACCGAAAATTAAAACAATGGAAATCATCGCTGAACTTGAGAATTCACCGCGTGAAATATATTGTGGCGCCATTGGCTACATCAATCCTAATCGGGAAGCAGTTTTCAATGTACCGATACGGACAGTAGTAATTGATAAGGAAACTGGTCAGGCTGCATATGGAGTCGGAGGGGGAATCACTTGGGACTCGGCTTCTTTGGAAGAATACGAGGAAGCCTTCTTGAAAGCAAAACTATTGACGGAAGAGCACCCTGCTTACCAGCTTTTAGAGTCAATCAGGCTTGAGAATGGCGAATATTCTTTATTGGAGGAACATATTGAAAGAGTGATGCAATCTGCAGATTATTTTGGCTTCAGGCTCCCTGAAAAGACGCTTAGAAATCAACTGATAGAATACGCCTCCATACATACCGACACGTTAGAAAAGATTCGTGTGCTAGTTTCGGAAAATGGGGAAATTAGTGTCTCTGGGCAAATAATTGATGGGGTAAATCCGGAAATATCAGTTATCGTAGCCGAAAGTCCGATTCATAGTGAAAATCCTTTTCTTCATCATAAAACTACGAATCGAGGCGTTTATGATGAATTTAAAAGAAGGTATCCTGACTTTCATGACGTATTGCTCTGGAATGAAAAAGGGGATGTCACGGAGTTCACGAACGGAAACATTGTCGTGAAAATCAATGGGGAACTCATCACTCCCCCTTTGGAATCAGGCTTGCTTGCAGGAACTTTTCGTCGAGAACTATTAAAGAGGAAAGAAATCCAGGAAAGGGTCATAAAAAAGGAAGAATTGGTTACTGCTGAGGAAATTTGGTTTATTAATAGTGTAAGAGGAAGGATTAAGGTTCAGCTTACCAATCAATAAAAACTCTATAACATTCATTATTTGGAGGGGTGTCATGAAAGAACATACAGTTGCGGGACTGATAAAAAAAGAATGGAAGGAAAATCCATTACTTAAACAACTAATGGACACTGAAGAAACTTTCTGGTTAAATCCGAACTACACAAGCATGTTTGATCATCCAATTGTTCAAGCAGCAAAGGTGAAAGAGGCAGAAGAAAGATTGAATAGGTTTGCTCCGTATATTGCCATAGCCTTTCCGGAAACAAAACCCATGAATGGAATCATTGAATCTCCATTAGTCGAAATAGCTTCCATGAAGAGTCGAATGGAAAAAATCTATGAAATTGCCATCCCAGGTAAACTACTGCTTAAGTGTGACAGTCATTTACCGATCTCCGGTTCCATCAAGGCTCGAGGTGGCATATATGAGGTATTAAAACGGGCGGAAGAAATAGCGATGAAAGATGGGGGGTTTAAAGAAACCGATAACTATGAATTATTGGCCAGTGATGAATATAAAGAGTTATTTTCACACTATTCCATTGCTGTCGGGTCGACAGGGAATCTAGGTTTAAGCATTGGGATAATAAGTGCCCACCTTGGGTTTAAGGTAACCGTTCATATGTCAGCTGATGCCAAGCGGTGGAAAAAGGATAAACTCAGGTCGCTCGGTGTCATCGTAAAGGAATATGAAGAGGACTACAGTAAAGCCGTTGAGGAGGGGCGCAGACAGGCCTCTCTCGATCCCAGTTGTCATTTTATTGATGATGAAAATTCAGTCGATTTACTTTTTGGTTATGCAACGGCCGCAACACGGCTAAAAGAGCAATTGAATGAAAAGTCGATTATAGTTGACGAAGAACATCCTCTGTTCGTGTACTTACCTTGTGGTGTGGGTGGAGGCCCAGGAGGGATAACGTATGGGCTTAAACTGGCCTTTCAAAAAAATGTTCATTGCTTTTTCGCAGAGCCAACCCATTCACCATGTATGACGCTCGGGTTGGCAACAGGACTTCATGAAAAAGTTTCCGTGCAGGATTTTGGGGTGGATAATAAAACGGAAGCAGATGGCCTGGCAGTCGGTAGACCCTCCAAGTTGGTTTCGAATATGATGGACTCTATGTTGAGTGGAAGTTTCACGATTGGGGACGAAAGATTATTTGACTTCCTTCGAATGATGGCTAAAACGGAAGCTTATTATTTAGAGCCATCAGCCCTGGCAGGAGCATATGGACCGGTTCAAATATTCAGTAGGGAAGAAGGAGAAAAGTATATCATTAAGGAAGGATTGACAGGAAGGTTAAATCAGTCCACGCACATCATATGGGCTACAGGGGGAAGTATGGTCCCGAAAGAAATGATGGAAAGATACTTAACAAGAATGTAACAAAAAAAGAAGTTCAGTAACCATTCTGAACTTCTTTTTTTGTGTCGAATCCCCATGAAACCAGCAATAGTTGAATGGCTTTTTCCAGTTCCTTCTCAGGAATTCCTGCAAAACCAAGAATGATTTTGGGTGGACTTTCTTTCTTATGTTGAATGCTATAGGAAGATAGTCCGTAAATCTTAATATTAGCATTTGAAGCTCTTAGGATAAGATCCTCTTCATTCATACCATTTTTAACGATGAGGACGATGTGAAGTCCTGATCGCTCGCCAATTATCGTTATCTGCTGATGATGGGGTTTAAATAGTTCCAAAACCTTTTCCAACTTTCTACGATAAACTTTTCTCATTCGGTTTAAATGTTTCTCGAAATCTCCTTCTCTCATAAACTGTGTCAAAATATGTTGATCGATTCGGGAGACAGTTGAATGGTAAAAAGATAATTCCTCTTTATGTTTTTCTAGTAAAGCGAGAGGCAAAACCATATAGCTGACCCTAATAGAAGGAATCAATGATTTAGAAAATGATCCTAAATAAATCACTTTATCACCAGCATCCAAACTTTGTAGAGAGGGAATCGTTTTTCCACTATAACGAAATTCACTATCATAATCGTCTTCAATGATATAGCGGTTTTCCGTCTCTTGAGCCCAGTTCAACAAGCGACTACGTCGGTTAACGGACAAAACCGTTCCATAGGGAAAGTGATGAGAAGGGGTTATATAAAGGACGTCAATATTGGATTGATCGATTCTATCCACCTTCACGCCTTCTTCATCCACTTCTAGTGGATACACATCATTTGGATAGCCTTTCAGAAGCCGCAAAATTAAATGGTATCCGGGGTCTTCGACACCATATACTGTTTTTTTATCAAACAGTAGTATCAGCTGTTGCAGTATAATCTCCAGCCCTGCACCGATAATGATTTGCTCGGGCACACACCGGACTCCGCGAGAATGGTACAGGTAATGGGCAATTTCACAACGTAACTCATATTCGCCTTGAGGGTCTCCTAGTAAAAGGAGTTCTTGATTTGATATGTCTATAGTGTTTTTTGTATATTTACGCCATTTTTCAAAAGGAAAGTTTTCTGTATCTATCTGGCTGGGGTGAAAATGAAACAGGAAATCATTCTTGTTATTGACCGTCTTTTCGACTGGGGCATTCACAGGTTGTGTGTATTCCAAATCCTCGGAAGTTTGAATGTAATACCCTTTTCGTGGGATGACTTCAACATAGCCTTCAGCACATAATTGCTCATATGCTGTCTCGACAGTATTTTGACTGATGTGGAGAAATTCGGCTAGTTTCCGTTTTGAAGGCAACTTTGTACCAAAAGGGAGCCGCCCATTTACAATTTCCGTTTTTATGTGTGAATATAACTGTTCATATAATGGCACTTCATCCATACGGTTTAAATTACATGCTAGCATATCCATTTTTTTACCGCCCTTTTCGTGGTTTCTATCTGACCCTATCATTTTCATTAAAACTGACACTTTCAATGTGGTCAACTATTTCTTATACTAATGAACAAATCTTAATTATGCAAATATTAGGGGGAAGAAGAATGGAAAAGCTTGTAGGAACCGATACAGTTAAAAGAGGAATGGCGCAGATGCAAAAGGGTGGCGTAATCATGGATGTCATAAATGCAGAGCAAGCAAGAATTGCTGAAGCGGCGGGGGCGGTGGCTGTCATGGCTCTTGAGAGGGTACCATCAGATATTCGTGCTGCAGGCGGTGTGGCAAGGATGGCCGACCCAAGGATCGTGGAGGAAGTGATGAAAGCTGTTTCGATCCCAGTGATGGCTAAAGCAAGGATCGGTCATATTGTGGAAGCGAGAATCTTGGAATCCATGGGAGTGGATTACATTGATGAAAGTGAAGTACTGACTCCGGCCGATGAAGAATATCATATTTTGAAAAGCGATTATATAGTACCTTTTGTATGTGGTTGCCGGGATTTAGGGGAAGCCTCCCGACGTATCGGCGAAGGGGCCTCGATGCTTCGGACGAAGGGAGAACCTGGGACAGGGAACATTGTGGAAGCTGTACGGCATATGAGAAAAGTTCAATCTCAAATTCGTAAAGTATGCATGCTGAGCGAGGATGAATTAATGACTGAAGCAAAAAGTATTGGTGCTTCTTATGAAGTTCTGAAGGAAATCCGGCGCACAGGGAAATTACCTGTAGTAAACTTTGCAGCAGGTGGAATTGCGACTCCTGCAGATGCCGCCCTGATGATGGAACTTGGGGCAGACGGTGTATTTGTGGGCTCAGGAATCTTCAAATCGGAAAATCCCGATAAATTCGCTGCTGCCATCGTACAAGCAACTACATACTTCACCGATTATGATTTAATAGGCAAGTTGTCTAAAGAATTGGGAAGCGCGATGAAAGGAATTGATATTTCTAAGTTGGCCCCAGCTGAGAGAATGCAGGAGCGTGGATGGTAAACATGGTAACCATAGGTGTTTTAGGTTTGCAGGGTGCTGTAGATGAACATATGAACCAAATCAAGGAAGCCGGTGAGCATGCGATATTAGTTAAGAACCCAGAACAGTTAAAGGATATCGATGGCCTAATCATTCCGGGTGGAGAAAGCACCACTATGAGAAAACTAATGGACCATTATGGTTTCATGGAGCCGATTACGGCATTTTTCGAACAAAAAAAACCGATTTTCGGTACTTGCGCAGGGATGGTATTAGTGGCAAAGGAAATGGTTAGTTTGGAACATCCCCATCTTGGTTTTATCAATATTACAGTGAATAGAAATGGTTTTGGTCGTCAGAGGGAAAGTTTTCAAGCACCCCTTATAGTTAAAGGAATGGAAGAACCTTTCATGGGTGTCTTTATCAGAGCACCTTTTGCCGTTGGCGTAGGTGAAGATGTGGAGATATTAGCAAATTATGACGGGAAAGTAGTGGCGGCTAGACAAGAACAGGTTCTTGTCAGTTCGTTTCATCCAGAACTGACCGGTGATCAACGATTTATACAACTTTTTTTAAAAATGGTGAAAGACTCAATCAATAGAGTTGAAAAGCTCTAAAAATCCTGCCCTAACGGGGCAGGATTTTTAGTCAATGGCATAATACGATTCTTATTAGTGTTTCAAAAATATAAATTCCAATTAAGTTACTTGACTTTTATTTTTCTGATAATTAAGATAATTAATTGAAGTTGCTTAACTGGAAAGGACCCAGATCCTTTGCAGATTTTACATACAGGAGGAATAGATATGAGCGAAATTATAATTTTATCAGGCAGCCCTGCTATACCATCAAGAACAGATATTTCATTAAAATATATCCAAACGTTGGTGGAAAAAGAAGGATTTACAACGAACTATCATTCTATTACCGAGTTTTCTGCAAACGACTTATTCCAAGGTCGTTATGATAGCGAGGATATTCTAAGACTTTCAGAAAAGATTAAGCAAGCTAATGGTATCATTATTGGTTCACCTGTCTATAAGGCATCTTATACAGGAGTGTTGAAAGCTCTAATTGATTTATTACCCGAGGGCGCGTTTAAGGATAAGCCAGTTTTGCCCATAATGGTTGGGGGAAGCAACAGGCATTTATTGGCTATAGATTATGCGCTGAAACCTCTTATATCAATATTAAAAGGGGAACCGATGCAGGGGTTATACTTTGTGGATAAAGAAATCGATAAGCAGAATCCAAAACATCCGATTAAGGAAGTGGAATTACTTGATCGTACAAAGAGTCAAGTAAAGGAATTTGTAGAAGCCATACAAAAAAGAAGAAATTGATGATTTCTTCTTTTTATCTTGACCCTTCCCATCAACGAGTTAAGTTATAGGCTACTTTAAAGGTTTATTCAAGCTTGTTCAGGATGAATGAACCTTTTTTACTGGCTTAACAAATCACTGTAACAAACTTGAACTATTTGTGTATAATAATTGAAGTTAAACCAAAATATTAAACCAAGTTAATTTATATGAAAACTCCATTGACAATGATTTGATATGTGTTAATATTTAAAATAATAAAACTTATCAAGAGCGACGGAGGGATTTGGCCCTTTGAAGTCCAGCAACCTGCATCATGAATGCAAGGTGCTACATCCAACAAAATGTCATCATTTTGGAAGATAAGGTAAATAAGATTACCTTATCAATCTTTCCATCTTGGCATGGAAGGATTTTTCTGATTGATTTTATTAATTTGGGGGAATTCATTTACAAGCTGATCATCTTACGACAAGCTAGTCGACGAGTTTTCTTAAAGGAGGAATAGCCTTGGAAAAGGAAAATCAGCTGGGGGAAATATTTGAAAGGCTGCAAGAAATGCTAAAAACTATGAAATATGGATCCATAACCCTTATCGTTCAGGACGGTAAGGTTATACAAATGGAAAGAAACGAAAAATTGAGAATTAAATAAATGGACTGCTGACTAGAAAACTAGAGGTGGATTTAGCTGATATAAATAGGAAACTATTGGTTAAAGCCGCCTTTTTCATTATAAGAAATGGTGTTTCAAAGGCTTTCAAAGATATCTGCTGTACCATAGGGTGATTCTTAAAAGGGGGTATAGAGTTGGCAGAGCTAGTGGACTATGAAAATATTGATACAGCGACATTACCTTCGTTCCCGGAAGATAGCGATACAAAAGGCGCGTTAGAAGTATTGGAATGGGCAAATTCAGAGTACGGAGATAAACTCATTTATGCCTGTAGTTTTGGGATTGAAGGAATTGTACTGACAGATTTGCTGGCAAAGGTTAATCCTTCCGCCAAAATCGTATTCTTGGATACGGATGTTCATTTCGCTGAGACTTACCAATTAATCGAACAAGTGAAAAATCGTTACCCACGGCTTTCCATTGTAATGAAGAAACCGGAAATGACATTGGAAGAACAAGCCGCTGAATTTGGTGATGAATTATGGCTTCATGACTCAAATCAATGCTGTAACATCCGCAAAATTACGCCGCTCACTGAAGTATTATCAACAGCGACGGCTTGGCTCTCGGGACTGCGCAGGGAGCAATCGGAAACCCGTGCATTGACTGAATATATAAACAAGGACAACAAATTCAAATCTATCAAAATTTGTCCGCTCATTCATTGGACATGGAAAGATGTATGGCGTTATGCGCATAAAAATGGCTTACCATATAATGTGCTTCATGATAATGGATATCCAAGTATTGGCTGTAAAACATGTACAGCACCTGCCATTAATGCTGATGATCTTCGTTCAGGACGATGGCAAGGTGCCCAAAAAACAGAATGCGGATTACATTTATCATAATTATAAAAAATTCAGGGGGAAATCAGCATGACCATTAGCTTGCCGCACGGAGGAACATTAATCAATCGCTTTGAACCAGACTATGATTTAACTAAAATAGAACAATCCGTTGAAATTGATGAAATCTCATTAAGCGACTTGGAACTTATAGGGACTGGAGCATACAGCCCCATTGAGGGATTCTTTTCAAAAGAAGACTATCAAACAGTAGTAAAGGATATGAGGCTTAGCAGCGGGCATGTCTGGAGTATTCCTATTACATTACCACTTTCCGCTGATGTGGCAAACGCTCTTACAATCGGAGAAGAAGTAAAGTTAACTCATGAGGGCCAAACTTATGGAGTCCTTGCCGTTTCCGATATATTTACACCTGATAAGCAAGTGGAGGCAACTTTAGTTTATCAAACGGATGATGAGAATCACCCAGGTGTAAAAAATCTATATAATCGTGGCGATGTATATGTAGGTGGTAAAATCAAGCTTATTAAACGGATCGAGCGTCCATTATTCGAGGATCATTATTTAGACCCAGTTGATACCCGAAAAACATTTGAAGAAAAAGGGTGGAAAACGGTTGTCGGTTTCCAAACAAGAAACCCCGTTCACCGTGCCCATGAATATATTCAAAAAACAGCATTGGAGATAGTGGATGGATTATTCTTAAACCCATTAGTTGGTGCCACGAAGTCCGATGACATTCCTGCTGACGTTCGGATGGAAAGCTATAAAGTATTACTTGAAAAGTATTATCCAAAGGACCGTGTCTCACTTGCGGTATTCCCAGCAGCCATGCGATATGCAGGACCTAGAGAAGCGATTTTTCATGCAATGGTTCGTAAAAACTACGGATGTACTCACTTCATTGTCGGACGCGACCATGCAGGTGTGGGCGATTATTACGGTACGTATGACGCACAAAAGATCTTCGGGAACTTCACTTCTGATGAGTTAGGGATAACATTATTATTCTTTGAACATAGCTTCTATTGTAAAACATGTGGGAATATGGCTTCTGCAAAAACATGTCCGCATGGTAAAGAAGATCACGTCATCCTTTCTGGGACGAAGGTTAGGGAAATGTTACGGAATGGGGAAATTCCACCAGCCACTTTCAGCCGCAAAGAAGTAATCGAAGTATTGATAGAAGGGCTTAAGAAGAACGAGGTATATAACTAATTATTGTAAGTTTTAGAAGGAGGATCCTCATGAGTAAAAGTACTAATGTAACTTGGCATGATGCATCGGTAACGAAGGAACTTAGACGGAAGCAAAACGGTCATGAGAGCACGGTGATATGGTTTACCGGGCTTTCAGGTTCTGGGAAATCAACGATCGCCAATGCTGTTGCAAAAGAGTTGTATAATCGGAATATCCGAAATTATGTTTTGGATGGGGATAATATCCGTCATGGACTTAACAAGGATTTAGGCTTCTCAGAAAAAGATCGCACAGAAAATATTAGACGGATTGGAGAGGTATCCAAGCTCTTCGTGGACAGTGGTCAATTCGTATTAACGGCATTTATATCACCTTTTCGTGCAGATCGTCAAATTGTTCGGGACCTGCTTGGAGAAGGCGAGTTTATTGAAGTGTACATAAAATGTCCACTTGAAGAATGTGAAGTCCGTGATCCAAAAGGTCTTTACGACAAGGCGCGTAAAGGTATCATTAAAAATTTCACTGGAATCGATTCTCCATATGAAGAACCGGAACATCCGGAAATCGTATTGGAATCCAGTCAGTTTAGTGTAGAAGAGTGCGTCGAACAGGTTATAGACTATTTGACAACAAAGAGAGCGATTTAACCTAGGGGGAAAAGAAATGGTGTACGAGAAGATTTGGGCGGACAATCCAGCGCTTGCCAAAAACAAAATGGAAATTCGGAAACTGGAAAAAGATGCTTTGAAGATTTTTGACGATATTCCTCATTACGCGGCAAATGGATTCGACTCCATCCCTAAAGAAGAATGGGATGTGTTCAAATGGGCAGGTCTTTACTTACAACGTCCTAAAGAAGCTGGTTATTGGATGATGCGTGTTGTGATTCCAGGAGGGATTCTCACATACGACCAACAGATCACCCTTGCAAATATTGCTAAGGATTATGGCCACGATGTCTATGACATCACTACACGGCAAGCTATACAATTTCATTGGTTGACGATAGAGCAAGTCCCTGATATATTAAATCGTCTAGATCAGGTAGGATTGACAACAGCGGGTGCTTGCGGAGACATAACACGGAATATTATCGGCAACGCTCTAGCTGGAATCGATCCAGATGAGTTATTCGATACGCGGGAAGTCCTTACGGATGTATTTGAATACTTCAGAATGAATGAAGACTTTTCGAACCTTCCACGTAAATATAAAATGTCAGTCAGTGCTAATATACATAATGCTTCAAACTCCGAAATCAATTGCGTTTCCTTTAATCCGGCAACAAAGGTCATAGATGGGAAAGAAGAAGTCGGCTTTCATGTGAAAGTTGGTGGGGGTCTATCCTCAGTCCCTATGCTGGCACAAGAACTGGATTTATTCGTTTTACCTGAGAAAACGGTAGAAGTGGCTGTAGCGATCACAACGATTTTTCGTGATTTCGGATACCGGGAAAAACGCCACCGTTCACGTTTGAAGTTTCTTGTTGCTGATTGGGGCCCTGAACAATTCACGGAAAAAGTACTGGAATACACTGGGCCGCTACCTGACAAGGGAGAAAGTGCGTTGAAGGAATGGAATGCTGGTTATTTTTACGGCATACATAAACAAAAACAGGAAGGCCTCAACTATGTGGGTGTCAATATTCCAGTTGGTCGACTAACGCCCGAAGAGGTTATCGAGTTCGCCGAAATAGCTAAAAGATATGGAAATGGGGAAATCAGGAATTGTAATTCACAAAACCTGATTATTCCGAATGTATCGGATGGAAATCTGGAAGCCTTAAAACAGGAAACAATCTTTGAAAGATTTCCATACGAGCCCAAGAAATTTCTCGGTTACTCCGTTTCCTGCACAGGTATAGAATATTGTAACCTAGCACTTGTTGAAACGAAAAACAGGATGAAAACCATTGCCGAAACATTGGATAAGGAAATTGATTTAGATGTTCCGGTAAGGCTGCATATGGTTGGCTGCCCTAATAACTGTGGCCAGCGAGCGATTGCTGATATAGGATTACAAGGGATAAAAATGAAAAACCAAGATAAAAAGATGGTTGAGGCTTTCGAAATATACGTGGGCGGAACATTAAATGCTGGCGGAAAATTCAATGAAAAACTAAAAGGAAAAGTGGAAGCGGAACAACTTTATCATGTCTTGAAAGAGCTAATTCTTTATTTTAAAGACAAAAAACTTCCCTCGGAAAGTTTTCTTGAATTTGTTGAACGGGTTGGAACGTCGGAATTACAGAATAAACTGGATAATGTCTTAGCGAGCATGATTGCTGTTTAAAAAGAGGTAAAAAAATGATGAATCTTTATCGCTTTGAAGTTACAATTAAGAATGAATTATGTCATGTCGTCATTGCCGCAGATTCAGATGAAATGGCTTTCCAGCTTGTCGATATCGAGCTGGAAAAACGGTTTTTGAAAATGCCGATGGTTAATGACGTATCATTATATGAAAAGAAACAAATTAAAAATGGAGCAGGTTTCGTTTTAACGAATTTCGAAACAGTACTCTGAGGAAAGGCGGATTGCAAAATGGGGAAAGTATATCTAGTAGGAGCCGGTCCCGGAGATCCAGATTTAATTACAGTAAAAGGGTTAAGATGTATTCAGGAAGCTGATGTTATTTTATATGACCGCCTTGTAAACAAAGAGTTGTTGACTCATGCCAAAGATGGCGTAGAATTGATTAATTGTGGAAAACTGCCGGATTACCATCTCTTGCAACAAGAAACAATCAATCGTTTTCTCGTCAAATATGCAAAAAAGGGTAAGGTGGTCACCCGATTAAAGGGCGGAGATCCCTTTGTGTTCGGTAGAGGCGGAGAGGAAGCGGAGGCTCTTGTCGAAAATGGAATACGCTTTGAAATAGTACCGGGCATTACAGCTGGCATAGCCGCATCGGCCTATGCAGGTATTCCGGTTACCCATAGAGACCATGCATCATCATTTGCCATTGTAACCGGTCATCGTAAAAAGGGTGAAGACGATAACATCAAATGGGAATCGCTTGCTAAAGGCATCGATACATTGGCGATATACATGGGTATTAAGAACCTTCCGTATATTCAAGGAAAACTCTTGGAACATGGGAAAAGCCCAGAGACACCTGTAGCATTAATCCATTGGGGGACATTGGATACACAAAAGACGGCTATCGGTACATTAGGCACTATACTAAAAACTGTCCAAAACGAAGGAATCTCAAATCCCTGTATGATCGTCGTTGGAGAAGTAGTTAACTTAAGTGGGAAAATTAATTGGTTCGAACCAAGGGAAGTCGAAAAGTTATTGGCTAACGAGGCCTTTTAATGGAAGCGATTCTTTACATATGTCATGGTAGTCGCGTTAAAGAGGCTTCCGCGCAAGCTATCGATTTTATTCGAATTTGTATGAAACGACACCCCAATGTTATTCAAGAGTATTGCTTTCTGGAATTGGAAAGCCCGACCATAGAAGAAGCATATGCAGCTTGTGTATACAGGGGAGCAACAAAAATTAAAGCGATCCCGATTCTCTTATTAACTGCTGCGCACGCTAAACATGATATTCCACAGGTTTTACGTAAAATGAAAAACCAATTTCCTGATGTGGAAATGAAATATGGTAGGCCAATAGGGGTCAGTGACAGAATGGTGGATATCTTAGAGGAACGTTTGGTAGAAACAAAAGAAAAGATAACGGAAAATTCACTTGTTTTATTGGTTGGGCGGGGAAGCAGTGATCCTGATGTAAAAAGAGACTTAGGCCATATAGCCAATTCACTTCAAAACAGGATACCAAACACTAGAGTGAAGGACTGTTATTTGACAGCGGCGTCACCAAGCTTTGGAGAAGCACTGTTAAAAGCGAATTCGACTCCTGTAAACCAAATTTTCGTAATCCCTTATCTATTGTTTACTGGTCTTTTAATGCAATCGATGGAAAGGGCAATATCGGAAGTCCAGAGAAACAGCGACAAGAAATTTGTCCTTTGTCCTTATCTTGGCTATCATCCTAAGATTGAACAAGCAATATCAGATAGAATTCAGGAATTATCTGGGGAGAGTGCTTATGTATCCGATTACGCTTAATCTCGAAAATAAAAAGTGCGTCATTATCGGCGGCGGTAAAATAGCCTTTTTTAAGGCTAACCCTTTAATAAAAGCAGGAGCTATTGTCACTGTGATAAGTCCTGAGATTTGTGAAGGGTTCCAGCAACTTCAAGAACAAGGGGCCGTTCATGTTGTTCGTAAAGAGGTGGAAGCATCGGATTATCAAGAAGCCTTTTTAATCATTGCCGCAACCAACTCATCCAAGGTTAATGAAGAAATCTACAAAAATGCTCATGAAAATCAACTCGTCAATGTCATCAGTAATCACGAGATGGCAAACTTCCACATTCCGGCAACTTTACATAGAGGAAAGCTTTCAATCAGTGTTTCCACAAATGGGGCAAGCCCTCAGCTAGCTAAACAGATCCGTAATGATTTACAGGAAGTATATGATGAATCGTATGAGGATTATCTCGAATTCCTATTCGAAGCAAGACAGCATATAAAAAGCAGTTCATTTTCAAAAACAGAAAAATCCATGTTGTTAAAAAATTCAATCGACGTGTTGTATAAGCATTCCGTTAAGGAAAGATATCGATTTTTAGTGAGTCTTATGCCGGTTGAAATTGATTAATAGATTGCGCTCATCAGAGAAAAGGAAGGCACCTTGCAATGATAATTTATCATTGCAAGGTGCCTCTTTTGACTATACATGAATGGTGTATATAAGGTCAGTGTATTAATGGGGAGGAAGTCATGGGAAAGTTCATCGTGTTAGCTTTCATCAGTTTTTCAAGAATGAATAGATGGTTCACTTGGAACAGTCATGGGAAAGTTCATCTTCACTCCAATTGATGTTTTGAACTACTCCAGCAGTTGCTTCAGTTTAGCATGTTATCCGTCCCTTATCAGAATTGGAACCACCGCTGTTTCAGTGGCCTCGTCTATCAACCTTGGTATTGTAGACAAGAATATAGTCTATCGCATGGTTTCCAGGGGAAATGGAATACATGTCTTTTTAGGCTGTCTCGGAATCTACCATAGAGTCACAAAACTGTCTTTAGCAAAAAAGCTAGGAACATATTCAGCCTAAGCGAATTGACTCTTAAACAACCCTTGTGGTTGTTTTTTGCATTCCATGGAAACCTCATTCTAAAATTTAATCAGTTCATTTATACGAGGAATTTAGTTTCTTCCCTTTTAAGAAGTTTTCTTACTATAATAAGTCCAATCGAATGAGACAAGGTATCCATATACTATTGTTGAGGCTAAATAAGAAAGGGGTACATCAATGTCCATTTTTTCAAAAGACTCAACAGGCTCAAGGCTAGGCAAAGTTCTAGCACGGTTTCGGGCTGGCGATTCATTTTCATTAGAGATCGTTCCCGGGTATATCTTCACAGTCAATAACAAGTTCAACGCTACACTCAAGAAAAAAAAGGAGAAAGAGTGTAAGCAAGATGAGACGTGTCAGGAACGAAAAAACAAACACGACAATAAAGAAAATGATTAAACCATTCCATGATTTATGTGTCAAGATTGACCAGTAATCTTCTTAAAGAATCAGTCATCTGAATGGATGGCTGTTTTTTTATAGGTCGATCTATAAAGAGTTTTGCCTTTTTAAGTCATCATGGATTTATTATCGAGATAAAAACATCTGAAAAGGTAGTTAAATATTTTACAGTTTTGTACAATAATATAAAAGAGATAACTTAACGTTATAAAAGGAGTTTTAAAATGTACAGCATACCCGATCACCTAGCGAAAAATTTGGATATCCTGTTTGTTGGCTTCAATCCTAGTATCCGTTCAGGACAGACAGGACATCATTATGCCAATCCAAATAATCGCTTCTGGAAGATTCTCTTCGAAGCTGGATTAACCGAAAGAAAATACGATCCTTCTGAAGACTTCGCTTTATTAGGGTTGGGTTTTGGATTTACTAATATTGTTTCTAGACCGACAAAAGGGGCTGCCGATATCACTAAAGAAGAATACAAAGAGGGAAGAAAACAACTACTTGCAAAGATAAAGCTTTTCAAGCCTAGGATTGTTTGTTTCGTCGGTAAGGGAGTATATCAAGAGTATCGGCAGAAACGAGACGTTCCATGGGGCTTACAGAAAGATCCTTTGTCGAAGGAAACGATGGAATTTGTAGCCCCATCTTCAAGCGGTTTGGTTAGGATGAGGATAGAGGATATTATTGAAATCTATCGAGAATTGCCGGAGCTTTTGAAGAAGTGAAAATACATAATAAGGGCGGAGACTTATGAGGCAGGATAGTTTGGGAGAAGAGCGTATCTATACAGATGTCAATGAAGGGCAAAGTTTCTGGGAAGGGGTGAAGGACTGTATCCCAACTTTACTGGGATATCTAAGTATCGGCTTTGCGGCTGGGGTAGTCGAAAAAACATCGGGCTTAAGCATGGTGGAAATTGCCCTTATTTCCCTCTTATTATATGCAGGATCCGGTCAATTTATAGCGTCAGGCATGATTGCGGCAAGTCACCCGATCTCTGCCATTGTTTTTACGATCTTTTTCATCAACAGCCGCCATCTTTTACTAAGTGCGGCATTGGCACCATATTTCCGTCATCAAACAACGAAGCAAAATATACTAACAGGTGCCTTGTTAACAGATGAGACTTTTGGCGTTGCCATTAATCATGCACAGCTAAATAGAGCCATCAATTTTAAATGGATGTTAGGTCTGAATGTTGCCGCCTACTTTAATTGGTTCGTGGCAAACATGGCAGGGGGCTTTTTAGGGCAATGGATTCCCAATCCCGAGAAATATGGCATGGACTTTGCATTGCCTGCAATGTTTATTGGGCTTCTTGTTTTGCAGATTTTAAGACATAAAAAGTATTTTCTTGACTGTTTGGTAGCTCTCGGTGCCATCATAATTGTAGTGGCTTCAAGCTTTGTTTTTTCTGGAAGCACAGGTGTCATCGTGGCAACAATAATAGCATCAACCATAGGGGTGGTGATTGAAAGGTGGAAATAAACGCATATATTTTCTATGTGATTTTAGGGGCCGCCATCGTTACTGTCATCCCTAGAGTCTTACCATTAGTGTTACTTAGCAAAATGCATATTCCTGAGTGGGGCATCAATTGGCTGAAACATGTTCCTGTTGCTGTCATGGCTGCCCTACTTGCTCAGGAACTTCTTTTAGTGGATCAATCGTTTTCTTTAAGGGAAAATTTATTGAGCCTAGCTGCTGCACTGCCTACATTTGCAATAGCCATTTTCACACGAAGCTTACTAATTACCGTACTTGGAGGAGTTCTTTCATTAATGGCATTAAGAATATTCTTTTAAAAAAGTTTAAAAAGTACTAACTTTTTATTGAATGAGTCGATATAACTAGTGAGGTTCGCCTCACTGGTTTTTTTGGTGCGTGATAATTGGGTGGGGATTTATCTTAACTTAAAAGGTTTAGGAAGCTTGATTATCAAAAACGCGCGGGCTTACATATTCTATAATAAAAGAATTCGTATTGTAAGCGCTTTAAAGATTGGATGAATGTTTAATAATTGAATGGCTGTTAATAATGGAAATAAGCAAATTGCTACGGAGGTGTTTAAGTAATGAATATAAATGGAGCCTTAGAAGTCCTTGATCGTATGCGTCTTTCTAATGGGGCATATACAGCAAGTCTTTCTGAAGATTATAATTATGTATGGGTTAGGGATGTAGTTTACACAGTGTTACCTTTTTTAACTGATTCATCCGATCGATATATGAATGCCTATCATGCATTATTTGATATATTTCGTATGTATGAATGGAAAATAGACATTCATACCGAAAAAAAACCTCAATATCTTTTTGAATATATTCATGCTCGGTACTCCACTGATTTAAAAGAACTTCCAGTTGTATGGGGCCATGCCCAGAATGATTCAATTGGTGCTTTTTTATGGGGGGTTGGCGAAGGTTACCGGAATGGGCAAAAGGTCATACGAGATGAACATGACTTGGAAATTGTGCAAAAGTTAGTCGATTATCTTGAGTGTCTTCAATATTGGCAGGCCGGAGATAATGGGATGTGGGAAGAGAATATTGAAATACATGCATCAAGTATTGGAGCTTGTGTAGCCGGTTTAACTTCCGTAAAAATGCTTGTGACCGTTAAGGAAGAATTAATCAAGAAGGGAGAGGAAGCTCTTCGTTTCCTGCTTCCACGAGAAAGCTATACGAAGGAAACCGATCTTGCCCTTTTATCATTAATTTATCCATACCGTCTAGTTGATCGAAATACTGCCCTGAAAATTTTAGAGAATGTTACGAATCGTCTTGAAAGGACTTACGGTTGTATACGTTACGAGAAGGATCTTTATTATAATGAAGGGCAAGAAGCCGAATGGTGCTTCGGGCTCCCTTGGATTGGACTTTGCTACCTTGAACTAGGTATGGTGAACAAGGCGATGGATTATATTGATAAAACAAAAAAAATCATTCCTTTAAATTGGGAGGTGCCCGAATTATATATTGGAGGAAGAGACGTCCCTAACGGAAATACCCCGTTAGCTTGGTCAGTTTCTTTATCATATTTATTTTTGGAGAAAACAAATATGATGCAGAATGAAAAAATTAAATAAGTCATTTAGAGCATGAAAATAAGCTCTTCCCATCAAGGGAAGGGCTTACATTTATTTTGGGGGAAATATTTTATTACATTTATTGGGTATTCTTCCATTAAAATGTTTAAAGGTAGTGCAAAAAGGGCATTTATTACAATATATCGCCTCTGTTTGAAGGATAAATGCCATGTTTAACGAATATATATATTAACTGGTACTTATTGATACGAATATGCTATCGAGTTTATATTGTTCATGTTGATGGAGGCGGATAAATGAAGACAATGATTGGCCAACTAGAAGATAGTTATCCAAGTGACTTTGATTTATATTTATTTCATGAAGGTACGCTTTATGAAAGTTATAAAATGCTTGGGGCGCATATTCTAACATCATCAGGTATAGAAGGTGTAAGATTTGCGGTTTGGGCACCTCATGCCAAGAAAGTTTCAGTAGTGGGAAACTTTAATAATTGGGACGGTACAGATCATTTTATGAAACGTATCGATAATTCCGGTATCTGGGTATTATTTATACCTGGATTAAAAGAAGGTGATTTGTATAAATACGAAATACATTCACCGGGAAATAAGCAATTTCTAAAGGCAGATCCTTATGCTTTTTATTCTGAAAAGAGACCAGATACAGCCTCCATTGTCCATGGTTTGAATAGCTTCGATTGGGCTGACTCGAAATGGCTGAGTGATAGGAAAAAGGGAAATGTTTATCAAAAACCCATGTCCATTTATGAAGTGCACCCTGGTACATGGAGACAGACAGCGATGTCCGAGTTTTATACCTATCGAGAGTTGGCTGATAGCTTAGTAGAGTATGTGGTTGATAATGGATTTACCCATATTGAACTGATGGCCATAATGGAACACCCTTTCGATAAATCATGGGGATATCAGGTGACCGGTTATTATTCAGTAAATAGCCGCTTTGGATCTCCAAATGATTTTAAATACTTGGTGAACCTTTGCCACCAAAAAGGGATAGGTGTCATATTAGACTGGGTTCCCGCACACTTTTGTAAGGATTCCCATGGTCTTAGCTGTTTTGATGGTACTCCACTCTATGAACCAATTGAATTTGATCGAGCTAATCGACCAATATGGGGAACATTTAATTTTGATTTTACGAAACCAGAGGTTATTAGTTTTCTCATATCAAATGTGATGTTCTGGATGGATGTATACCATATTGATGGTGTACGTGTGGATGCCGTTTCTTCCATGATTTATTTGAATCATGATAATCCCTTGCCAGTAAAACTTAAAAACCAATATGGCGGGGAAGAGAACCTAGAAGCGATTCGGTTTTTACAAAAATTGAATGAAGTGATTTTTGATAAGTATCCTAATGCCTTAATGATGGCTGAAGAAGCAACAGATAGACCCCTTATTACTTCTCCAACTGATATAGGAGGTCTAGGCTTTAATTATAAATGGAATATGGGATGGTCAAATGATATCCTCCGATATATGCAATTGGAAACAAGTGATAGACCCAGTCATCATAACCTCTTAACCTTCTCATTTCATTATGCATTTTCAGAAAATTTCGTCTTGCCTTTCTCTCATGATGATGTGGTTCATGGAAAGAAGTCTTTATTGAATAAGATGCCGGGAGACTATTGGCAGAAGTTTGCTAATTTGCGCTTGCTCCTCGGGTATTTCATGACGCACCCAGGAAAAAAGCTTCTCTTTATGGGCGGGGAATTTGGACAGTTTATTGAATGGAAAGATGATGAACAGTTGGATTGGTTTCTTTTGGAGTATGAGTCCCATACAAAGTTAGCTCTTTATTTTCGAACCCTGCAACAATTTTATCGAGAACATTCATCTTTATGGCGACAGGACCACGTACAGGATGGTTTCGAATGGATAGATCCCAATAATCGTTCCCAGAGCATTCTTACATTTATGAGAAAAGGTAAGCGAAAAGGAGATTATTGTATCGTGGTTTGTAATTTTTCAGAGCAGACACACTATCAGCATAAAATTGGTGTCCCATCTCTAGGGAAGTATATGGAGGTATTTAACAGTGATGACCTTACCTTTGGAGGGTCTGGACAAATCAATCAAGAACCTCTTCATGTAAAAAAAGAACCTTATCATAACCAAAGATACAGTATGAATATTACAGTTCCTCCATTAGGGGTTTCAATTTTTATGAAGCAAACAAAAAAAAGGGCTGGGAGAGTGAACGAATAATGGGAGCAAAAAAGTGGATTGCGATGTTATTGGCAGGAGGTCAAGGCTCAAGGTTAGGTGAATTAACTATTGGATTGGCAAAACCTGCAGTTCCTTTCGGTGGTAAATATAGAATCATAGATTTTCCATTAAGTAACTGCACTCATTCCGGTATCGATACGGTTGGGGTCCTGACTCAATATCAGCCATTGATACTTAATGATTATGTCGGAAACGGAAAAGCATGGGACTTGGATTTAGATGTGGGTGGCGTTTCTGTCCTTCCCCCTTATCAAGGAAAAGAGGGTGGGGAATGGTATAAGGGTACAGCTAATGCTGTTTATCAAAATATTCAGTATATCGATAACTATGATCCTGAGCATGTGTTAATCCTCTCAGGCGACCATATTTATAAAATGGACTATAGCAAAATGCTGGACTATCATATCGAAAAATCTGCTGAGGCAACTATAGCAGTGATTCAAGTACCTTGGCAGGAAGCAAGCCGCTTCGGCATTATGAATACGAATGAAGGTGATAGGGTCACTCAATTTGATGAAAAGCCAAAATACCCGAAGAGTAATCTGGCGTCAATGGGTGTATACCTTTTCAACTGGAAAACATTAAGAAAATATCTTATAAATGATGAAAAAGATGTGAATTCTTCCAATGATTTTGGCAGCAATATCATTCCAAAGATGCTGGAAGATAGAAAGAAATTGTATGCTTATCGATTTAATGAATATTGGAAGGATGTTGGAACGGTTGAGAGCCTATGGCAAGCCCATATGGACTTATTGGAAGAAAACCCTAATTTCCAGTTAGATGACCCGCAATGGAAAATTTTCGCCCGAAATGCTAATCATCCGCCACAATATATTTCGAGAGAAGCGGAAGTCACACAATCGCTCGTGAATGAAGGCTGCATGATTTATGGGAACATTGACCATTCCGTCTTATCCTATAATGTCAAGGTTGGATTTGGCTCAACCATAAAAGACTCGGTCATAATGCCGAATGTCACCATTGGCAATAATGTCCACATTGAAAGAAGTATCATAGCAAGTAATTGCGTGATTGAAGACGGAGCAGTGGTAGGTAATTCAACCGTGACTTCTGACATTACCTTAATTGGAGAAAATCAGACCATTACTGATTCAAATAAAAAAAAGATAACTCTTAATTGATCAAGGGGGAGCTGCAATGGAAAATGTGTTAGGAATCATCAATTTAATTAATGAAAAACAACATTTAAAAGAATTGACTGCTCACCGTAATGTGGCATCTGTGCCATTTGGCGGACGATACCGTCTAATCGACTTCACAATGTCGAACTTTATTCATGCGGATGTTTCAAAGGTCGCTGTCTTTCCAAAGGAAAAATACCTCTCTGTTATGGACCACTTAGGATCAGGGAAAGAATGGAACTTAGACCGGCGTTCAGGTGGATTATTCATTTTGCCACCTATACATCCTGATGAAACGGTCACTGGAGACATGAAACAATTTTATGACCATCTCAGCTTTTTTGAGCGGGCAGATGCCGACACCGTCATCATATCTCCTGGATGCCATGTTTGTAAATTGGACTTTAACGAAGTGCTTTCTTACCATAAAAAAGAGAAAGCGGATATCACTGTCGTCTATAAAGATTATGTGGGAGAGTCCATTGAAAAACCCATCTACCACAAATGTTCAGTGAATTCGGATGGCGCCATCACCGACATTAGCTTTTTTACCATACCTCAACCGGGAGACCATGTTTGTCTAGAAACCTTCATTATCAGTAAAAGCCTTTTGGTCAATTTGATTAAGAGCTGTGTTGCCAATGGGGAATACGATTTCTTGAAAGATGCGGTTAAAGCCAATCTTCATCGTTTTACGGTTAAAGGCTATCATTTCACTGGAGAAATGCCGTTCATACATTCTATTGAAAGTTTTCATTCGAGTAATATGGATTTCTTGAATCCTGCCGTCATTCGGACTTTCTTTGGGGATACATGGGATGTCTATACCAAAATTAAAAACGAGGCTCCGGCTAAATACACACAATCCTCCAAGGTTACTAATTCATTGATTGCCAATGGGTGTAATATTGAAGGTACAGTTGAAAACAGTATTCTATTCAGAGGAGTCAAGGTGAAAAAAGGGGCAGTCGTAAAGAACAGCATCATCATGCAAAAAGGTGAGATAGAAGAAGGGGCAGTCGTAGAAAATATTATAACGGATAAAGAAGTTAGAATTACACGGGATAAAGAAGTAATTGGCCTACAACAACCAACTGTAATAAAGAAAGCAGAAGTTATTTAATGGAGGTACAGCTATGAATGTTCTATTTGCCGCTTCAGAATGCGCTCCTTTCATAAAAACCGGAGGACTTGGAGACGTGATAGGCGCACTTCCAAAAGCACTTAAAAAACAGGGGGTCAATGTAAGTGTAATTCTTCCAAAGTTTAAAGACCTTCCTTTTCATATCAAACAGGAAATGACGCACGTGACCAGTATCGAGGTCCCTGTAGGCTGGCGCCAACAATTTTGTGGAATTGAAAAGTTGGTTGCCAATGGGATTACATATTATTTTCTTGATAATGAATATTATTTTAAAAGACACGGAAGTTATGGATATTTTGATGACGGTGAAAGGTTTGCATTTTTTTCCCGTGCCATATTAGAATCCATACCTTTTTTAGACGATCACCCAGAAATCATCCACTGTCATGATTGGCAAACAGGTCTTGTGAGTGTCTTGTTGAAAGCACATTATCAAAAACATCCATTATATGAAAATATTAAAACGGTATTCACCATACATAATTTACTCTATCAAGGTGTCTACCCTAAAACTGTCCTAGCGGAATTGTTGGATTTAAGTGAATTGTATTTCAATATGGATGGTCTTGAATTTCACGGTAATGTGAGTTATCTTAAAGCGGGTCTGGCCTTCTCTAACTATATTACAACCGTAAGTCCAAGTTATGCAGAAGAGATACAGACTCCATATTATGGAGAGCAACTGGATGGCTATCTGCGTAAACGGAACGGGGATCTTAAAGGCATCATAAATGGGATCGATAATGAATCCTATAATCCTGCTTCAGATGAATATCTACCCGTGCCTTTTTCCACATATGAAGGGAAAATGAAAAACAAGCGCGAATTACAGGAAATATTGAATTTGCCAGTCAATGATGAGGTTCCAGTTATATCAATGGTGACACGATTGGTTGACCAAAAAGGGATAGACCTTATCCTGCATGTCTTCCATGAAATGATGGGTCAAGGCATTCAATTCATATTACTAGGAACGGGCGAGGAAAAATATGAATGGGCTTTCCGTAATTTGGCTGAGCAATATCCTAATCAAGTATCAACCAACACATATTTTGATGAAGGAATGGCCAGGAGGATTTATGCGGGCTCTGATATTTTCTTGATGCCGTCACAATTCGAACCATGTGGAATCGGTCAGCTCATAGCAATGCGCTATGGTGCTTTACCGCTGGTGAGAGAGACTGGTGGCCTTCGTGATACGGTCATCCCTTACAATCAATTTACAGGCGAAGGTAATGGTTTTAGTTTTACGAACTATAATGCTCATGATATGCTTCATACTATTGAACAAGCGGTAGGAATGTATAAATTCCAACCAAAAAGATGGAAGCAGTTGACTGAAAATGCCATGAATGAAGATTTCAGTTGGGATTCCTCATCTTCCGAATATATAGATTTATATGAAAACTTATTAACAATCAAAAAATAAGACAGTATAAAACACTTACGATTAATTTTCGTAAGTGTTTTTGTTTCTTTTATCATACTTCATGGGTATGTATAGATATAAATTATTTATAGGAGAATGAAAAATGAAAAGTAGAAGAAGAATGGAAATTGTGTTTTTATTTATTTTAATCGCATCTGTTTATATGGTTTTATTTAGCTCTGCTAGCTTCAATGTGAAGCTATTTTTTATGGGATTATATATCTTGGTTATGCTTATTACGATGATCTCACTTATGCTAGAAAATAGATTTGCCCATGATACACTTTTATGGATGTATGTTCTTTTTTGTTTTCCTGTTTTCGGATTTATTTTCTATTTGTTTTCAGGTCAACTTTATCTAAAAGGATATTTATTTCAATCTAAAAGAAGAAAAGATAGAGAAGAATGGAAGAACCTTGTCAATGACATATCAGCTCCTGATTTATCGTTTCTGAATAATCATCAGCAATCTTTTGCGGATTTTGCAAAGAATGCTTCAGAAACAACCATCAGTACATCTTCAGAAACGAAAGTATTGAAAAATGGGAATGAAACATTTACAGAAATCATTCAACAGTTAAAAAAGGCGGAAAAGTTTATACATATAGAATATTATATTTTTCGTTCTGACAGGCTTGGTAAGGAAATCATCGATATCCTCATTGAAAAAGCAAAGGAAGGGGTAGAGGTATTATTTATCTTTGATGCAGCAGGAAGCTTAAGTCTAGCAAATAAAGAAATCAATAGAATGAAAGAGGCAGGTGTGAAGATATTTCCATTTTCGCCGTTAAAGCACGGATTTTTTAATCAAAAATTCAATTTTAGAAATCACCGGAAAATAATTATCATAGATGGAGAGATTGGTTTTGTTGGCGGACTGAATGTAGGGGAAGAATATCTTGGAAAAAATAAAAACATTGGATTTTGGCGTGATACACATATGGTTCTTAAAGGGGAAGCTGTTTATATGCTTCATACCGTATTCCTAATGGATTGGGAATATGTAAGTGGAGAAGATGTCTTAGAAGAACGACCAAAAATGAATAAATTTGAAAAGGGAGATGGAGCTGTCCAAGTTGTTGCGAGTGGACCCGATACCCAGCAGGGAATCATGAGCGATTATTATTTTTCCCTCATAACGACTGCAACCAAATCAGTTTGGATAGCAAGTCCATACTTTGTCCCCAATCAAGCAATTAAAGCTGCGATGAAGAATGCTGCTTTAAAAGGGATACAAGTTCGTCTTATGGTTCCTGCTGTAAATGACGGGTTCTTAACCCAGTATGGGAGCCGCTCCTATTTTGGTGAGCTTCTACAATTTGGCGTAGAAATATACTCCTATAAAAAAGGTTTCCTACACCAAAAAATAATCATTGTGGATGGAGACATGGCTTCGATAGGTACGGCAAATATGGACATGCGAAGCTTTCATTTAAACTTTGAGGTAAATGTCTTCTTGATGGGCAATAGTTCTATTGCTGATTTAGCCACTCATTTTCAAGAAGATATAAAAGATTGTGAAAGGATTGATCCATTAACCTATAAAAATAGGACACTATTGGAACGTTCAAAAGAATCATTTGCCCGACTATTTTCCAATATTCTATGATGGGCATGCATTAAGAAATCATAGTATAGTAGGATTGGAAGTCAAAACAGATAGATATAAGGAGAATAGAATAAAAAATGAAATTGGTATCTTGGAACGTAAATGGCATAAGAGCGTGTGTGAAAAAGGGATTTTTAGATTACTTTAAAGATGTGGATGCCGATATTTTTTGTCTGCAGGAAACAAAGCTTCAAGAAGGGCAAATCACACTTGATTTAGAAGGCTATTATCAATATTGGAATTATGCTTTGAAAAAAGGGTATTCAGGAACAGCGATATTCACGAAGGAAAAACCTATTTCGGTTAAATATGGAGTTGGTGACCGAGATGAAGAGCCTGAAGGAAGAATAATAACTCTTGAATTTGAAAAATTTTATATGGTAAACGTGTATACGCCTAATGCCAAACGAGATTTAACGAGACTGGACTATCGTTTGGAATGGGAAGATGAAATGATCGAATATCTAAAAGCCTTGGATATGAATAAACCAGTCATTTATTGTGGGGACCTTAATGTAGCATACTCCGAGATAGACTTAAGAAACCCCAAAACGAATGTTGGAAACTCCGGCTTCACCCTGGAGGAAAGAGGTAAAATGACTAACTTGTTAGAATCGGGTTTCATTGATACTTTTCGTCATTTTTATCCAAACAAAGAAGGTTCATACTCTTGGTGGTCTTATATGAGCAAGGTAAGAGAAAGAAATATTGGCTGGCGGATTGATTATTTTATTGTTTCGGAGCGGTTGGCTGTAGATTTAAAAGATGCTAGCATTCATTCAAATATAATGGGTAGCGATCATTGTCCAATTGTCTTGGAAACGGCCTTTTAAGTAGGATAAATCTGATGGTATGGGAATATACTATCCGTTATCCAGCTTAACGGGGGGTGACGTGATGAGAACGTTTATTGCAAGCTTCCATCAAGAAAATCATATAGATAGCATGCAAGTACAAAAGCTTACAGCCAGTGAATTTATTGAAGCAGGGGCAAGTGGTTTCCGAAGGTTATTCGAACTTGAAAAAAATGTAGGTAGTTTTGTCTTTTTTGACCAAAAATGGAGACGGACTCCTTTCCCATCTCATCCCTCTATATCCTGAAGAAAACAATGATCCTAGTGATTGTTATTCATTTTCAAGAAATGATTGTTATGAATTCATGGTTCTTTATTTGCAAGGGATGGAGGAAGAAGAGCAAGAGTATGGTCCAATTCATCACATGGAACATTTGATGTTTCATAATGTAGAAGAAGGTAAAAATATTAAAACCATGAATGGATGAGGTAGAGCCATGCAAGGGACGTGTGAATTATGTTCTCGAAGTGAGGTAGAACTGACTGTGCACCATTTAACGCCCAGGGAGGAAGGAGGCAGTCAGTTACCAACCGCTTTTCTTTGTAAATCGTGCCACAAGCAAATTCATGCCTTATATTCAAACCGGGAGTTAGCCATAAGATTATATACCGTTATATTGTTAAAAGATGATGAAGCTTTGAAAAAATATATAAAATGGATCAAGAAGCAACCTGCTAGCAAATCTGTAAAAACAAGAAAGTCCAAAATTAAATAATACGAAGGCCCATCTTGAATTAGATGGGCCTTCGTATTATTTATCTATTCATGCTTCCCCTATTCTTTAAACGATCCAGTAAAAATCCACCTTTAAAATACCTCGGTTCATAAGAAATGATGAAAGCTTTAGGTTCGAATTTTTCAATTGTAGCAATTAATTCTTGTTCTCGGTTACGTTTTGTTAATATTTCCATCCGATAACGGTTACTATCCCTTCCTTCGCCTGTATAGAGAGTAACACCAAAGCCGTTGTTCCTTAATGTGTCCATCAATTGGGTGTTTTTCGTCTGTGTATTAACGGTAACATTGATAAAACCAATAGCAAGTTTTTGCTCAATTTTCGTCCCGAATATGATACCTATTCCAAAACCAACTGCATATACAACCATGGCCAATATGCTTTGGTCTCCACCAAATACGAGGGATAGTCCAAATACATAAACTAACATCTCGGCTATGCCTAAAATAGAGGCCAAAGAGGTTAAGTTTTTGACTAAGAATATGGTACGTAATGTATAGATGGGAACATAAATAAGTTGCAATAATAAGATTAATAATATTTCCTTCAATTGGGCACCTCTCCATTATAATTAAGTCCATTAACTATTCTATATGAAACATCTTCCATAATCTAAACATATGGCACACAATAAAGCTATGGAAATATTATGCATGAACATGGGCATGCACATCCTATCGCTTTTTTAGTTAGTAGTTCTAGGTACTAAATCAATCTTAAATTTGGTATTATTGTTCTAACTATTTATCACATGTGAAGAAGAGGGTGTCTTCTGCTTTCACTTGTTGGTCCAATTCATGTTAAATTGCCTAGTATTAAGGATTTTCATGTTCACCTGCAAAAGCATGCAAAGGAAATTTAAAACTGTGAAAAGTTCACCACTCTAAAACGAAAGGGTTGAAGGTTATTACAACGATTTGTATAGTACGCCATGGAGAAACAGATTGGAATGCAGAAGGAAGGTTACAGGGGCAAACAGACATACCACTTAATGAAAATGGAAAGAGGCAGGCCAGGAAGTGTGGAGAGTTTTTATTCAAAGACGAGTGGGATGTAATTTTTACTAGTCCTCTAAAAAGAGCAAGGGATACAGCCAATATTATAGGTGAAATGATCGATTCCCCAATTATTATTAAAGAGGAATTCATTGAAAAGAATTTTGGGGACGCTGAAGGAATGACAGCTGATGAGAGGGAATCCACATTTTTTAATAAAGAATACCCTAATCAGGAAGACCAGGAAAGTTTACGAGAACGCCTTATGAAAGGCCTACAGGATATTGAAGCAGAATATCCTGATAAGAAAGTAATTTTAGTTGCACATGGGGCGGTCATTCATATGATTTTACGTATGATGTCGAATGAAAAGATTGTATCAACTGAAACCAGATTATCAAATGCTTGCCTGAGTACAATCAAGTTTGAACTGAATTCATGGGTTATAGCCGATTATAATCAAGTGAATCACTTGTCCTAATCCTTTCTAATTTAACAGTTCGGTTGCTATTGGGCAGCCTATACGAGAAAGAAGGAAATCATGACTAAAAAAACTGCGTTAGTTTTAGGTGCAACTGGGGTTGTAGGCACCCAACTATTGAAAAGGTTATGTACTAGTAAGGATTATCAAACCATACATCTATTTACGAGAAGAGAACTAGAATATAAAGATTCTGTCTGTAAAGTGCATATTGTCGATTTTGATAATATGAAAGAATTTGCAGATTTGTTTCATGTCAATGATGTGTTCATATGTTTAGGCACTACCATTAAAAAAGCGAAATCTAAAGAAGCTTTTCGGAAAGTTGATTATGATTACGTTGTGGAGGCGGGAAAATTGGCAAAAGCGGCAAATGTAGAGAATGTGTTAGTTATAAGTGCTATCGGTGCTGACTCTAAATCAAGTTTCTTTTACAGTCGAGTAAAGGGAGATATGGAAGAAATACTAAAACAATTAAAATTGAATTCTTTACATATTTTCAGACCTTCGTTACTAATCGGAGAACGAAAAGAACTCCGTATCGGTGAAAAGATATCCGGTAAACTAAGTTCGATTTTTGAATTTTTGTTAGTGGGACCTCTTCGCCCATATCGCGCCATACATGTAGAAACGGTGGCTACTGCCATGAGTATTGCGGCAAAATCCGTTACTTCAGGAAACCATGTGTACCAGTCCAATGAAATAGAGGAACTTGCTAATGAGAGAGAACTATATTAGGAGTTTGATTGATAAGATAAAAAAACGAAAGCGGGCCAATTATATGAGGCTCGTTTTTATTTTTATGAATTTCGATATACAAGTTCCTTATTTTTCAATATAATAGGTATAAAGTCTTAGGGAGATAGGTGATTTTTTTGTTTTGTTCAACATGTGGTAAGAAACTATCAAGCGATGGTCGCTATTGTCCTAGTTGTGGAAATAAGAAAAAGAAATCTAAATTAATACCATTCTTAGTTATATTAAGTATTTTAAGCACATTAACTTTTGTGTTTACCATCAAATATTATTGGGGTGAAGTGGACAATAAAAAAACAGCCACTATACCTACTGTAGTAGAAACCAAAAAAGATAAAAATGAAACGGGGAAAAAGAAAGAAGTAACAAGGGTGGTTGCATCAAAGCCAGTTGAGAAGATGAAAGAAGGTACAAAACAAAGTGTCACGCAGATCATCGAGGAATCTCAGAAAAAAGTGTATACCATTTTTGCCGGGGACAGCCAAGGTTCTGGATTTTTAATTAATGACAAAGGTGATGTCTTGACAAATGCACATGTTGTGGAAGGGTATCTTGAAGCAAGTATTAAAGATAAAGGTGGCACAGAGTATAATGGAAAGGTTATCGGTTATTCCACCGATACAGATGTAGCCATTATTAGAGTTCCCAAATTAGCCGGGATAAAGCCAATTGATGTTGAAAAAACAGGAGTGGCCAAGATTGGTCAGGAAGTAGTCGCACTTGGCAGTCCATTGGGCCTTGAGAATACAGCAACGCTTGGGACCATAACTGGAGTGGATCGCAGTTTCTTTATTGGAGAGCGTTCATATGATAATATTTATCAAATGTCAGCTCATATTGCTCCAGGTAGTAGCGGTGGACCTCTTGTTTCCATGGAAACAGGAAAGGCTGTGGCCATTAATTCAGCAAGGTTAATAACGGATGAATCCGTAGGGTTCAGCATACCAATAAAGGATATATTCCTGTTAATCGAAGGCTGGATCGCTCAACCACTCTCAGAACAGGAAATTAGCGATTTGTTTTACAATGAATCCGGCAGTTATTATTACGAAGACGAATCAGATGGTGAGTGGTATTTCGAGGGGGGCGATTATAATGATGAAGAAGACAGTTATTATGATATCCCAGATGAATGGTCAGAATCAGAGGAAGACTTTGAAGACTATGAAGAGGAAATTATAGACGAAGATGATAGTGAAGATATGGATGAAGATTATTATTCGGACTATGAAGACGAAGACTTGGCTGAGGATGGCGAAGATTATTCGGACGAAGATGGTTATGAAGACGAAAATGAAGAATATGACTATGAAGATGAGGATGAAGACTACGAGAATTATGAGGATAACGAAGGTAATGAAGATGGCAATGAAGATGATAGTGACTATTAAATGACGGGCTTTGAAACTTATACCTGTAAAGAATCCATTCCGATTAAACAGGGATGGATTTTTTTGAAGACACTATTTTCCAGAAAAAATTAATAAAACCACCTTTTTTATAGAATATTAAAATATCTTAAATATTTATTCCAAAAATAACCTCGCTAGAATATATCAATTTTAAATCTAAATAGTTATTAAGATATAAACAACAATCAAAAAATACATTTAATTCCAATTACCTATTTTAGTTTAATTTAGAAGTTATATATAGGTAAACTCCTCTACGATAATTAAAAGTTTTTATTCTCAAATAATGGGTAACTATAAATATGGTTGGTAAAAAAATTAAGGGGAATCGTTCATGAAAATTACACCTGAGCAAAGAATTGAACTTCATGGCTTCAACAATCTTACTAAATCATTAAGTTTTAATATGTATGATATTTGTTATACGAAAACAAAAGAGGAACGTGAAGCATACTTAGAATATATTGATGAACAATACAATGCGGAAAGACTCTCTAGCATATTGAAGAATGTATCGGATTTAATTGGAGCTCATGTTTTAAATACAGCGAAACAGGATTACATACCACAGGGAGCAAGCGTAACTATGCTTATTTCTGAAGGGCCCGTCGTAGAAGTACCTAACGATACCTATAAGGAAACGCCTGGACCTTTGCCGAACAATGTTGTCATGCAATTGGATAAAAGCCACATTACGGTTCATACATACCCTGAGTTTCATCCAAATGAGGGAATCAGCACATTCAGAGCTGATATTGACGTATCTACGTGTGGAGAAATTTCTCCATTAAAAGCACTTAATTACCTAATACATTCTTTTGACACCGATATCATCACGATCGATTACCGAGTTCGAGGATTTACCAGAGATACAAATGGTCGAAAATTGTTCATTGATCATGATATTAATTCCATCCAAAATTATATCCCTGATGAAGTAAAGGGATTATACGATATGATCGATGTGAATGTGTACCAAGAAAATATCTTTCATACTAAATGTAAACTGAAAAGATTCGAACTAAACAATTATCTATTTGGTTATTCAGAAGAAAAACTGAAACCAGCTGAACGTGATGAAATTATCGAAAGGCTGCAAACGGAAATGGATGAAATTTTTTACGGGGCAAATGTTCCGGTACCCAAGTAAGACTAGCACCTTGGGTAGGAATAACTTGTTAGCTTTAAAATAGTAATTGAAGCCAAAACGGCTGCAGGCAAAAGTCAGATTTCAAGGACTTTTGCGGCAGCCGTTTTCTTTTTCGCATATTCAATGGCAAATGCGATGAATGGAGGGATAAAACTGACAAGAGTAATGCCGAGCAATGAGAGGAATAAATGACTACCTACCCATGTAAGGTTGCCGAGTAGGTATCCCGCACATACCCAAGTGATCGTCCAGACCATCGCTCCGACCATATTGTGTCCGATAAATCGTTTGAACGAATAGCGTGTGAACCCACTAATGAAAGGTAAGGTTGTGCTAAGCAAAGGAACGAATCGGGAGAACATAATCGCGTATTTTCCATAACTGGTTAAAAATCTATGGGTCTTTTCAATGGATTTATTGGGGATGTACTTAAAAACTGAGAATTTCTTTTCATTCTTTGTGGATTTCCCAATCAGGTTCCCGATAAAATAGTTCTGGGCGTCCCCCGCAACAGTTGCAAGGAAGAAAAGGAACAAAAGTGTAGGGAAACTCAAGTGTCCAATCGCAGCAATGGTACCGCTGGCAAACAAAGTCGCATCCCCAGGCAGGAAAGTCAGAACAATATAAGCCGTCTTCGCGAAAATGATGATGAATAAAATGACATAAATTTGTTTACCGTAAACAGTTATATATTGAGTCATATCCGTATCGATTGATTGAGTAAAATGTAAAAGGTTATGCAAATTAATGCACCCTCCTTTATGAGAATAAAAAAAATCTAGAATGTAGTTTGGTAAAAATAAGCCCAGAGACGGAATAAAGATTAAAGGAAAAGGCGCACATTTATACCCTTAGTAATATTACATATTATATTATGCCAAGTAAATGGTTTATAACTGGGAATATGAGGGGGACGAAGTAATAAAATGTAATGAAGGGCGAAAAGTGTTTGTATTGGAGTATAGGACTTCAAGGATGGTCCCACATAGTTGAGATGTTCTGTGATTGTTAGCAAAATCTTAGGTGTGAAGGTTAAAATTTAATATAACTTGTTCAAGTTCAAGAGGAATTTATCTCTGTTAGATTACATATTAAATATTTTGTATACATGATAAATAAAGTAAATGTCGAAATAGAAGGAAAAATTTAATTATTGCACAAATCGATTTACAAGTTATTGACATTTAATAGAGAGAGATGTTACTTTGTACATATAGAAGTTCTTTATAAAGAACGAAAAAGGAATCTTACAACTTTTTTTATGATAGATAGTTAATAAAGGACTTTAATAAGCTTTTTTAATCATCGCTGGGAGGAAGAGAACATGAGTGCAATCGCGGGACTCTATCATTTAAATCAAGAACCAATCGATCTCCAGCATGGAGAACTATTAATGAATTCACTTCGTAAGTTCCCGGCCGAGAGCATTCAAGTTTGGAATGATGAAAAAATCTTCCTTGGCTGCCATAATCAATGGATTACTCCTGAATCGGTGAATGAAACTCTGCCATTCTATGATTATGCTAGACAACTTGCGATAACAGCTGATGCGATCATTGATAATCGAGATGAATTGTTCAATCGCTTACAGGTAGAGAAATCGGATCGACCATATATGACCGATAGCCAGTTAATCCTGCTAGCCTACCATAAATGGGGAGATGAAACACCAAAGTATTTAGTAGGTGATTTCGCTTTTATGATTTGGGATCAAAAACAACGCAAGCTTTTCGGAGCAAGGGACTTTTCAGGAAGTCGGACTCTATATTATTTCAAAAATCAAGATAAATTAGCATTTTCAACAACAATAGAACCACTACTTGCATTACCTTATGTCGAAACGAACTTGAATGAGGAATGGTTGGCTGAGTATTTGGTGATATCTGGTATGATTGATGCTGTAGATTCTTCTATTACTCCTTATTTAACTATTAACCAAGTACCTCCTTCTCATACCATTTCAATAGAAAACAATAAAATAACTTTTAAAAGGTATTCGTATTTAACAGATGTTGAATTACTTAAATTAAAATCAAATGAAGAGTATATCGAGGCATTTCAAAGTATCTTTCAAGAGGCGGTTACATCACGGTTAAGGACACATAAGAAAGTAGGTTCTCAACTAAGTGGTGGTCTCGATTCAGGAGCCGTTGTTAGTTTTGCTGCTCAACCATTAAGAAAACAGAACAAAGAACTACATACCTTTAGTTACATTCCTCCAGATGATTTTGAAGATTTCACTCCACGATATTATGTAGCAGATGAGAGACCATATATTAAATCAACTGTAGAGTTTGTAGGAGGAATTAAAGACCATTATTATAACTTTCAAGGAAAAGATTCATTTTCTGAAATTGACGATTTTCTTGAAATAATGGAAATGCCTTATAAATTTTTCGAAAATTCCTTTTGGTTAAAAGGCATGTTTGAAAAAGCCAATGAGGAAGGAGTGGGTGTATTACTAAATGGTGATAGAGGGAATTTTACTATTTCCTGGGGTTCGGCTTTAGATTATTACTCCATTCTATTAAAAAAGGTTAAATGGGTCCGGCTTTTTCAAGAACTAAACCAATATAGCAAAAAAGCAGGTGGAGCTAGATTAAGAAATTTACCTCTAATCGCAAGAATAGGTTTTCCTATAATTGATCGTATACTTCCAGATAAAAGCTCGAATAGTTTTAGTAACCCTCAACTTATTAATCCTGAATTTGCGGAGAATACTGGAATTTATAAAAAATTCAGTGAACTAGGGATCAATCAAAGAGGACAGATGTCTTCTTCAGATAATATATATCGGATGAGAAAAAGACATTTTGATGATGTCTTTAACTGGAATGCTGGAAATACACTTTCTACGAAACTATCATTACGTTATTCATTATGGAAGAGGGACCCCTCTAATGATATACGTATAGTTCGGTTTTGTTTGTCTCTACCAGAGCATCAATATGTTCAAGATGGATTAGATAGGGCTCTAATTCGGAGATCAACTGTAAACTACTTACCAGATAATGTGAGACTAAACCAAACGAATCGCGGTGTACAAGGGGTAGATTGGATGCATCGAATGATTCCTCAGTGGGAAACGTATAAAACTGAACTCGAACAATTGAATACAGATAAAAGGCTTTTAAAATATGTCGATGCTCAAGTGATTCAAGATGGATTATCAAACGTTCAGTCAGGGGTTAAACCTGAACAAGCTATTGAACCAAATCTTAAGCTTTTAATGCGTAGTTTAATTATTAAGCGATTTCTAAATAAAATACCTGAGGGGGGGTGAAAATATGAAAAAAGAATGGAAAAAACCAAAATTAGAATTACTTGATGTCAATATGACTATGTTAGGCAAAGATGGTGAATTTACAGACGCAACTTTTCCTGCGGATACACCAAAAGGCAAACTAACATTCAGTTAATGATGAAGTGAAACTTAGTTATTTAAAAGGTGTTATATCTAAATTGGACTCCTTATATATTGTAAATATATAAGGGTCTCCATAAATCGGCTGGTAATTCAAAAATCTACCAAGAACTACATACTGGATAGTCTATAAGACTAGTTCGTTATCCCCTATATATAAAATTATATAGGGGTCTCCTTATATCATAATAAAGTTACTTTAACTAATGGGGGAACATTTACATGCAAGATATGAATATATATGAGGCATTCGGATTTACTTTTTCTAGTAAGATTTCATTTCCAGAATTAAATAAAAGTGAACAATTGAATCCGAAAATTGATATTGTAATTGAAAAAGATGAGTTATATAGTCTTTGGTCTGAACAAGAAGATTTAATTAACGACGGATTTATCATTCAAAGAAATTCCGTCATGTTTTTTGTTCCAGGTACGGGAATCTTTTTAATTCAAGGTGGGAATAAGATTATTATTTCACCTCTAGATCCTATTAAAGAAGATGAAATTCGATTATATACTCTTGGTACTTGTATGGGTGCAATATTATTGCAAAGAAAAATTCTCCCTTTGCATGGGAGTGCTGTTGTAATAGCTGGAAAAGCTTATGCGATTATAGGTGATTCTGGAGCTGGAAAGTCAACCCTTGCATCTGCCTTTATAAGAAGAGGATATCAATTACTTACGGATGACGTGGTTCCAGTCAGCTTAAATAGTGAAAATATTCCTGTTGTAACACCTGCTTATCCTCAACAGAAATTATGGAAAGAAAGCTTAGATTATTTTGGAATGGAATCGGATAATTTTCAGCCAATTATTCAAAGGGAAACAAAATTCACTGTTCCTGTCAAATCTCATTTCGCTTCAGAATCTATTCCACTTGCAGGAGTCATTGAATTGGTCAAAATAGAAACTGATGAAATAAAGTTACATTCATTACAAGGAAATTTACAGAAACTCAATACATTGTTAACACATACATATCGTAACTTTTTTCTTGCAGACTTGGATTTAATAGAATGGCATTTTAGTATTACGGCTAAAATTATCGATAAGATACATTTGTATCAATTAGGTAGACCATCTTCTCATTTTACTGTAGAGGATATAACAGATTTATTATTAGAAACATTGAATAGGGAGGAAAAAGTATATGATTAATAGTGCAACTGTTAAGGAAGAATATATAATACACCAAGTCCCTGGTAATCTAGTGAGTGACATGGCTGGAGAAAAGGTAATGCTGAGTATTGAAAATGGAAAGTATTATAATCTAGGAGAAGTTGGAGGGGAAATTTGGGAGTTGTTGAGCGAACCTATTACCATTCAAAAACTAATTTTAACCCTTCAATCTCAATATGAAATAGATCAATCTGAATGTGAGCAACAAGTAACCATTTTTTTAAATCAATTATTAAAAGAAGGATTAGTTCAGGTGGAAGCTCCATAGATTTATGATGTAGAGTCATAGGAGGGAAATATGATTTTATTCAATAAATTCAGAACGTTCTTTAAGTTAGGTGGTCAAATGCAAGTTATGCTTATAGAGGCTTACTGTTACTTAGCGTGGGGAAGATATTTAAAAATGTTGAATTTTTCAAGAGTTGCTCCTACTCTAGGAAAAAGTATGTCTGAAACATCGTGTTCGACTAAGACATCTGATAAACAAACTTTACAAAATGTATCAGCAGCGATTCATCTTATGAGTAGGTATACATTTTGGGAAAGTGAATGTCTTGTAAAAGCAATTGCTGGAATGAAAATGCTTGAAAAAAGAAGGATTGAAAGTACTCTGTATTTAGGGACAGCTAAAGAAAAAACAGGGAATTTAGTTGCTCATGCATGGTTGCGTAGTGGTCCATATTATATATCAGGATCGGAAACGATGAATAAATTTACGGTTGTAGCTTCTTTTGCAAAGGAAAACAGGAATAAAAAGGCTGAAGGTGAATAAAATGGGTAATGCTCTTAATGTAGCCAATATACCTGAAGAATTAAGATTGTTACTGGAACTTGTGAAAATAGAAAATAATAAAGACATTTTAAAAAGGTTTAATAAAAAAGAGATTGATTGGGATCTTTTTTTAGATCTTACATGGCATCATCGCCTTTTTCCTGTACTATATCCTAAGTTGAAAAAGATAGAAGAACAAGTTCCACCATTCGTTTTAAAAACCTTACAGGCAAAATATCAAGAAAATACTATTCATATGTTGCAATTAACTGCCACCATGATAAATATAAGTCATGCTTTAAGGAACAATCAGATTCGCACTCTCTTTTTAAAGGGACCACTGTTAGGTTTAGAGCTATATGGTGATATTTCGTTACGGACATCAAGTGATTTAGATTTTCTAGTTTCGCTTGAAGACCTTGGTAAAGTAGAGAAGTTACTTATTAGCATGGGATATGTAAAAGATGACTATTTTCAATCTGTATTAGGTGACTGGAAATGGAGACATCATCATATAGCCTTTTTTCATCAAGAAACTAATACGAAAATTGAAGTACATTGGAGATTAAATCCAGGACCAGGAATGGAACCATGTTTTAATGAATTATGGGAAAGGAAAAGGACTAACCTAATCACAAGCTCTCCAATTAATTTGTTAGGGAAAGAGGACTTATGCTTTTTTTTGATAACACATGGAGCACGTCATGGCTGGTCACGACTTCGTTGGTTATTAGATATTAAACACTTGTTAAACCAAGAATTAAAATGGTCAGTTTTATCAAAATTACTTAAAAAATATCATTACCTACACTTAGGTGGTCAAGCAATCATTCTATCCTCTCAACTGTTGGGTGTATCAATAAACAAAGAAATGGAATCTATGAAAAGAGGGACGCGGGCACAAACATTAGCTCAAGAATCTATATTCTATCTGGAAAGAATGGTAAACCTACATACAGAACCCTTACCCGATGATATTGCACGTTTCCATAAAAAACACTTATATTCTCTGCAGTCCTTTCAACAAAAAACATTGTATATCTTAAGTACAATGTATCCTTACCCGACTGATTTAGAAACATTGCCATTGCCAAAAACCCTTCATTTTTTATATTTTCCTTTACGTCCTTTCTTAACAGTATGGAGGATAAGAAAGAAAAGTGCCTATTCTAGGGGGGCAAAGGAATGAAAGAACTCCTATATTTCGCAAAACAGATACATTCTTATTCAGGTAAAATCCTATATGTCAATATGATGGCCATGCTTTTAATCAGTATTTTTGAAGGGATTGGTATTTTTTTATTAGTACCTTTACTTGGTCTTATTGGTGTTGTAGAACTAGGAGAAAATACAAGATTATCATGGGCTTCTAATTTATTCGATAATATTCCTGAAATGATAAGCTTACTTATTATCTTAAGTATTTTTATTATTTTAATAATTGGCCAAGGTTACTTTCAACGCCAACAATTAATTTTAAATGTGAGGATTCAACAGAGTTTTACAAGGTATTTAAGAGAGGAAACTTATAGGAACCTAATTCAGGCCAATTGGTTCTTCTATCTAAATAAGCGAAAATCGGATCTTATCAATTTGATGACTACTGAAGTGTTTCGTGTGAGTGGAGGCATTAGCTTATTTTTTCAGTTTATTTCTTCGTTAATATTTACGATGATTCAAATTGGTTTAGCCTTTTGGTTATCCTATCAACTGACTAGTTTAATTCTCCTATTTGGATTTGTACTGATGGTTTTCTCAAGAACCTTTTTGAAGAAGTCCCAAACCTTAGGAGAAGAGACCCTTCAAATTTCTCAAAATTACTTAGGGACAATAACTGATCATTTTAATGGGATCAAAGATATAAAAAGCAATACAATGGAACAATCTCAATTAACTAGTTTTCTTACTTTAAGTAAAAAAATGGAGAAGAATTATGTCAATTTCACCAAACTAAACACTCTATCAAGTTTGGTTTATAAATTGGTATCAGCTTTCCTCATAGCATTTTTAGTTTTCTTTTCTTTTAGTTACTTCGAATCCCAACCTGCACAAATGTTAATGATTTTAGTCATCTTTTCAAGATTATGGCCTAGAATCACTGGTATTCAATCTAATATGGAGTATTTAGTAAGTGTGATTCCCTCATTTAAAGCACTAATAAAACTTAAAAACCAAAGTTCCGAGGCCAGAGAAATAAATACGAGTAATTATCAAAGTATAAAACCATTAAAAATCGAAAAGGGTTTGGAATTTTCTCATGTATCATATCGTTATAATTCAAAAGAAGATTTATATGCGCTCAAAGATATTAATCTATTTATTCCCTCTAATCAAATGACTGCTGTTGTAGGTAGGTCTGGTGCGGGGAAAAGTACATTGATTGATATGATATTAGGTTTAAACCGTCCTGAAAAAGGAGAAATCCTTATAGATCATGCAGTTCTTACTTCCGACAATTTATTATCCTTAAGAAAATCTATTAGTTATATTTCACAAGACCCATTTTTGTTTAATGCTACAATCAAGGAAAACCTATTATTGATGAAACCTGAAGCAACGGATGAAGAAATCTGGGAGGCATTACACTTTTCTGCAGCAGCGGATTTTGTAGAACAACTTCCGAAAGGAATGGATACCGAGATTGGAGATAGAGGAATACGGCTCTCAGGCGGTGAACGGCAAAGAATTGTCCTTGCTAGGGCAATTTTACGTAAACCAGCAATTCTTATATTAGATGAAGCTACAAGCGCATTAGATACCGAGAATGAAACTAAAATTCAAAAAGCACTAGAAAGCTTAAAAGGCCATATGACTATTGTTGTGATTGCACATCGTCTATCCACCATTTCAAACGCCGATCAAGTACTTGTTTTAGATCAAGGTAAAATTATTCAACAAGGACGATTCAATGAACTTGCCCAAAGTAGGGGACTATTTAACCAACTATTAGGGGGTCAATTAGAAGTTATCTCTTGAAATAATTTAGTTGAATGTCAAAAAAAGTTTTTTTTGTAACGTTTTGTTGACATGTTCTTTATAACGAACTAAAATGGTAGTATAGTCCTTACAAAATATTGAAAAAGGTGGTTCTATGTCAAACCCATACAATACAAACTATGAGAAACAAAAATCAGCAAAAGAGATAAATATAAAACAATTATTTGAAATCATTGGTAGGCGGTTATGGATTGTTATTATCGTAGCACTATTATTCACTCTTGCAGGCTATCTTAAAACCTTATCAACTACACCTCTATATCAGTCATCCACTAGAATTATCATAGAAGCTAATCAAGATAAAATGAAAACACTTCAAGTAATCATAAAAGATACAACCGTTTTACAAAAGGTTGTTAACGAAATGGAATTACCAATGTCTCCAGAGGCTTTAGCTGGAGCAATAACCGTTACAAGTGTAGAAGATTCTGAAGTAGTAAGTATCAGTGTAACATCATCTGATCCTTATATGGCTGCCGAGATAGCCGATAAGACGGCTCAAGTATTTAAAGAGGAAGCGCCTAATATCGTGAACTTTAAAAAAATAAGAGACTTGTCACCAGCTAAAGTAAACTTATCGCCAATTAATGGGGACAGGAATGGGACAATTATTAAGAGTAGCATTGTTGGATTAGTTATTGGCATTGGTTTAGCATTCTTATTGAATTCCCTAGATTATACAGTCCGTAGCGAGCAAGAAATAGAGGATATTATAGGATTTCCAGTTATAGGACGTGTTTCCAAGATGAATAAAAAGAATTCAAATGTTAATAAAAAGAATATACAAAAATTCAAGGAAACTCAGCAAGCTAAACAAACAAAAAACGCAAGGGTAGAATTGTGAGGCGGAATAAATGTCGATAATTCAACAAAAATCAGGTCATAAACTAAAAAAAAGAAATTTGATAGCTTATTCAAGTCCAGATTCACTAATCTCCGAACAATATAGAACGATTCGAACAAATATTAAATTTTCTTCTATTTCAATAAAAAGGAATATCATTATGGTTACTTCCCCAAATTCTGGAGAAGGTAAATCAACGGCTGCAGCAAATCTAGCAGTTTCCATGGCACAAAATAAAGAGAAGGTTCTGCTAATAGATGCTAATTTTAGAAATCCTACTATTCACTCGATTTTTAAGATTCCAAATAATGTAGGATTGACTAATATTTTATCTGATTCAATTCACTCATCAGTTGAAAAGACGGTGTACAAAACAGGAATGGGGGATCTAGATGTGTTAACTAGCGGTCCTATTCCCTTCAATCCTGGTGAAATTATAGGTTTGACAGTTATGCAAGACTTTTTAACTCAATGTGAAAAGGTTTATGATGTGATTCTTATAGATTCTCCATCCATACTGGAATTTACGGACGCGAAAATATTGGCGAATTATTGCAATGGAATCGTCCTCGTATTTAATAATGGAAAAACGCAGTTAAAAAACGCTTTAGCAACAAAGAGAATTCTTGAATTTGTTGAAGATAAAATGGTTGGGGTCATTTTAAATACAAATCCACAAAACTGGCTTACTAAAATATTCAAGAGAATCATTTAACTAGCCAAAAAAAATTTACTCAGAAGTTCTTTATTAAGAACAAACAAAACTTTACAAGTCAATAGTATTTGGTGATGTCTCCTTGCCATTATAAATGGAGGCACTCGTTCATGCTGTGGGTTGTAAAACCTTAGACGCCAGTCGTCAAGAGTGTGGGGTGAGGAGGGGTTAAATGCCCTATATTCTATTAAAGTACTAATGCATACAGTTTTACTTAAAACTGTATGCATTAGTACTTTATCGACAAAAAGATAAAAAGAAAAAGTGAGGTGAATTGGTTTGACGTATAAGCAAAGACTATCACTATTTATATTAATAGACTCGTGTATTGTCATATCAGCTATTTTCTTAGGTCGTTTTTTAGTAAATGCTAGTATTTATGTTTTTACGATTCCAATAGTGCTCAGCTCTATTACACTCCTACTCAGCCATCATTTATTTGCCATTTCTTTTCACTTATACAAAAAGGCTTGGGAGTATGCAAGTATAGGGGAATTAGTCATTATTTTCAAGACGGTTACGGCATCAATTTTTATAACAGGACTTGTGCAGGCACTTCTTTTTCAAGACGTTTTTTACCGTTTATTAGCAGTAACTTGGCTACTTCATATGTTGTTGATTGGTGGTTCTAGATTTTTCTGGAGAATGTATAGAGATCAATATTTACTAAAAAATGAAAATAAAAAAAGAACGTTAATTGTAGGAGCAGGATCAGCTGGAACGATGGTTGCAAGGCAATTACTAAAAAATAACGAGGTGGATTTATTACCTGTAGCATTTATTGATGATAACTATCGTAAACAAAAGCTCGATATTTTAGGGCTTCCAGTAGTTGGAGGAGTAAGCAAAATTGCAAGAAAAGTTGAAGCCTTACATATTGAACATATTATTATTGCCATTCCTTCGTTAAATAAACAGGAAATGAATCGAATATTTCAAGAATGTGCAAAAACCAATGCGAAAACTCAAATCCTCCCTATGTTAGAAGACTTGCTGACAGGAAAAGTATCTGTTAACAAATTTAGAGATGTGCAGGTACAGGATCTTCTTGGAAGAGAGCCGGTGGAGCTAGATATCGACGGAATTTCAGAATATGTAACCGAAAAGGTCATCTTAGTCACGGGGGCTGGCGGTTCTATTGGTTCAGAAATTTGTCGGCAAATTTCAAATTTTAACCCCTCAAAACTAATTTTACTTGGTCATGGAGAAAACAGCATCTATACAATAGAAATGGAATTAAAGGAGACCTATCAAAACTCTAAAATAGAGTTTATAACAGAAATTGCTGACCTTCAGGATCATAAAAAGATGCTATCAGTCATGGCTACATATCAACCAGATGTCGTCTATCATGCAGCTGCACATAAACATGTGCCACTAATGGAACGGAATCCGGAAGAAGCGGTCAAAAATAATCTGATTGGGACGATGAATGCAGCCAATGCAGCTAGTTGGATTGGAGTTAAAACCTTTGTGATGATTTCAAGTGATAAAGCCGTTAATCCTACAAGTGTAATGGGATCTACCAAAAGACTTGCGGAAATGACGATTCAGCAAATGAATCAGGATAGTGAAACTAAATTTGTTGCAGTTCGTTTTGGGAATGTATTGGGCAGTCGTGGAAGTGTCATCCCCTTATTCACCAAGCAAATTGAAAAAGGTGGACCCATTACTGTTACACATCCTGATATGATTCGTTATTTCATGACCATTCCAGAAGCTTCTAGGCTTGTCATCCAAGCGGGGGCCCTTGCTAAAGGAGGCGAAATTTTCGTGCTAGATATGGGGCATCCTGTAAAGATAGTCGACTTGGCTAAAAACTTGATCAAACTTTCAGGACATTCGGAAGAAGATATATCCATAGAATTTACTGGAATGCGACCGGGAGAGAAGCTATTTGAAGAATTGTTAAATAAAGAAGAAATTCACGAACAGCAAATCTATCCCAATATATACGTAGGCAAGACAGGCAAACTTTATTCTAAAGAAATTGAGGATATCATAAATAGTTATTCAGATATGGATAAAGAATCATTACGAAAAATACTTGTTGATTTGGCCAATGAGCGTCTCACCACACCTTCGCTAGTGCCACTCTCAAACTAAGGAGGAATCACCTTGAAAATTAGAAAAGCCATCATACCGGCTGCAGGATTAGGAACTAGATTTCTTCCGGCAACAAAGGCTATGCCGAAGGAAATGTTACCAATTGTTGATAAACCTACCATTCAATATATCGTAGAAGAAGCAATTGAATCAGGCATTGAAGATATTATTATTGTGACTGGGAAGGGGAAACGAGCAATAGAAGATCATTTCGATCATTCCTTTGAATTGGAACAAAACCTTTTCGAAAAGGGAAAGTTTGAATTATTAAAGGAAGTTCAGAAATCTTCTAAGTTAGTTGATATACATTATATTAGACAAAAAGAACCTAAAGGATTAGGACATGCTGTCTGGTGTGCGCGTAAGTTTATAGGTGACGAACCATTTGCGGTCTTGCTGGGTGACGATATTGTAGATGCCAAAAAACCTTGTCTACAACAGATGATTGAACAGTATGAAATGTCTAAAGCTTCAATTCTTGGAGTACAAAAAGTTCCTAATGAGGAAGTATCCAGATATGGAATTATTGAAGCCAATGAGATTGGAAACCGTTTATACAATGTTACAAGTCTAGTTGAAAAGCCAAAACAAGAAGATGCACCTTCAAACTTAGCTATTATGGGAAGATATATTTTAAATCCTGGAATTTTCAAAATTCTTGGAGACCAACCTCCTGGTGCAGGTGATGAAATTCAATTAACAGATGCAATCAGCCGCTTGAATGAATATGAGAGTGTGTATGCGTATGATTTTGAAGGCATCAGGTATGATGTCGGAGAAAAGATCGGCTTTATCCAAACAACTATTGAAATGGCTCTCCAACGTGGTGACTTAAGAGAAAATATATTGAATTACTTAACAAATGTATTGAATCGAGAATTAATAAAATAAATAACTTGAAAAGGAAAAGGAGCGGATGGTGACTCATGGAGAAGAAAGTCCTATTTTGTGCAACAAAGGATTATCATTTTGAAGCGTTTCACCTACCTTACTTTAAATGGTTTAAAGAGCAAGGATATGAAGTTCATACAGCTGCACATGGTGATTTAGTTCTTCCTTTTGTTGATAAAAAGCATATTATACCCATTCAAAGGTCTCCGATCAAAATTGATAACCTTAAAGCCTACAAAGATCTAGAAAAGCTCATTGAAAGTAACAACTTTCAACTTGTTCATTGTCACACTCCTATGGGAGGAGTTCTTGCTAGGCTCGCTGGACGGAAAGCAAGAGAAAAAGGAACAAAGATGATCTATACGGCACACGGATTCCATTTTTGTAAAGGTTCTCCTTTAATAAACTGGCTGCTCTATTACCCTATTGAAAAATACTTAGCAAAACTTACAGATTGTTTGATAACGATTAATGAAGAGGATTTTCGACTTGCAAGGAAAAGAAACTTCAAAGCACAAGTGATTAAACATGTTCATGGTGTTGGAGTGGATACAGAGCGTTTTCATCCAGTTTCTCCTTTTAACAGATCTGTACTTAGATTAGAGAAGGGGTATCATGATGATGATTTTCTTATGTTCTACGCGGCTGAATTTAATAAAAATAAAAACCAACAATTACTATTGCGATCTTTTTCCTTAATAAAGGGTGATATACCCAATGCCCGGCTACTACTAGCTGGAGAAGGTCCTTTATTAGATGACTGCCGGAAACTGGCGGAGACTCTAGGCATAAGTGAAAATGTCGACTTTCTAGGTTTTCGGAATGATATTGATGTGTTACTCAAGATAAGTGACCTTGCTGTAGCATCAAGTTTGAGAGAAGGATTACCGGTTAATATTATGGAAGCAATGGCATGTGGGCTACCTGTTATTGCGGTTAAAAATAGAGGACACTCTGAATTAGTAAAGAATAACCAAAACGGGTGGCTAATTGAGAGAAATGACGAACCTAATTTTAAAGAAAAAATCTTAAAGGTTTTTGGTGATAGTGAACTGAGAATAAAATACGGGAAAAACGGTCGGAAAATAATTGAAAATAAATATAGTACAAAAAAAATTCTAGAAGTGAAAAGCGAAATTTATAAATTATATATGATAGATAAGGAGGATATTATGTGGGCAGTCCACTAAGAATCTTACATGTTGTCGTTAATATGAATAGGGGAGGAGCAGAAACCCTTATCATGAACTTATATCGTAATATTGACCGCTCGAAAATTCAATTTGATTTTCTTACATCCAAAGAGGGTGTATTTGATACTGAAATCTTAAATCTTGGTGGTAAAATTCATAGAATTCCATATCTTACCGATGTCGGACATTTTAAATATAAAAAACAATTAGAAGAATTTTTCAAGGAGAATAATACCTATAAAGTTGTTCATGCCCACATGGATAAAATGAGCGGGCTCGTTCTTCAATCAGCTAAAAAGGCTGGAATACCAAAAAGAATTTCACATAGTCATAATACACAAAGTGAAGGAAGCTTGGCTGCAAGAATTTACAAATGGTATGCAGGAACATTAATCATGCCCAATGCAACTAATTTTTTAGCTTGTTCGAGACAGGCAGCAAAATGGTTATTTAAAGAAAAAAATAATGCCAATATTTTAAAAAATGGGATTGATTACAATCTTTTTTCTTTCTCATCTGAAATAAGATATAAAGTGAGAAAAGAATTAAATATTGCAAATGATGCATTTATTTTAGGTCATGTCGGAAGATTTGCTCATCAAAAAAATCATAAGCATTTGATTGATATCTTTGCAAATTTTAATAAACAAAAAAAGAATTCTATCTTAATTTTAGTAGGTGATGGTCCTTTAAAACAAGAAATCTTAGCTAAAGTTAAGTCTCTTAATCTGGAAAGTAAAGTAAAATTTATAGGGGTCCGTAGTGACATTAATCGAATACTACAAGCATTCGATGTTTTTGTCTTTCCTTCTCTACATGAGGGTTTGCCAGTTTCACTTATAGAAGCTCAAGCAGCGGGGCTGCCATGTCTGATATCCGATCGAATTTCAAAAGAGGTAGATTTGGGTATCAATCTTATTGAATTTCTCCCTATTGATAATTGTTTAGCATGGGCAGCTAAATTATTAGAAATAACATGTCGCAACACGACAAGAACTATTAAATCGGATTCCTTATCTAAACAAGGGTATTCCATATATGAAACAGCCGATAAAATAAAAGATTACTATTTATCGATGACAGGGTGAATCAAAAATGAAAACTTTAACAGTGTTTACACCAACCTATAATAGAGCTTATTGTCTCGGGAAATGTTATGAAAGCTTAGTTCGTCAAAATAATAAAAATTTTATTTGGTTAATCATTGATGATGGATCAACAGATCATACAAAAGAGTTAGTAGCTAGTTGGATAAATGAAAATAAAATTGATATTAAGTATTGTTGGCAAGAAAATCAAGGAATGCATGGAGCGCATAACACAGCCTACAACCAAATAGAAACTGAATTAAATGTATGTATAGATTCTGATGACTATATGGCAGATGGGGCAATTGAAAACATCCTATCATTTTGGCGAAAGCATGGCAGTGCAAAGGTCAGTGGAATCGCAGCTCTAGACGCAACAAGTAATCATCAAATCATCGGTTCAAAGTTACCTGAGAACCTTTTTTCTGCTACTTTATTTGATCTTTATAACAAATATGGTGTTACAGGAGATAAAAAACTTGTTTACCGTACTGATTTAACGAAGCTATATCCTTATCCCATTTTTAAAAACGAGAAATATGTTGGATTAGCTTATAAATACTATATGCTGGATAAACAATATGAATTGTTACTTATGAATGAAGTAGTTTGTCATGTTGAGTACCTTCCTGATGGATCTTCTCTCAATATGTATAATCAATACCTCAAAAATCCTATGGGCTTTTCGTTTTATCGGAAAGAACTAATGAAGTTACCCTTTGGAGGTAATCTTTTTAAATATAAACAAGCGATTCATTATGTTTCTAGCAATCTTCTTATGAAAAACCGGAAACTATTCCTAGAGACACCTAAGAAAGTTTCAACTATATTTGCCTTTCCTTTTGGCTTCTTATTATATGTACTCATTATAAGTAAAACTAGGTCTTAAGTTATTGAAGGGAATTATTTAAATGACTATACTTTGGATTAATCTCGCCATTGTATTAATTTTTTCATACCTAGCAAGGTACTTTTCTACTTATCCATTTATTACACCAACTGGCTTTCAAATTTACAAGCCTAATAAAATATGGGTTTTTGGAGTTGTTTTGTGTCTGGTTTTTATTTCAGGCTTAAGAACGAATATTGGTGATACCTTCAACTACAAAAATATTTATAGAGAAAATGACTTTACATGGGAGTATATCACTTCACAAAAAGATATGGGCTTTGGAATCTTACAGATGATTTTAAAGTATTTTTCGGAAGATCCACAGATCATGATCTTTACTACTGCTTTAATAACAAATGTATTAATTATTTTAGTTCTATATAAATATTCACGACTTTTTGAACTAAGTACCTTTGTATATATTACAGGTGGACTACATTTAGTATCGATGAATGGAATACGTCAAGTACTGGCAGCAGCCATTTTTTTCACTGCAACCAAATATTTAATAAATGGGAATTTTATAAAGTATGCTGTAATAGTTCTTATTGCATCTACCTTTCATCAAAGTGCACTCATACTCTTACCTATTTATTTTTTAGTAAGAACAAAGGCTTGGACTAAGTCGACTCTAGCTTGGTTAACTTTTTCGGTAATTATCGTCCTAGGATTTGGTCGATTTACATCTTTATTATTTACAGCTTTAGAGGATACTCAATATAGTGATTACTCAAGTTTCAATGAAGGTGGCGCCAGTGTAATAAGAGTAGCAGTAAGTGCTGCACCATTATTAATTGCATACTTAGGCAAAGATAAACTTCGAGTTATATTTCCGAAAAGTGACTATATAGTAAATATGGCTTTATTAGGCTTGGTCTTTATGATCATTTCAACACAACAATGGATATTTGCAAGGATCTCTATTTACTTTAATTTATACCAACTGATTTTAATATCGTGGCTTATTGAGCTTTTTAGTAAAAAGGATCAAAAACTAATATATTATTTAATTCTTGTCTTATTTTTTATTTTTTATTTTTATGAAAATGTCATCAGTTTAAATATTTTATATAAAAGTGATGTTATTGAAACCTTATTTTGAGGGAGGTGGTGGATATATTGGATGGGTTAAATTCTCCAAAGAGAATATTACATATTGTAAGTGCAATGGATCGTGGCGGTGCCGAAACGATTATTATGAATATATATAGACATGTAGATAGAAAGAAAATTCAATTTGATTTTATTACCCATTCAAATAAGAAACAAGATTTTGAAGATGAAATTATCAGTTTAGGCGGAAAATTATACAAAACTCCAAGTTTAGGTAAATCTGGACCTATAGTATATCTTAAAAGGTTAGCTAAAATTATGTCCTCTTATCCATATCAAGCCGTTCATGCTCATACTGATTATCAAGCTGGCTTTCCCGCTTTAGCAGCAAAGATGGTTGGAATTAAAATAAGGATTTGTCATTCCCACAGTAATAATTGGACTAAAGGAAACCATATAAAGGGAAAATTAACTCATAAAGCTTTGCAAACTATGATGAAAATTTCAGCAAATAGATATTGTGGATGTAGTCCTGAAGCTACACGTTTCATGTTTGGTAAACAGATAGTTAAAAATAAAAAGGTTTTAATATTAAAGAATGGAATTAATCTTACTGAATTTACAGAAACAAATAATAATAGCAAGACAAGCGTCATAAGAGAATTTGATTTAAGAAAAGATGTAAAAATTATTGGACACGTTGGACGTTTTTCAGATTCGAAGAACCATATCTTCATTTTACATTTTTTGGAAACATTATTAAAGAAAGATAGAAGATTTATAGCACTTTTAATTGGAGATGGACCCTTGAAATCAGAAATAGAGCAAAAAGCAGAAGCTTTAGGAATAAAAGATCATATAAGATTTTTAGGGGTGAGAACGGATATACCTAGATTAATGAAAGCCTTTGATGTTTTTTTATTTCCATCTTTATTCGAGGGGTTTGGAATTGCAGCCTTAGAAGCACAAGGAGCTGGTACACCTTGTATTATTTCAGATACCCTACCAAAAAGTACTGATATGGAACTAGGACTAGCATCCTTTATTAGTTTAGACGAACCTCTTGATATTTGGTGTGAAGAAACAATAAATTCCTTATTAATTACTACACCGGACATTGAAACAATAAAAAAATTCATATCAACTAAAGGCTATGATATTAAAAGTAATGTTAAAGATTGGCTAAAACTATATGAAGTATCCTGAAAAAGAGGTTTTAATAATGAAGAAAAAGATCTTGATTACTTCTTTTGATTTGGCAATAGGCGGAGTTGAAAGAAGTCTCATAGGGTTGTTAAATCAAATCGATTACAATAAATACGACGTCGATTTATTATTATTTAAACATGAAGGAGAATTTCTTTCTTTTATTCCAGACGGACCCATTTTATTGCCGGAAGAACCATCTTATACAACATTTAGAAAATCTATTCATCAAATAATGAAAGACGGTTTTTATCCAATTGCTATTTCTAGAATTATTGCAAAATATACAGGTCTTTTTCATGGAAAAGTAAAAAAGGTTGAAGAGCCAGGTTATTTATCCATTCAATATGGCTGGGAGTTCTCTAATCGTTTGCTGCCAAAACAAAATAAAGAATATGATGTGGCCATAGGTTTTCTATGGCCACATCATTTTATCGGAGATAAGGTACAAGCCAAGAAAAAAATTGGTTGGATTCATACCGATTATTCAAATATATACGTCAACAAGAGAATAGAGAAAAAAATGTGGCGGAAATTAGATGAAATTGTGGTAGTTTCAGAAGAATGTTCTCAAACATTTTTAAATGTTTTTCCTGATTTTAAAGATAAAACAACAGTAATTGAAAACATACTATCTCCTGAATTTATTAAGGAACAAGCACAGTTAGAAAATCCTAAAGAGATTACTAAAGTTCTAGGGAAAACGATATTATTAACTGTCGGTCGCTTAACACATGCAAAAGGTTTAGATGAAGCTGTAAAGGCTTGTAAAAAACTAGTAGACGATGGATTTGACATTGAATGGTACGTTGTTGGTTATGGCCCGCTAGAAAATGAATTAAGAACCTTGATAAAGTATTTAGGAGTGGAAAAACAATTTATTTTATTAGGGAAGAAAACTAATCCATATCCATATATCAAGGCATGTGATATCTACGTTCAACCATCCCGATATGAAGGAAAAGCAGTTACAATTCGAGAAGCACAAGTTCTAGGTAAACCTGTTGTGCTAACGAATTTTCCTACAGCGAAGAGTCAAGCGGTCAATGGTTTTGATGCCTTAATTACAGAGTGTGGTCGGGATGGAATTGTTAGAGGACTTCGTGAAATTATTAAAAATGATGCTTTTAGAAAGAAATTGGTTTCAAATGTTCTTTCTAAAGATTATGGTAATGAAAATGAAATTAATAAAATCTATGAATTAATGGATGCTTGATTTTATACGAAGGCGAGGTACTCCTAAAATGGAAATACTAGTTACCGGCGGAGCTGGATTTATAGGAAGCCATACATGTGTAGAGCTCTTGAATGAGGGCTATGATATTATTGTGGTTGATAATTTTTCTAATAGTAAACCCGAATCCTTAAAGCGTGTTTGTGAAATAACAGGGAAAACAATAAAGATTTATCAGGCCGACCTTTTAAATCGAGATCTTTTCGAAAAGGTGTTTATAGAAAATAAAATAGATGCCGTTATCCACTTCGCTGGACTTAAAGCAGTAGGAGAATCAGTCGATCATCCTCTCAAATATTTTAAAAACAATATTACGTCTACCATTATTCTTTGTGAACTCATGCAAAAATACAAAGTAAAAAAACTTGTATTTAGTTCTTCTGCTACTGTTTATGGGTTGCCAGAGTGTGTACCTATTTCAGAAGATTTTCCTTTACAAGCATTGAACCCATATGGAAGAACCAAGTTAATGATTGAAGAAATACTTCAGGATTTATATATTTCAGATGCTGCATGGAGCATTTCAATTCTAAGGTACTTCAATCCGATTGGTGCTCATGAAAGTGGAGAGATAGGTGAAGATCCTAGTGGAATTCCTAATAATCTGATGCCTTATATCACTAAAGTAGCCGTAGGAGAATTAAAAGAACTTCAAGTTTTTGGGGAAGATTATCCAACTATCGATGGTACGGGTGTCAGAGACTATATACATGTAGTCGATCTTGCACAAGGACATGTTTTTGCACTTGATAAAACTATAAAAGCTTCTGGAGTAAACATCTATAACCTTGGTACTGGAAAAGGTTACAGCGTCTTAGAAGTCTTATCAGCATTTGAATCGACAACTGGAGTTAACATTCCATTTAAAATTACACTCCCTAGACCAGGAGATGCTGCAGTTTGCTATGCTGATCCTACAAAAGCAGAAAAAGAGTTGAAATGGACTGCAAAGAGAAACATCAGTGATATGTGTCGAGATTCTTGGAGATGGCAATCTCGAAATCCTAATGGGTACAAAAAGAACAAAGATACGGAAAATCCTCGCTTCGAACAAAGTGAGGATTTTTTAATGCAAAATTAATAGAAATATGGTGAAAAGAATGGAACAAGAAGAACTAAATAAGGAGAAGTTCAAAAATCTATTATTACATGCATACAAATTGGGTACGGAATCAGAAAACATGAAGGTTTCTAATTTATTAGAAGAAATCAAACAACAATTAGTTGTTTCGTATCGTAAATAAATCCGCTGGAAGTGAAAATATGAAGAGAATGTTTGATTTATTCATATCAATCATTTTATTACTATGCTTAAGCCCACTAATCTTAATTATTGGTGTCTTAATAAAGATTAGACTTGGATCACCTATTCTTTTTAAACAGATGAGACCAGGTCTAAACGGAACTCCATTTTATCTTTATAAGTTTCGTTCCATGAATAATCAAAAGGATGATCAAGGAAAACTTCTTCCGGATCACTTGAGATTAACTTCATTTGGTAACACTCTAAGAAAGTTCAGCCTAGATGAATTGCCTCAGCTAGTTCATGTTGTTAAAGGAGATCTAAGTTTAGTAGGGCCACGGCCGCTTTTAATGGAATACCTTCCGTTATATACAGAAGATCAAGCTAAACGTCATCATGTTCGCCCTGGTATTACTGGATGGGCACAGATAAATGGACGAAATGCAATAACATGGGAAGAAAAATTCAAATTGGATGTTTGGTATGTAGATCATAATACTTTTTGTTTAGACATTAAAATTCTTTTAATCACTATAAAAAAAGTATTAATGTCTGAAGGAATAAATCAAGATGTTAATGTTACTATGCCAATTTTCAAGGGAGAAATCAAAAGTGAAATCAAAAAAAATTAATATTCTGTTTACAAGTAGTGGAAGAAGGGTTTCTTTAATTGAGCATTTTAAAAAAGAGCTTAAAGAACTAAATAATGCTGGGAAGATAATAACATGTGATGTTAAAAGTACATCTCCCGCTGCATTTGTTTCTCATCATCATGAAATTGTTCCGCCTGTCTATGATAAAAGTTATATTTTTAAACTAAAAGAAATCTGTATTAAAAACGAAGTAAATCTATTAATCCCATTAATAGATTCAGAACTTTGTATAATTTCTAAACATAAAAAGGAATTTGAGAAATTAGGAGTTACAATATTAGCGTCATCTCTTAAAGTAAACGAAATTTGTTTTGATAAGAGTAAAACAACTCAATTTTTTAAAGAAAATAATATTGAATGCCCTAAAGAATACAATATTGAAGATGTCCTATTAGACGAAAATTCAGTATTTCCGTACTTAATTAAACCTGCAAAAGGCAGTTCCAGTATAGGAGTATATAAAATTAATAATCGAAAAGAACTAATTTTTTTTAAGGACTATATATCTCAGCCAATTTTACAAGAATTTTTATCTGGAAATGAATATACAATAGATGTTTTTGTTGATTTTAATGGGGATTATCTAACGGCTGTACCTAGACTTAGGATAGAGACTCGTGCTGGTGAAGTCAGTAAAGGGCTAACTGTAAAAAATAAGCTCCTAATGAATGCTGCAAAGGATGTTATAAATAAATTACCTGGAGTAATTGGATGTATTACGTTGCAATGTTTCTATACAAATCATGGAGATATAAAGTTTATAGAAATAAACCCTCGCTTCGGTGGAGGGTCACCATTATCAATTGCTGCTGGTGCTAATTTTCCTAAATATATTATTGAAACATTAACTAATACGGATTCTACTATTAATATGAATAGTTGGAATGACGGTCTTTTAATGTTGAGATATGATGATGCTATTTTTCTAAATAGGGATGAAATTAAATGATAGGTGCAGTTATATTTGATATGGATGATACGTTGTACTCAGAATATGATTTTGTGAAGAGTGGACTTAAAGCAGTTGATCATCATTTAAGTTTTAATAATATAAAAGGTTTTTATGAGATAGCGATCGTACTTTTTAATAAAGGAATAAGAAATAATCTATTTAATAAAACTCTAGAATTTCTTAATGTTGGTTATAGTGAACTTGATATTAAAAACTTAGTTTTTGTATACCGGAATCATACTCCAAATATTTCACTTTCAGATGAAACAATAAATATTATTAAATGGTTAAGTAGTAAATATAAAATGGGCTTACTTACTGATGGCTTTTTAACTACTCAAGAAAAAAAAGTAAAGGCATTAGAATTGGATAAATATTTTGATGTTTTAATTTATAGTGATCAGTATGGCCGTAAGAATTGGAAACCAAGTAACGTTCCATATTTAAAAGTAATGGAGTATTTTAAATTAGATGGTCCTCACTTGCTATATGTTGGCGATAATGCATCCAAGGATTTTATTTCAGCAAAAAAACTTGGTTGGTTGACAATACAATTACAAACAGAACAAGGAATTTATAAAAATATAAGTGTAGATTCTGAATATGAAGCTCATTATAAAATTACTTCTATATCTCAATTAAGAGAATTATTATGTGGGAAAATTTGTAGTTATACGGAGGTGAAGTAATGAATGAGAAAAAAATCCTTTTATCGTCGCCCCATATGAGCGGCAATGAAGAAAAGTATATTAAAGATGCTTTTGAAACAAATTGGATTGCGCCATCAGGACCAAATATTGATGCTTTTGAAAAAGAGTTAGCAGAATATGTAGGAGTCGAAGAAGCTGTTGCAGTCAGTTCAGGAACTGCAGCGATTCATTTGGCTCTTTCTTTATTAGGTGTCCAAAAGGGCGATAAAGTTTTTTGTTCAAGTCTTACATTTGTGGCAACGGCAAACCCAATTCTCTATCAAAATGCGGAACCTATTTTCATTGATTCAGAACCTGAAACATGGAATATGTCACCTACCGCTTTAGAAAGGGCATTTAAAGAGGCAATTAATGACGGTAAACTCCCTAAAGCTGTTATCATTGTGAATCTATATGGTCAACCCGCTAAAATGGATGAACTTTTAACCATTTGTAATCAATATGAAGTTCCAATTATTGAAGATTCAGCTGAGTCACTGGGTGCCACATATAAAGGTAAATACAGTGGAACATTTGGGGGATTTGGAATCTACTCATTTAATGGAAATAAAATCATCACAACTTCAGGTGGAGGAGCGCTTATCTCTAACGATACGAAAGCCTTAAAACAGGCTCGATTTTTAGCTACTCAAGCAAAAGATGCTGCTCCACATTATCAGCATAGTGAGATTGGTTACAATTATCGAATAAGTAATATTCTTGCTGGAATTGGCAGAGGTCAACTAGAAGTATTAGAGGATAGAGTACAAGCCAGGAGGGCAATTTATGATTTATATTATCACGAATTGGGCTATATACCAGGATTAAAATTTATGCCCGAATTAGAGAATACCCAATCAAACCGTTGGCTGACAACCTTGACAATGGATCAAGAAGAAATAGAAACTACCATACCCAATTTACTAAATACTCTTGAAGAGGAAAATATCGAGGCACGACATATTTGGAAACCACTTCACTTGCAGCCTCTTTTTCGGACTTACAATTATTATCCTCATACTAGAGATACTGATGTATCTAAACATCTATTCGAAACGGGAATCTGTCTGCCATCTGGGTCCAATATGACTCGTAACGATCAAATGAGAGTAATTCATTCAATAAAAAGAGCATTAACATAAAGATTGATTACATTCCTTTAAACACATTGACTCAAAAATGGAAAAAACAGTGAAGAGGTAAACCTATGATTGGAAAAAACATTGCAGAGTTAAGAAAGAAGAGAGGGTATACCTTATCGGAACTTGCTGAACAGGCAAAAATTTCGAAGTCTTATCTAAGTAATATAGAACGTAACATTAATAAAAATCCCTCCTTGCAAGTAATGGAGAAAATTGCGAACGTATTAAATGTTGATTTCATAACACTACTAAAACAAGAAACTACCAAGGTTAATCCATGCTACTTAGAAAAAGAATGGATAGATTTTGTAGAAGAACTTAAAAAAAATGGTCTTAAAAAAGACCAAATAAAAGAGTTCAAACCCTTAATTGAGTTTATTAAATGGCAAAATAAAAGGGATTAACTTATATATCTAAAATACAAGGATTTTGATCAAAGACTATGTCTAAGTAAAAACTATCAAAGAAATAATTATAATAACAAAAATGAATTTGAAAATTATATGAAATCATAACGGTGGAAATTAATAAATAACACAAGACTATATAATAATACCTATACCAATTCTTCTTACTTAAAGAAGTCAAACGCAAACTATCTAGACTAACAAATAGTTTAATTTTAGTACTTTATTACTAATAATTAGATATAAATAAAGGTTCTAAAGTTTGAAAAATAATCAAAGTGAGGATTTTCAATATGGATAATGTACTATTACTAGACACATCGGTAGGATCTCTTAATAAAGGTGATGACATAATTATGAAATGTATTAGACATCAATTATTAGAAATAACAAATAATAAATTCACCTTAACACTTCCTACGCATGTGTCACCTTTTCATTGGTATCAAGTGGTAAGACGCTCTAACAGAGTGCAAATTTACAGTGATGCAAAATATAAATTTGTTGGGGGTTCTAATTTATTAACTATGAATATGCTTACACATTTTCCACAATGGAATATAAATTTATTTAATTATCAACCATTAAAAGGAAGTGTTTTGGTGGGGGTTGGAGCAGGAAAAGGGAGTAAAGTGAATACTTATACAAAAATATTATATTCAAAAGTACTATCGCATAGATTTATTCATAGTGTGAGAGATGAAAGAACTAAAGACATTTTAGAGGATATGGGGTTTAAGGCTATAAATACAGGATGTGCCTCATTATGGCTACTCACCCCAGAATTTTGTAAAGATATTCCAACAAAAAAAGCTGATAAGGTAATTTTCACTCTAACACATCACGCTAAAAACTTTGAAAAAGATCAATTTTTAATTAATCTATTAAATAAAAATTATAAAAATATTTATTTTTGGGTTCAAGATGCAAAGGATTTAGATTACTTTAAGGAATTTGAAAATATAGAAGAAATACAAGTTGTACCTCCTTCAGTTGAGAAATATGAAGAAATACTAGATAAAGAAATTGATTATATAGGAACGCGTTTACATGGTGGGATTTTTGCAATGAGAAATAAGAAGAGATCTATTATTATTTCTATTGATGAGAGAGCACAAGGAATGGCCGAAACTTATAATATTAATACTATTCATAGAGATAACTTTAATCAATTAGAGAAAATGATAAACTCAGAAATTATTACAAATGTTAATGTTAATTATGAGATGGTAAATAAATGGTTAAATCAATTTGAAATATGAAAAAGGAAGAAGAGTGACATTTATGAAGAGTATTGTTTTAGATGAAATCAAAGTTAATAATAATCGCGTAGATTACTATTTTACTCCTACAAAAAAATTACAAAAATACTTTAAAGCCAATAATAATCTATTTATAGAATATAACCATGAACTTTGTGATATTCCAGAAAGCATACTTACCATTCCTTTTTTATCAAATGTAATCCCCCTTATATGGATTACTAATTCTAAAATCCAGGTAAATGAATTAGATAAATCATTTTATGATTGTTTAGCTAGTTTAAAAAAGTCTTATCAAATTATGTTTCCGAATATGGATTTTCAAGGGGAAATTATAGTGGGGAAAGTTGTGGAAAACTCATATGAACCTATTCATGAGGTCGCTTCTTTATTCAGCGGTGGATTAGATGCTATAACAACATTTATTAGAGTGAAAGACAAAAAACCAATATTAATTACAGAGTTTGGATGGCATGAAAGTGAAATAAAGAATAGTGACGTATGGGACGCTGATAAAGAAAATGCGGTTGAATTTGCAAAGAATTACGGATTAGATAACATATTGCTTCAATCAAATTATGGTAACTTTATAAATCCAAGAAATATCGACAAAGATTTCTCTAAAAGGTTGGGTGACACCTGGTGGCATGGATTACACCATAGCTTAGCAATAATATCAGCTGCAATACCTTTAGCTTTCAAGCTCAAGGTAGAGTGTATCTATATCGCAAGTTCACACTCTATTGGTTTAGAAATCCCTTGTGCATCTGATCCTACTACAGATAATAAAATAAGATTTGCTTCAGGAAGGGTTTTTCATGATGGTTTTGAACTCACAAGGCAAGCTAAAACTAAAGTGGTTGTGGATTACTTTTCTACTATTAAAGAAACCACTAAAATTAGAGTGTGTTTTAAAAACGAAGAGAATTGTTGTAATTGCGAAAAGTGCTTAAGAACCATCTTAGGGATTGTGGCGGAAGGGAAAAATCCAAAAGATTTTGGATTTAATATTCCAGATGACTTTTCAGCTCATATTGAAAACTTTCTATTCAATAATATAAAGTTCTTTACAAAAACAAATATTATGTTTTGGAATATTATTAAACAACGTTTCAAAGAGAATAAAAATAATATACCTTCGAAGTTTATGTTAGAGTGGTTTTTAATTTACGATTTTGCAACCGAGCGGAAATATTCATTGATAAAATATAGAGTAATAAAATTCTTCCCAATTTTAAAAAGAAAAATCAGTGCCAAAATATTTAGAAATTTTGAAAGTGGTTACTAAGATACTAATATTATGAGAACAATAAACTCTTTTAAGAATATACTTTTTGGTTTATCAGGCCAATTCATTAGTGTTTTTATGGGATTTGCTGTTAGGACTGTATTTATATATTCATTAGGTATTGAATATATGGGCATTGATGGATTATTTTCAAGCATTTTAATTATGCTTTCTTTAGCCAATTTAGGATTTGACACAGCTATTATTTATAGTTTGTATAAGCCATTAGCAGAAAATGATATTCAGAAAATAAAAGCTTTAATGAATTTATACCAAAAAGCATATAGAATCATTGGATTAATTATATTTCTACTAGGTATGATTTTATTTCCGTTTATACCATTTTTAATAAAGGACGGAAAAATAATAAATCATCTCAATATAATTTATTTTTTATTTCTAGTTAATTCTGTATTATCTTATTACTTTGTCTATAAACAGGCAATAATCATTGCTGATCAAAAGACCTATATCATTTCTAAAATTCATAATTATTTTATTGTTTTTTCTAATATTATACAAATTCTAATCTTATTGATGACAAAAAATTATATCTTACTATTATCTTTTCAAGTATTGATAAGGATTATCGAAAATGTATATATAGTGGGAAAGGTCCATAAATTATATCCTTTCTTGAAAGGAAAAAATAATGTTCAATTAAATAAAAACGATAAAAAAGAATTTTTCAAAAATTTATATTCATTATTTTTATATAAGGTTAGTGGAGTTGTTATTAACGGAACAGACAATATTATCATTGCTAGGTATGTCGGAATAATTCAAGTTGGAATGTATTCGAATTATTTATTAATAATTTCAACTCTTAGTACTTTTATAAGTCATGTATTTTATTCTTTAAATTCAAGTGTTGGAAATTTAGTAGTTACAGAAGAAAAAGAAAAAAAGTATTTTATATTTCGTGTAATTCATTTTGCTAACTTTTGGGTTTATGGATTAACCACTTTATTAATATGGAATTTGATAAACCCATTTATAATAATTTGGTTAGGAAAAGAGTTCGTATTTAATAAATTAATTTTGTTCTCTATCTTATTGAATTTTTTAACAGCTGGAATGCAAAGTGCCTCAACAACATATAGGCAAACTACTGGGTTATTTAATAAAGGGAAATATAGACCTATTATCGCTGCTGTTATCAATATTGTCTTATCGTTAATTCTTGTTCGAATTATTGGGATCACAGGTGTATTTATAGGAACAGTTGTAAGTAGACTATGTACGTATTTTTGGTATGACCCATTTATTATTTATAAATATATTTTTGGAAAACCAGTTAAACGGTATTTCTTAAGATATGCCATTTATTTCACATTAATTGTACTATCAATATTTATTACTGAAACCATTTTCTTATTTTCATTTTCAAATCTTATATTCCGTACTTTTTCTAGTCTTATTATTCCCAATGCTTTGTTTTATATAGTATTTAGAAAAACAAAGGAATTTATATATTTGAAAAGCGTAGTCAATAATGTTTTAGGAATTGGGAAAAGAAAGATATTAAAAAAGAAATCGACCAGTCTATAATATTAATTATTTTATTGCTATGGCTTAAGTATTCAATAATAAAATACTATAAGAGAGTTTTATCAAATATTTTATTTTATAAGAATAGATTTTATATAAATATTTGAGCGAAGACAACAACTATTACTTTCTGTATGAAAAAGGAGAAAATATAATGAGTAAGGTTAGTGTAATAGTTCCAATATATAATGCTGAAAAGCAACTTAATAAATGTATAAAATCTATACTAAATCAATCTTTTACGGATTTTGAATTAATTTTGGTAAATGATGGATCCACGGATAAGAGTTTGGAAATATGCAATAAATATAAAGAACGGAATGAAAATAGAATAGTGGTAATCGATAAAAAAAATGAAGGAAGCATTCCTACAAGGCGAATAGGACTAGAAAAAGCTAGTTCTAATTATATAATGTATGTGGATGCTGATGATTGGATTGAAAAAAGAACTATTGAAATTCTTTATAATGAGTCTACTATAAATAACTTAGATATTGCAGTATGTAACAAATATAATGTTCTTGGAAAAATAAGTGTTTTTAAAAAAAAGAGTGAAAAAAAATATTTTATTGGAAACAAACTTTACATGGAAAAAGATATAAAAAAGGATATAGTGCCAGCATACTTTTATGGTCATCCTTTTCCAGCTTCACTTTATGCAAAAATGTATAAAAGAGATATCCTTTTATATAGCGGAAAATATTTAAATAGAAATATTTTTTTTGGAGATGACCTATTTTATAATTTAGAAATTTTTTTAAGAGCGCAACGAGTAAAGATGATAAATAAACCACTATATTATTATAGAGTGGGCGGCTTTACAAGTAAATATATGCCTTATTTGTTTGATGATATGGTAAATGGTTATGAAATTTTCAAAGAGGTAATTAATGAATATTACCTTGAAACCAAACAACAACAATATAATGGTATTAGTATAATGTTATTAAATACCTTGAAAACGTGTTTATATAATTTAGTTAATAGTAATTTAACTGAATTAGAAATTAAAAATTCAATCAATAATTATATTAACAATAAATCAATACTAGAAGCTATTAATAATCCGGGAGTAATAAATTATTTTCCAGCTGAATATTTAATATCTATAAAAGAACATGATATTGATTACTTGTACAATATAGGTATGGAAATTTATAAAGATAGAAAACTCAAAAATAAGTTAATAATTATTTTAAGAAAAGTGTCTTTATTATAACTTAGAATTCGCCGCTCATAATAATGAAACAAGAAGTGTGGATAAGTATTGAATTTTAACCAAAAGTCTTTTAGAAAATTTTGATGTTAGTATAGTTTCATAATCACATCTTGGTTAAATACTAAACATGATACTTGTGAGAAGGTCAATCTTTGAACGTAAGAATAAAAAATAAAATAATGAAATCAAGAAAACTATTTTAGATTTTTATCACTCCGGTAATTAATTCGATTAAAGAATAAAGCGGCGAAGAGGGCGTATAGAAGTTACTAATTTATAATCGGTCATATAATTTATTCCTATAGGTTTAGGAGAAGACTACATGACTCTATAGGATTTAGCAGCGGTACAGAAAGGTAAAACCAACTGTAAAAGCAATAAGTTTAGTCCCTAGTTGTTTTCTTGAAAAAAGTAACCGAGACCCAAGAATCTATAGAAAGTATTAGTAATCCCAAGAAGCAGTCATATTGGTTTCTTCAACTTGTCGTATCCAAAAGCGAATAGGAAGACAAAGAACTAAGAAAAAAAATTCATCTTATTTAATTGGAAATCAAAGGACTTTATGGTGCTCGCAATACAAGGGTTTTCCCTTAGCCTCAAGCATGTTCAACGCTTGCTTTTGTTAACTATCACTTTCAAAAAAATCCGAAGGGCTTATTTCTTCATGCGGATCATCCCTCACAATAAACGAGTAATGAGTTTACCCAACATACCAGAATCATAATAATAAGCAAACCTTTCGTCAGAAAGGTTGTCCGCATGAAATTCTTGTATTAACCAAGTAGGAGTCAAGCACGTAAAGTATCTAGACTACCAAACAGTAAATTAGCGTTATTTCAATTATTTAAATATTGGTATTAACAGTAGCTTAAGATATAAGACTCCACAAACCATTGAATATCTAAAGATTTAGCTTTTTGTGAACAATTATTGATTAAAATCCATTTGTTAAAAAGGAGTATTCAATTGATGAGTTCTATAAAATAATTATTTAACTGATACTCACATATATTTAAATCAGCCAATAACTTATTCAATATTTGAAACCTATAATTATATAAATGTTAGAGAGTCCAAAGATTGTTAATAGATGTTTTTTCCGTGCATAATTAGAATTGAATTGATCTTATCACATATAATTATATTGCATAATTTTAGGTTTCATTAAATAAGAGAATTTGAGTGATATTGAATGGTAGACATTCCATTAATAGTTTTTGAACCCTTTTGATCTATGGTTGAAATATCTGCATTTGTTGGGAACTTATTGATTGAAAATAATATTATGAACATTAAATTAGCACATTCCCCTTTGTTTAAATCTTAATATAAAGAGTATGAAAGTTTTAATTTGAAATTACCCCATACGTTCTAAACTCAGCCAAAACCCCTACATACTGCCATGTTACTCCTCCGTCATTAGATTTTCCTGTTGTATGGGAAGGTGCTACAGTTCCTGATGTTCCTGCCATGGTTGCTTTATAGACTTTGTTATCTGAATGAACAAAAGTATTAATGACGTATACTTTATGAGCTGTCCATGGATTGGTATTGGCATATCCAGATTTAATACATATCCAACCGAGAAATCCGCCAGCAATAATATTTTTGTTTTCTACTTTTTGACCAACCACAAATACCCCTGTTGCAGGCAGTACTGAACTACTAGATACGTATATTGGTGTATAGAATTCTATGCTTCCATTGGCTGGGGAAGGGAACCCACTAAACCCTTCAAAAGTGGTGTTCTTAATTATTGCAGAGTTGGTATAAATGTTAGGATTTGTGCTGAAAAATAATCGAAGGTTAGAAATGTCGGAGACTCGTATTTTAGAGTCTACTATATTAACGTTTTTATAATTATTAACATCGAAGTTGCTATCTGTGTTGTAATACTTTATTAATGTAGTAACCGACTTTGATTGGTGTATTAATTCGGTGTCGATGATATCTAATTCATATTTTCTTGGGACAATACCTTCTGTATAATTAGTAATTTTTATATTGTCGCTAATTCCCATTAAATAAGCGCCAGTATTGTTTGACGTAAAATTAATTTTACAATTGTTAAAAATTGTCTTTCCGGTAATATCTCCAATGGATGTGTTATTAACATATTGACCACCCGATATTACGTTACTATCTTGGAAAAGGCAATTATTGAATAATATGCTGTGTGAAAGAGTTGCATCTTCGATTTGTGCAGTAACCGAACAGTTATAAAACTCGGAATTATGGAATTCAATGTCATTTGTTAGATTATTTGAATTGAAAGAAACGGATCTAAACACATTATCACTTACATAACTTGTAGAATCTTTTGGTTTCATCACTGAAACCCTATAATGTGAGCCATAATCGAAATCTTCAAACGTATTATCTGTACACCTTTTTATATTGTCAATCGTTATATTGGTGTAACCAGTATATGAGGACCCTGTGTAGCTTTTAAGATTATTTCCAATAAACTCAACGTTACCTGATGAACTTAAGGCGTCTATATTTATTATATTATTAATAAGTCTAACCCTAGTTTTAACTCCTGTTGCTTTAACTGTCATTGCTGTCGTGTTGATTGTATTGTTAATGAAAAAAACATCTCTTTCTTGTGTAGCTACAGAATTGGTTATTTGTAATCCACTACTCTCATAGAACACGTTGTTATCTATAATCATGTTAGCGTTATTGTATACAATAACACCACCAATTTCACTTACTATATTACCGACTATTCTGCCGTGATAAACTCCCATTAGTATCCCATTAAACCCTGAGAATATATGGTTATTCTCTATTATTACATAGTTACTGTAGCTGTCTTCAAAGTTAATGGCATATCTAGTCGAATCAGGGAATAATGGGATGTTTAACCCAGAATCCATTCCGTTGTGGTAGATCTTATTATAGGATATATAGGTGAAATCTGCTCCACCACTTATGCCACCTCTATGATTATCGTGCACAGTACATCCGTAAATGGTAACATGATGACCCTGAGGTTTTGTTATAGAATATGAAATCTCAATGTTGGCAAGACCTATTGCTTCATTAATAAATTGTAATCTTATATAAGCAGTATTATGAGGTACTGTTACGGTTTGTAGATAGACCGCTTTCTTTCTAGTTATTACCACATCTTTAGAATTGTAAAAGATGTATTCAAATGTCCTGTTTGCAATAAGGGGTATTCTTGTATAACCACCGCTCGTTCTCATTTGTAGCTGTGTATGTTCTCCTTGTATAATTGGAAATTTATTAGATAGATAGGATCCTGGGAGGGTTTGTACAATTTTACCCGTTGTATCAATATATCCGGGATAGGCTTTAATGTCAGAGGGATTTAGATTCCATTTTCCTGTTTTGGTAGGATAAGATCCTATTATTATTCCATCTCCCATAAACATGGAAACATCCATATGTCTAATAGAGATGAAGTGTGCACCAGAATCAACTTTTATGCCATAGGTTTGTTCCATTCCTTTTTCAGAATTAAAACCATTTCCCCCGTCAGAAAAGCTTCTATTAGGGATATCACCCACTATTATTCCGTTTAACACTTGAGCATATGAAACATTATCGATTCGAATTAATTCTCCACTTAACTTCCATGCTGGCGTCGTTAATGGTGATTTATCATAAGGGTTTTTATTAATTGAGTCGTACATTACCTCAAAGGTAGACCCGTTTAAATCTAGAGTTTGGTTACTAAATAAAATTATGGGGGTGTTTACCATTGAGTAAATTTCAGATGCTCCACTAAGGTTGGTATAACAAAAACTATATGTGCCGATAGGAACAACAATTCTTGTTAAACCATTATCATTCGCATACTTAAGAGCTTGATTAAATCCTAGAATGTTATTATATGCGATTTTCCATTGTTCTGTTGTGTAAGGAGGTTTTCCAAAAGATCCTTCGGTAATTCCCCACCTTAGAAGCTCAATTACGTAAGAGGATTTGTTGATAATCATTGTATCTTCGAAAGGCGTCCAATTTTCACTATGAAATTCTATAATATCACCATCTGAAGGTGTTGTTGATGAGCCAGATGAATTCATTAACTTGTTATTGGTACTTTTAATTAATCTATTTGAGTCATTATTTGCATTGTGATCAACCTCAATTTTATTATTTTCAAAAGTTTTTGATTCCTTAGGGTTATTAAATCCGGTTATAATCAATAATCCATTCAAAGTTTTCGGAACATGTTGTCCGGATAAAATATTTATTAATCCTGACGCAGTTAATATTTCATTTTCTGCACGATTGATATCTATTTCAAACAATAGTTTTCTTAAATCGGTATCCTCAAATATTACAATTCTATTTCCATCACTCTTAATGATATCGTTTGATGACTCATTCTTAAAAGTACCTATGCTACTAACGATATTTATTAATTTATTTCCTGTTTTGGAAGTACCAATGAATAACTCTTTAGTGTCCATACAGTAACCAAACTCACCAACATCTAATGTAGGTAAATCTTCTTTCAAACCTTTCCGTGCTTTGATTTTGTGTGACATTAAAATATTCCTCCATTAATAAAATTGCTGTTACCAATACTTGATTCAAAAATATCAACAATATCGTTATTTGTTTTGGTGATTTCTGTTTGCAGTTTTGCCGTCAACTTGGGGATCCAACAAATACTTTTCAGTGAAATCATAATAACCATTCAAATCTTCTATAAGATTATAATATGTAAAAAGGGACAGGTTGTAAGGGCATAAACCTTTGTAATATGTATCATTTTTCGCATTCGGGTGAGGGGGGCGGTATAAATTAAATCTATATCTATATTAAGAAGAATAATTAAAATACAAAAAAAGGGGGTGTCCCAAAAGTCAGGAAAATGATTTTTAGAGCAACCTTTTTTTATGAAATTTATGCACAAAAAAATCGCCCTTTTTAGTAAAATGAAGTTACCAGACACCATTTACGAAAAGACGATTTTTTATGAGCAATCAAAAGATTACTACAGAAAATTATAACTTGGAACAAACTTTACTACCACACTCCATTCAAGATTACACGCAAAACGTGGTGAGACGGAATGAGATCCTGAATGTCAAAAAAGATTCAGACTATTACAAATGAAGAAGGTCATGAACTGTCTGCTCAAGACAAAACGTCCCTTTTAACGTTAGGAAAAACTAACTCAAATAGAAAAAGCATTAGTGAAAAAAGTTGAAAAGGAAACGAATGGTATCCAGCTTGAAGAAGATGTCCAGGTACGAAAAGAAAAACGAGGGGAACTCATTCCGGTTAAGAAACTATTGAAATTAGTGCGCGAGGACTTAGGTCCACGATTAGTTAAATATAAACAACAAAACGCTCTATTTGGCGATCGAAATAGTTATTCTAAAACCGATACGGATGCGACATTTATGCGAATGAAAGATAATCATATGAATAACGGACAACTAAAACCTGGTTATAATATTCGAATGGCAACGGAAAATCAATTTGTTTTTTTATACGATACATCAACGCCCAATTGATACACGGTGTTTTAATCCCCATATAGAGGCACTGAAGAATACATCGCTACCATTCCCGAAAAACTCATCGCAGATACCGGCTATTGCAGTGAAGAAAACTACTTCTACTCTTTGGAAGAAGAATTTGAAGCTTTAATTCCTTACAATACTTTTTAACGGAACAAAAACGGAGCTTAAAAAAGAACATTAAAATCGCAATGTACAATGGCGACAGAGAATCGTCATGTGTATGTTAATCCAATTTATGAAGAACTAAAAGCCAAAGCAAAAGTGAACCTTTGGTCTGAATCGAATGAACAAATTTACGCTCGACGAAAAATCGAGGTAGAGAGTGTTTTTATCTAGAGCAATAGGTCGTTCCGTCGCTTTTCGCTTCGGGGTTTAACGAAAGTCCAAATGGAGTTTGGCATCGTAGCCATGGCCGATAATTTGCTGAAAGTAGCTGGCTTGCGTCAGCTACTTTTAATGAATAATTATAAAAATAGAAAAACAGGTGGAGAAAAACAAGTTGTTTTTCTCCACCTGTTTTTTTTAGGGACTTATTAGACAGCCCCTTTTTGGGAAATGTCGACCAACGAATCAAGGAACAAAAACCCTCATCCACTCCCCATTAACAAGTTGGAACTCCCAATGTCCAGCAGCAGAGATAGCTGTTTCAAAGGTAACATTTTGATGGTGCAAAACTTTTGGTGCTTCATATTTCATTTTTACTTTGTCTTCCATATTAATTCCTCCTTATTATTTGGAACAAGAGCATGTTCCTTTGTCGAAATCGTATACATTGATTTTTTCTTTATTGCCCGCTTTATCAATGCTGTAGTATTCCAAGGTGTGGGTATTTTCGGCATAGACATCAAATGGATTTGTATAGACTTGCCAAGCACCACCGTTTATACGATATAAGGTTTCTTTTACACCGGATTTATCATCAGTTGCTGTGTAAGTAACGGTTAACGCGATGATATAGGTGTTTTTATCGTTGAAAATAGGAGTCATTTTATTTTTTGTGACTGGCGGTATTGTGTCTGGGTCAATAACCGTTACGATAGCTGTATCCGTGAATCCACCTTCCAATGTCGTGACCGTGATGGTGGCTTGGCCTAGACCGACAGGATGGACGATACCATTTTTCACAGTGACTACACTCGGATCGGAGGTAGACCAAGTAACATTTTGATTAGTGGCATTGGACGGATTTAGCGTTGCCGTTAAGGTTTGGTCCGCATCGCCTAGATTAAAATTCAGAGTTTTAGGATCAAGTGATACGCTTAATACTGGCGCTGTTACAGTAATAGCTGCTGTATCCGTGAATCCTCCATCTTCCGTCGTAACGGTAATAATTGCTTTTCCTGGTCCGACAGGATGGACGATACCATTTTCTACTGTGGCTACATTTGGATCAGAAGTAGACCAAGTGACATTCTTGTTAATGGCATTGGATGGAGCAATCGTAGCTGTTAATGTTTCATCTTTTCCAGCAACAATTAGATTAAGTGTTTCTGGATCAAGCGATACACCAGTAACTGGAACCGTGACGGTAACAGCTGATGTATCGGTGAAACTGCCGTCTTCTGTCGTAACGGTTATTGTAGCTTTACCTGGTCCGACTGGGTGAACGACACCGTTATCGACAGTTGCGACACTTGGGTCGGAGGTAGACCAAGTAACATTTTTATTTGATGCATTGGATGGAGCAATCGTAGTAGTTAGTTTTTCATCTTTTCCGCCTACGATTAGGTCAAGTGATTTAGGGTCAAGTGATATACCGGTTATAGGAACCGTTACAATAACAGTTGCTGTATCGGTAAACCCGCCATCTTCTGTTGTAACGGTAATCGTTGCCTTTCCAGGTCCAATAGGATGGACGATACCATTTTCTACGGTGGCTATACTCGGATCAGAGGTAGACCAAGTGACATTTTTATTTGATGCGTTGGATGGAGCGATCGAAGCAGTTAACTTTGCATCTTTTCCACCTACTGTAAGATTGAGAGAATTAGGATCAACGCTTACTCCTGTCACTGGTACTGTAACACTAACTTTAGCTTTGTCTTGAAGTTTGCCATCTTCTGTTGAAACAGTAATAATAGCTGTGCCAGGACCGACAGCATGAACGATGCCATTTTTCACAGTGGCAATACTAGGGTCAGAAGTAGACCAAACAACGTTTTTGTTAGTCGCGTTATTGGGTGTAATTGTGGCTGTTAATGTTGCATCTTTTCCACCGACATTCATGTCTACATTTTTCGGATTTATTGATAAGCTTTTAATAGGTACTAGTTTACTAGGACAAACGGTTATCAAGGACCAATCGTAATGTCCATTTTTAGTAAATACTTTAACTATGACGACTCCAGGACTTATGGCGTGCACCACTCCATCAGAAGATATGGTAGCTACTTTTGGGTTAAAAGATAACCAAATGAGATCCTGATTTGTCGCATTCGATGGTTTAATTGTTGGTTTTAATGTCACGTCTTCTCCATCAACAGTAAGGGTTACTATTTTCGGATTTAAATGCACAGATGAAACCGCGATAACCGGGTCACAAACGGTCACAGTGACTTTGTCTTTAAAATTCCCGTCCTGAGTTGTAACAGTAATGGTAGCTGTACCCGGTTTGACAGGATGTACAAGCCCGCTACTTGAAACTGTAGCTACACTCGGATTGGATGAAGTCCAGGTGACATTTTTGTTAGTGGCATTGGATGGCTTTATTGTTGCAGTGAGTGGAGCATCTTTATCATTGATGTTTAGCTTTAAGAAATTTGGATTTAAAGAAACTCCTTTTACAGCAATATTAGGATCACTAACTATTACTGTGGTTCTAGCTTTAAAATTCCCATCTTTAGTTGTGACAGTAATCGTAGTGGACCCACCGCTTACAGAATGGACAACCCCGCTTCCAGATACCGTGGCTACCTTAGTATTTGAGGAAGTCCAGGTGGCCTGTTTATTTGTGGCATTAGAAGGTTTAATTGTTTCCGTAAGTCTTTCATCTTTATCTTTAACGTTCATATATAAGGTATCCGGATGTAAGGAAACACCCGTTACGGGGACGGATTTATTGCCTTTTCCACCTCCATTTGTTGCATAAGCTTGCGAGTTACCGTTTAGATAAATAAAGAAAATCGTTAGCATTAAAATAGTGAGCATCTTAAAATACCTTGTAAACAACATAAAATCTTCCCCCAGTAAAGAATGTTTTATAGAAACTAAACTATCTTTGGTATCCTCCCCCTATCAAAATATCTTTATTTATAAAGAATAAGCACGGAGAGAACAGGTTGAAGGTAATGGTATGTATTCCTCGCTCACTCGATATATCTCACGTTATATAGAACTAAATACCCTATATTTTTCAGAATAACATCGTTCTTGATAAAGAACAATACGTTTGAAAAATAATTAATGAATTCATTAATTCATCATTTCGACTTATGAAAATGGCAAGTATGTTTAAATTCATGAGCAATATATTATATATCGCTTGCAATTTGTTCTTTAAAAAGAATAAAAAATCCCTTATAATGACCTCTATAGGATAATATTACTAATAATACTAAGAAAGGAACTAGTTATGAAAATAACCCAAACTAAAATAGGGGAACATTTTATCCAGATAGAAAATGCTCCTGATACTATAGACGGAATGTTTCGTGATTTAGGAAGCTCAAATAAAAATCCTGATCTTACCATAACCGTCCAGATGGATTTTGGAGAGCCTTTTGTAGATTACGAGGTGAATGTTACTAAAACGGCTGATAGAATTTATTTCCGAAGATCGGATTATCTAGTAGAAGTAGATGCAGATTACCAATTTGCCGAAATTTCTGCTTATAATGAGTTGGCTTTAAAGCATGCATTCATAAATTTATATAGTTCATTCATTGTCCATCATGAATGGGGGGTATTACTTCACTCCTCCTGTGTGATTGATGACGGAAAAGCTCACATTTTTGCTGGGCATTCGGGTGCTGGAAAATCAACGGCTGCTAAACTATCATATCCCAGAAATCTTCTATCGGACGAAGCGACCATTTTAAAAGTTACCCCTGATAATGTAGAAGTTTTTAATTCACCTTTTAGAAGTGAACTACGATCAGAGGGAGAAGAGGGACACTTACCATTAGGTAGTATACAAGTTTTACATCAGTCACTTACTAATCGAAGAAGTAAATTATCGAAGTCGGACACGCTTTTAACTTTAATTGATAAAGTGTTTTATTGGTCCGATGAGCCAGTGAATACTAAAGTGATTTTGGGCATGTTAACTAAAGTTGCAAACCAGGTACCAGCATATGATCTTTTTTTTCAAAAAAATAATTCTTTTTGGGAGCTGATCTCGTAATGTTTCAATATATACAAAGTAATCATGTGGAAGCTACACAGCTTGATGATGAGTGGATTATTTTACATACGGATACATTCACAGTTACAAAATTAAACGGAATCGGGGGTTATTGTTGGAATCTTCTAAGCCAGGCTCAAACGGTGGATTCCTTGATTCAGAAAATCACGAATCAATATGACACGACAGAAGATGAATCTAAAATTGATATAGAAAATTACTTAACTGACTTATTACATTTTGGTTTAATTCAGCATGTTGTTTGATAAAGAGACAGTAGACTTATTTAAAACTGTTGTGAAAAAAGAAGGATCTTTTCATCTACCAGCTCAAGGGAACAGTATGTACCCTTTCATAAAAAGCGGTGATATTTGCTATTTTAATGAATGTAAGCTAGTTCAATTGAAAAAGGGAGATATTGTATTGTTTTATAGTGAAACAAAGCGATTGATTGCGCACCGTTATTATAAGGAAATGAAGAATAATCAACAGCGGCAATTCCTTTTCAAAGGAGACACGAATTTGGGCTACGATCAGCCCATACATGGAGAACAGATTGTCGGTAAGCTGCTTTTTGTCCAAAAAAGGAATACTAAACTTTATGTTTCTAGTTTTCTAGCTAAAACATGGGGGAAACTGATTATGTCTGTTCCAATGTTGACGATTGTTTTACAAAGGTATATCAATTTTCAACGAAGGAAAAAGGGAGGGGTTAATTAATGAATCCTACATTGTTGCAAATTCTATATGATTCAAATATAGAGCTGCCCAACGATTCAGCCTATTATTGGGGGCTTCTTGATGATATTGAAAAATCGTATGTTCACGCACAAACATATACTATTATGAAGCAGGGAGGGAGGTTAGAGGCAACTCCGGCGTTCTATCAACAAATATTAAAAGAAAAATTTCAACGTGTCTTATTCCAAAATATCCTTATTAAAAATCAAACGAACCAAATCCTGAATGGTTTTGAAAAAAGCGGCATAGATATCATTCCGTTAAAAGGAACTGCATTTGCTGAACAACATTTTGGTCATCTAGGATCACGACCAACCTCTGATATTGATCTATTAATTAAACCTACTGATATGGATCGTGCCATTGATATAGTTAAAAGCTTGGGATACATAGAAGAGAGGAAACCAATCCCATTCCATTTTCATCGTTCATACAGTAAAGTCCTACCTGGTTCTTCTATTCCCTTAACGGTCGAACTTCATTGGGATATTTTAAAGCAGACTACTGCAAATTTTTGTGTTGAAGAAATTTGGGAGGAAGCATTATCAATAAATGACTCTTTCTATATTAAACAACTTTCTGAGTTTCATCTTTTTTATATGATTTGCCTACACGGATGGCGGCACAATATGGAATCATTAAAGTACTTTATTGATATTATCCAACTGATTTCTACTCTGAATATTGATTATGTAAGATTGCTGGAAGATACAAAACGGCATAAGACGAAAAAAAGAATTATTAGGACTTTATCGATTGTGTACCAACAGTTACCGACTCTTCATTTACTCAACAAATTTCCCAATGAGATTCCGACTTCATATGGTCATCGGAATTCCTCATTAAAAAAGTATGTGGATTTCATTGATTATTCATTCCTTAGTTACGATTCCCCAAAACATAGCATGGTTGAGCTTTATCATTGGCTGCATCCTAAATATTAAATACCAGATAGGATCCACATACACAACTATTTTACTCCTTTGAACTTTCATGTGTTTAACTCTCATGCGTAAAATAATCTGATGACTTCCCTCTTCCAATAAAGAATAAAGCTCTCTAAGATAACGTATAGTTAAATTTCTTCCCTAAATTAAAGAAAATTAATCCAAAATAATGTATAGTTAAAAAGACAAGATTCGAACAAACATTCGTTACTTGTTTGTAAGCTACTTCTTAGAGGAACAGGGGAGAGAAAGTGAACGGAACAGCACATATGGCAATAGGGGCAACAGTAGGATTTCTAACGGCGAACACTCTACAGACCGATCCAACCACTACATTATTTCTAGTCGGTGTAGGTGGAGTTTCAGGATTAATGCCTGACATGGATATTGACGGAAAGTTGAGTAATAAGATTACCTTTTCACACAAATTCATTCGAACTTTGGCTCAAACCATCGGAGTGCTTATGATCATTTATAGTCTTCTAGCAAGTTCTGAAACGGAGAGATGGCTAGGTGTAGGCGCAGGTATTGGTATTATTATCATTTCTTCATTTATAACACAAAGACATATGCTAACTCTTACAGGGCTTGGTATTTTAGGGACTGGGCTGTCTTTAGATATTAGCTGGCTATGGCTTTTAGGAGTTTATATTATACTAGCTTCCTTTACACCGCACCGTAGTTATACCCATTCGATAGCGGGGGTTCTATTCTTTGGAGTGATTGCGTTTCAATTCCAAGAGACATTGGGGACTGAAGGGATTTTCACTACTTGCATTTTAGGGTACATAAGTCATTTGCTGGCTGATATGAAGTTTCTGCCCTTTAATAAACGGGGGGTAAAGTTATTGCTACCATTTTTCTCAAAGGAATTTTAGGAAAAGCCGCAGTGTTTCTTTAATAGAGACATTGCGGCTTCTTTCCTTTTATATAAGGTGATCTTTATTTTAGTATCGTTTATTTCCTAAATCTACTAATGTAATATAATTGTAAAGTCCCTGTGATGCGCATGTTATGACTTTTCTAGTATATTAGGTTTAGCATATTGCATCAGGGGGTAAGTTATATTGTTAAAGAAAATTTTTGTCGGATTGTCGTTAGTTACAATGATTGGATTTGGTTCCTTTACTGGAAACAATGTAGAAGCTGCATCTTATCATACCAAAGCAATTAAAACCGCTAAAAGTGAATTAGGGACGAAATATAAAATGGGTGGTATGTCTTCTTCCGGTTTTGACTGTTCAGGTTTGGTGAAATATTCATATAACAAAGCTGGAAAGACATTACCGCGAACAGCTGCTGACATTTACAAAAAAGGAAAGAAAGTTAAAACCTTGAAAAAAGGGGATCTAATGTTCTTCTCACCGAATAAAGCAAAAAAACCAACGCATGTAGCGATATACATAGGTGACAATAAATTCATACACTCCGCATCTTCCAAGGGAGTTTCCTACGCAAAGACGAATAATAGTTATTGGAAACCACAGTATATTGGGGCAAAACGTATATAATTAGTAAAACTATTCCTTATAGAAACGGAAATTGAGGCTGAATTCAGTCTCTTTTTTTATTTAACAAATTAAATGTGCACTAAAACCAGTCAAGCAAAATTCTTGAAAGTCAAAGAAGGTCAATGTATATTAAAGGCACAAGGTCAAAGTTAGTCAAAGTCAAATGATAACTCGTAATAATAAATAAGGAGGAGTACTCATATGTTATGTGAAAAATGTCATGAAAACCAAGCAAATATTCAGGTTCATCTCAATATGAATGGGCAACAGCATGATGTCAAATTGTGCTCCACTTGTTATAAAGAAGAACGAAATAAACTTGGTGCAGCCATGGGAGGAATGGATACAGGAAAGTTCCAATTTGATGGATTTTCAAATTCATTTAACCCAATTAATAGTAGCAACATGCCTCCATCAAAACCCGGGCAAAAAGATAAAGACGGAGGTTTGCTTGAAGAGTACGGTCACAATCTGAATGATGCTGCAAAAGCAGGACTCATTGATCCGGTCATTGGAAGAAATGAAGAAATCAAAAGAGTCATCGAAGTGTTAAATAGACGAAACAAAAACAATCCAGTTTTGATTGGTGAGCCTGGCGTTGGTAAAACAGCGATTGCAGAAGGATTGGCCTTAGCAATTGTTGAAGGAAGAGTCCCGGAAAAATTGCGTAATAAACTGGTTTTTTCACTCGATATGGCATCCCTTGTAACGAACACAGGCATTCGGGGTCAATTTGAAGAAAGAGTGAAACAATTAATCAGTGAATTACAAGATAGGAAAAATGTCATTCTATTCATTGATGAAATTCACCAAATCGTAGGTGCTGGTTCGGCTGAAGGTTCAATGGATGCAGGGAATATTTTAAAACCCGCCTTAGCTCGCGGTGAACTTCAGCTTGTTGGTGCAACGACCCTTTCTGAATATCGGAAAATTGAAAAAGATGGGGCACTTGAACGACGATTCCAACCCGTACAAGTTGATGAACCGACAACGGAAGAAGCGATAGTCATTTTACAAGGTCTGAAAGATCGTTATGAGTCTTTCCATGGAGTCATATATACTGAGGAAGCGCTGGAAGCAGCTGTCGAACTTTCCCATCGTTACATCCAAGATCGCTTTCTACCAGATAAAGCGATTGACCTAATGGACGAAGCCGGCTCCAAACAAAATTTGACGATTGAATATAGTCAAGAAGATGTAGTAAAACAACGTCTTGAACAAATCTATAAAGAAAAAGAAACGGCTCTAAAAGAAGAAGCCTACGAAAAAGCGGCCGAGCTTCGAGATGAAGAAGAAAAGTTGGAAAAATCCCTACAGGCTGGAGCCAATGTAGCTAAACCGAATGTTACTGTAGAAGATATTCAAAGGATTATAGAACAAAAAACAGGTATTCCGATAGGTAAGCTACAGGAAGATGAACAGAAAAAAATGGTTCATCTACAAGAGGACTTAATGAAAAAAGTCATTGGCCAAGAAGAAGCAGTCAAAAAGGTTGCGAAAGCTGTTCGTCGAAGTCGTGCAGGTTTAAAATCCAAAAACCGTCCGACCGGCTCTTTCCTTTTTGTTGGACCGACCGGCGTAGGTAAAACTGAATTGGCTAAAACGCTAGCCGAGGAACTATTTGGCGATAAAGAAGCTATGATTCGCCTTGACATGAGTGAATTCATGGAAAAACATAGTGTTTCTAAATTGATTGGTTCTCCTCCGGGTTATGTTGGTCATGAGGAGGCAGGACAATTAACTGAAAAAGTTCGCCGTAAACCATACAGCATTATTTTATTGGACGAAATTGAAAAAGCTCATCCTGATGTGATGCATATGTTCTTACAGATTCTTGAGGATGGTCGTCTGACGGATAGTCAGGGAAGGACTGTGACATTTAAAGATACTGTCATCATCATGACAAGTAATGCTGGAGTCGGTGAAAAGCAAAAAGTTATGGGATTCGGTACGAGCACTGCTGTTGAAGAAGCTTCAATCCTACAATCATTGGGTAGTTTCTTTAAACCAGAATTCCTAAACCGATTTGACAGTATTATTGAGTTCTCCACACTGAAGAAAGAAGATTTATTACAAATCGTTGATATCATGATTCATGAACTTGAAGAAACCCTGACTGCTCAAGGCTTATCACTTGTCGTGACAGATGAAGCTAGGCACAAATTGATTGAGATGGGTTATCATCCACAATTCGGTGCAAGACCCCTTCGCCGTGTTCTTCAGGAACAACTTGAAGATGGCATAACAGACTATATTTTTGAACAGCCTGAAGTGAAAAACTTCAAAGCTATCGTTAAAGATGACCAATTGAAAATTATCAATTCATAATGATTAGTACTAGAAATGCCTCCAAGACAGTATGACTGTAATGGGGGCATTTTTTAAAACGTTCTATAATGACCGCTCGTTTAGTTTAATAATTAGAATTCTTTTAATGAAGTCTTAGTTTGAAATAGTTTTTTTCATAAGGATATCAATTACTTGAAGGAACTGCAATCAAAAAATTGTTAGGTATAAACAAGGACTTATTTCTTTTTGCAGAGAGCATAGTATATAATATTGTTTAACAATGGGAGAAATGGTATATGTTTGATGATGAAACAGTTGTGGAATTAAAAGAAAGTGTATTCACTTTTATGGATTGGGCCATTCAAATGAAATCAAAATAGTATATAAAAAACGAATTCCTATTTCATAAGGGGAATTTCATTGGAGGAGTGACCTATGAAAGATTCACTTTCTTATTTCGAAGAGGAAAATACCAATCAAGCACCTAAGGAAAAAGAAATCGAAAAAATTCTGGACTCCTTGCCGGTTGCAGAAATTGACCCAATGAGCCCGCAAGAAATGGATAACCTTTATTATTATGATGGCAATGATTTAGGGAATGACTTTCACCCAAATCGAACAGCTTTTCGTCTCTGGGCACCTACTTCAAGTGAAGCTAAGCTTGTTACGTATAAAAGTTGGGATGATCCTGTTGGTACCGAGTTTGATATGAAGCGCTCGGAGAAGGGAACGTGGACGGCTGAACTTCCAGGTGATCAAGATGGCTTGATTTATACATACAAAGTGAAAGTCGGTAATGTATGGAATGAAGCTGTGGATCCATACGTCCGTGCCGTCACGGTTAACGGGAATAGAGGGGTAGTCATTAATTTAAATGATACTAATCCCCAAAAATGGAGTACTGATAAGCCACCATTAACTAAACCGGAGGATGCGATTATATATGAACTTCATATCAGGGATTTATCAATTCATCCCGACAGTGGAATTCAACAAAAAGGTAAATATTTAGGTGTGACTGAAACAAATACTATAAGCCCTTATGGTACGAAAACAGGAATCAATCATATTAAGGACTTAGGTGTAACTCATGTTCAATTCATCCCCATATTTGATTTTGCTACAGTAGATGAAACGAGATTGACTGAGCCTCAATATAACTGGGGATACGACCCAAAAAATTTTAATGCACCGGAAGGATCCTACTCATTGGACCCTTATCAGCCGAAACTTAGAATTAGAGAGTTAAAGCAGATGATTCAAACGCTGCATGATCAAGGATTACGTGTCATCATGGATGTAGTTTTCAATCACGTATATACAGTGGATGACTCAAATTTTAATAAACTCGTACCCAATTACTTTTTCCGCTATAACGAAGACGGAACACTGTCTAATGGGACGGGTGTAGGGAATGACACCGCTTCCGAACATAAAATGATGCGTAAGTTCATTGTCGACTCTGTGGTTTATTGGGCAAAAGAGTATCACCTCGATGGCTTCCGGTTCGATCTTATGGGGGTTCATGATGTGGAAACGATGAATGAGGTGAAAAAAGCTGTTCATGAACTTGATCCGTCTATCATTCTGTTAGGTGAAGGATGGGATATGAATACACCACTGGATGCTTCCCTGAAGGCAAACCAGAAAAACGCGTATAAAATGCCGGGTATTGCTCATTTTAATGACGCCATTCGAGATGGCTTGAAAGGTTTTGTAATGGATAAATACGATAGGGGCTTTGTCAACGGCAAACAAGGCATGGAAGATATCGTAAAAAGAGGAATTGCTGGAGGATTGAAATACGATGATCATTTAGCTACGTACCAGACCCCATCCCAGGTCATAAATTATGTAGAGGCTCATGATAATTATACTTTATGGGATAAGCTTGTCATCACCCAACCTGACGTGTCAGATGAAGAACGTAAACAGATGCATAAATTGGCAACTGCTGTCGTATTGTTATCTCAGGGAATCCCCATGATACATGCCGGTCAAGAATTCATGCGAACAAAAGATGGAGATGAAAATAGCTATCAATCCCCAGATTGGATCAATCGACTGAATTGGAAACGAAGAGCGGAATTCGACCATGAAGTAGAGTATGTAAAAGGATTAATTGCTTTGCGAAAAAAACATCCTGTATTTAGACTTACTTCGGCTGAAGAGATTGAACGGTACTTGATGTTCCTCGATGCTCCTGCAAATGTAATAGCTTATTCATTAATGACAGAAAATTCAAATCTAGTTGTCGTTCATAATGCAAACTGGCATTCAATCGACATTACCTTGCCTCATCTAAAAAAGTGGTCACTTTTAGTTAATGGACAGAAAGCGGGTCTAGAAACAATAGAAGTAATTCATGGTAGTCATATTAACGTATCACCCTTAAGTTCATTTGTGATAAAAAGTGCTGCCGATTAATATCTCATGAGAACCGAAAAGGAAGAACGGTAAATTGCGTTCTTTCTTTTTTTCGTGAAAAAAGATAAGATGAATCGTTCTAATGGCAAGTTTGAATCTAAAATGCTATCAAAAGTACCGGAAGAATCCAGGACAGATGTGCTTATCCATTATTTTTACAAGTTTAAGGCGTTTTTAAGCAGGGTAAATTAGATTTATAGATTGACCACTTGTATTAGGAGGAGTTTATTTTGCGAGAAAAAGTACATATAAAAATTAATGGAGCGGAGACAGTTCTGGATGGCAATCAAACAGTGCTACAAATGCTTAATGATAGTTCAATAGAGGTTCCTAGTGTTTGTTATCATCCAAGCTTAGGGCCGATTGAAACTTGCGATACGTGTCTCGTTAGTGTAAATGGTGAACTTGTGAGATCTTGTTCAACTGAAATCAAAGACGGAGATGTGATTGATACATTAGCACCTGATGTGAAAGAAGCACAGGTAATGGCAATGGATAAGATCTTATATAACCATGAATTGTATTGTACGGTTTGTGATTATAATAACGGCGGTTGTGAAATCCACAATACGGTGAAAGAAATGAAAGTGAACCACCAAAGTGTTCCGTTTGATCAAAAACCTTATGAAGTGGATCAATCCAATCCATTTTACCGATATGACCCTGATCAATGCATCCTTTGTGGTCGGTGTGTAGAAGCCTGTCAAGATGTTCAAGTAACAGAAACATTATCGATTGATTGGGAAGCCAAAAGACCACGGGTCATTTGGGATAATAATGTTCCTATAAATGAATCATCATGTGTATCATGCGGCCATTGTTCAACTGTTTGCCCATGTAACGCGATGATGGAAAAAGGAATGGAAGGGGAAGCGGGCTTTTTGACAGGCATTGCTAAACAAACCCTTAGACCAATGATTGAAATTACCAAAAATGTCGAAACTGGATATGGATCTATTTTAGCCATTTCTGATATGGAATCTGCCATGCGTGATGCAAAAATCAAAAAGACAAAGACCGTTTGTACATATTGCGGTGTAGGCTGCAGCTTTGACGTGTGGACAAAAGATAGAAAAATATTAAAAGTAGAACCACAAGCAGAAGCACCGGCAAATGGTATTTCTACTTGTGTAAAGGGTAAATTCGGTTGGGATTTCGTGAATAGTGAAGAAAGGCTAACTAAGCCATTGATAAGGGAAGGCGATGCTTTCCGCGAGGCCGAATGGGAAGAGGCTCTGAATTTAATTACTAGGAGATTCAAGGAAATCAAAAAAGAGAACGGACCTGATTCTTTAGCCTTCATTACTTCCTCTAAGTGTACAAATGAGGAATCTTACTTGATGCAAAAATTGGCTAGAAGCGTTATTGGAACCAATAATGTCGATAACTGTTCTAGATATTGCCAAAACCCAGCGACCGTTGGTTTGTTCAGGACCGTCGGTTATGGTGGGGATACAGGGGGAATTAAGGATATAGAAAAATCTGAACTTGTTTTGATCATTGGATCGAATACTTCAGAATCTCATCCAGTTTTATCGACCAGGGTTAAACGTTCACATAAACTTGGAAAGCAAAAATTAATCGTTGCTGATATCAGAAGACATGAAATGGCTGAACGCTCTGATTTATTCATTCAACCAGCTCCAGGGTCAGATATCGTTTGGTTATCAGCCGTGTCTAAATATATCATCGATAAAGGCTGGGCGGACAAAAAGTTCATCAAAGATCGTGTGAATGGCATGGATGAATACATCAGAAGCCTGGAACCTTTTACAATGGACTATGCAGAAAAGCACACGGGAGTAAGCAAAAAAGACTTAATCGCCATTGCAGAAGCACTTCATGAAGCTAACAGTGCTGTTTCCCTTTGGGCTATGGGTGTAACACAACATATAGGTGGAAGTGATACAAGTACCGCCATTTCCAATCTCATGCTTATTACTGGTAACTATGGGAAACCAGGAACAGGAACCTATCCTTTACGAGGCCATAATAATGTTCAAGGAGCCAGCGACTTTGGTAGTACGCCGGACAAACTTCCTGGATATGAAATGGTGACAGATAAAAAAGTCCGGGATAAATATGAAAAAATATGGGGCACACCAGTACCTTCAAAGCCTGGACTGAACAATCATGAAATGGTCGAGGGCATCCATGAAGGCACCTTAAAGGCCATGTATTTAAAAGGGGAAGATATGGGATTAGTCGATTCCAATATCAACTATGTACATGATGCGTTTGAAAAGCTGGACTTTTTCGTAGTACAAGATATCTTTTTATCCAAAACTGCTGAATTTGCGGATGTCGTTCTTCCTGCTAGCCCAAGTTTTGAAAAAGAGGGTACGTTTACAAATACGGAACGCCGTATTCAAAGATTGTACCAAGTGTTTGAACCCCTTGGTGACTCTAAACCTGATTGGCAAATCATTATGCAAGTGGCAAATAGGTTAGGTGCCGGATGGAATTATGCTCACCCAGGTGAAATCATGGATGAAGCCGCTCGCTTATCACCAATTTATGCAGGTGTAAGCTATGAGCGGTTAGAAGGATACAATAGCCTTCAATGGCCCGTTGCCGCAGATGGTCAGGATACACCACTTCTATTTACAGAAGAATTCCCATTCCCGGATGGGAAAGCACGGCTATTCCCGGTTGAATGGTCAAAACCAAGCGATTTTGGAGAAGAATACGATATCCATGTGAATAATGGAAGATTATTAGAACATTTCCATGAAGGAAATCTAACATATAAATCGAAAGGAATCACTTCCAAGACTCCAAATGCATTTCTTGAGATTTCACCTGAATTGGCTGAAGAAAGAGGCCTAGAGGATGGTACGCTAGTCCGCCTTTCTTCTCCATACGGAAATGTAAAAATACAGTGTCTCATTACCGATCGAGTGAAAGGTAAAGAGGTCTACTTGCCAATGAATGATTCGGGAGATGGCGCCATCAACTTTTTGACCAGCAGCTATGCTGATAAAGACACGGATACTCCAGCCTATAAAGAAGTACAGGCAAAAATGGAAGTATTGAAGGCGAAAGGAGAAAATCCATTACCTCGCATCAACCATCGTAATGGTAATCCTCAACCTCAAATCGGGGTACAAGTACAGAAAAAATGGGCCCGTGAAGATTATATTTTCCCTGGTGACCTCTTAAAAATAAAAAAGGAGTCGAGGAACCGTGGCTAAAGCGACAAAAGTAATCAATCGCATAGAACTCAGTGAAGAGGAATTGCGAAAAATTGAATTCGAAGATATTGAAAGAACTCTTCTCGAAAATAAAGAGGTCATTAAAGAAACGTTCGAAGTCATGAAAGGCATGCAGGACCGTGGGATACTTTCCATGGTCAACAGCCTGCTGAAGGAAGGAGATAAAGTCCTGAATATTCTAGTCAAAACAGCGGATACTCCTGAAACAGCCAATACTCTAAAAAACCTTCTTCTCATGCTTGGAACATTAGGAACGCTAAATGTTAAACAGCTTGAGCCACTTATCCTGAAGGTGAATTCAGGTATAGCCAGAGTCGCTGAAATTGATAAGTCAGGTGAGAAACCAAGCTATCTTTCCTTGGCACGATCCTTAAACGATAAAGAGGTAAAACAAGCGATGACGTTATTAATGACCTTCTTAAAAGGAATGGGAGAAGACACAAGCGATTTAGAAAGAACAACTCAATTACCAGAAAATCAACAAGTTCATAAAGAAAATGAACATGCAACCATTCAAAGACCGACTTCAAAGAAAGATTTCGGTTCAAGTATGCCCAGTAAAAGCGGAAGAGAATCAAGAAAAAGCAGTAATTGGCTTTGGATTGCAGCAGGGGTTTCCCTCATGACACTTCCGCTTCTATCAAAGAGGCAAAAGAACGAACAAAATAAGATTGAATAGTAACGAGAGAAGGATCCTTATACTGAGGGTCCTTTTTTAAGGTTTCATTTAAACAATCCACTTGTAGTTTAAAACTTTTACACATAAAATAAGGGTAACCAAAATTTTCAAGGAGTGTAAAAATGAAACTTAAATACACAGCGTTAACTCTCGGTATGTGTTCGTCTTTATTACTTTCAGCATGTACTGAAGAGAAGAGTGAGGTAAAAAAAGAAACCAGTCATGAAAGCCATGACCATACCGTTTCAGGGGATGTTCAGGAAGAAACTAGTGGCAAAGCTACAGCACCTGAGTTTCTTTCTGGAAAACCTGAAGACATGAAAACCATCTATTTAGCCGTTGCCCAAAACCAGGCGTTATTGGAAAAAATACCGTGTTACTGTGGATGTGGAGAGGAAGCTGGCCACAAAAACAATTACGATTGTTTTATCCATGAAAATAAAAAAAATGGAGCAGTAGTTTGGGATGATCATGGGACCAAATGTGGAGTATGCCTAGAGATAGCAGCACAATCCATCCTTGATTTAAATGATGGAATGACGATAAAGGATATTCGGGACAAAGTAGATAAAGCCTATAAAAAAGGGTATGCTAAACCAACTCCGACTCCTGAAGTGTAAGTAAGAGTTAAGGTACTAAAAAGGAATGAAAAAGAAATCCAAAATAAAGAAACAGGTGCACTTATGTATCTGTTTCTTTATTTTATCCCATTTTCATTGTAGGCATTGATTCCAATCTTGCAATCAGAAATCCTAAGCTCAAGATGTAATAATAATAGGAGCTATGGGGATACTTCCTCATATAAGACATTCAAGGGAGTTTTCATATTGACTTTAATCCGCCTTGGTTATGTAGCTATGAGCAATCAAGTACCACATTGTTCGCCTTCTCAAACGATGACTTTTGCACAATTCTCTAAAATTAAAGATAAAGAAGCTGCAATACGAAAGTTAGAAAGGATTTCCGCTTCAAATCTCCAAAATTGCTGGCGTCTTCTCATACATAATGCAGCATATGATATCCAGTTTTTTCGTCTTTCTTCTAAACTTATACCTCTAGTAAACCATCCAGAAATACCAAAATGGGACTATCTTGAACCACTGGCTGATGAACTGAACAAGATAAAAGATTTCCTTCTATCTCATCCAGAAGTACGGATAGACTTTCATCCAGATCATTTTGTCATCTTGAATAGTAGCAATATTGATATACTAAAAACTTCAATGAAAACACTGAAAATGCATTTTTTATTATTGAAGAAACTAGGCATTGATCCTGAGCATCGGTGTGTTCTCCATGTAGGTGGCGGGTATGGCGAAAACGAGAAGGCTTTGGAACAGTTCATACTAAACTGGGGGAGCATCCCAGAATCTCTTCAAAGGATGATTATCCTTGAGAATGACGATACGACTTTCACTTTATCAGAGACACTCTACTTATGTGAAAAACTGGGCGTACCTCTTGTATTTGATTATCATCACTATCTAGCTCACCATTCTAAGGATGAAAATTGGAGCGAGCATTGGGGTCGTATCCTCAATACATGGCACTATTCGAAATTACCACCCAAAATGCACATTTCTAGTCCTAGGAATGAAAAAGAATTTAGAGCACATGCAGATTTTGTGGATGTTAATATGTTTATCGATTTTTTACGGGAAATCAAGGGGAGTTTACCACAGTTGGATTGTATGATTGAAGCAAAACAAAAGGATGGAGCTCTATTCCAGTTAATGGACCAAATAAAAGATTTTCCCGAAATTGAAATCATTGATGGAGGGAGCTTTTTTATACACTGATGAAATATAATAATTTTTAAATCCTTGGTGAATTAATAGTTGACTTTTATTAATTTATCAGGTATTTATTTTTAGTTTACATAATAACATTATGGTAATCAAATAGAGAAACAAAAATGAAAAAGAAGAAGTATGGTGATGACTGGCGTAATTTCAAGTTATGATTAATCTTTGAAACTATACAGAAAATATGAAGATTCTCAAAAAAGCGAGGCTCATATTTCGGTTTTAAGGCACCTATTTTATTTTACTAGAGTAATAGGTATCGAAATGATTTAAACCTACACAAGGTGCCATATAATTGATTTTAGAGCATTGATGCTCTGTTTGCCATTATTGGAAGAAGAAAATTCTCATATAGAACGAATTTAGAATCAAAACTATGAAAATATTATTTTCAGTAAGAAAATGGAATGCCTTCGTGAACCAGCATGATGTTTCGAAATGATTAACACCAATATAGTGTGAAATTCATTAAAATCGACATAGCGTTCTCAAAGATGAATCAAAAACGGCTTCCATATTCTCATTTTAAGGTGCTTATAATTTAAAAATAGAGTAATAGGTATCTTAGAATCTAAATGAGCTGTATTGATCCAATAAGATCGTTTAATGAGATTCTATGTTTTTTAATAATATTCCGTCGCAATATAACGAAATATTCCGAATGTAACAAAGGACCTGTTTTGATACATTCGAAATCCCTTTAAATCAACGTTTATAAGCCTTATGAAAATCAAAAAACTTGGCTTTTTTTTGCGTCTTAACGTACAATATAAAGAGGGAAAAGGGGAGATGAATGACAGATGCAAAGGACCTCACAACGAATAAAAAATGTCCAGCCGATACGCCGGCTAGATCATATAGATAAGATGAAAAAGTCTCTATTAAAATATTGCAGCTACCGTGATTACATGATGTTCTCTATTGGAATCAACATCGGTCTACGGATTGGTGATCTCTTAAAATTACGCGTCCGGGATATATTGGAAGGTACGCATATTGTCATTGTTGAGCAAAAAACTGAAAAAATTAAACGTTTCATAGTCAACCCACAACTTCGTAAAGAAGTAAGAAAGTATGTAAAAAAAATGAAATTAAAAAATGATGACTATTTATTTCCTAGTCGCAAAGGCAATGGTCCCATAAGCAGGGTTCAAGCCTATCGTGTTTTGAATAAGGCCGCTGAAATGGCTGACATTCCAGACGTGGGGACACATACACTCCGAAAAACTTTCGGTTATCTCCATTATCAGAAGTTTAAGGATATCGCTTTGCTCCAACAAATCCTTAATCACTCTAATCCGAAAGACACCATGATATACATAGGACTCACTCAAGATTTGATGGATGAAACATTGATGGATTTTTATTTTTGATAAAAGGGACCAGAAATGGTCTTTTTTTATATTGCCCATAATAACATTATGTAAACAAGGTAAAATAGTGATAGAAAAATAGAGAGCAGTGATTCGACGTTATTTATTGGAAAGAGTAGAAATTTTTGTTTTTAAACCACATTATGTAGGCAAACTCACTTTAGAATGTACTGAATTTAAAACACATTTTATTCAATAAATTAAATAGGAATCTTCCCAAACCGCCAAGTAAACGACAGTTTGGGACAGTGGTTCCCTTACTTATTAATATATATAGAACGAACAATGGTGCGATTCACCATTTGACCAGTCATATTTTTTTCTTTTACATCGATCGTTAGATTATAGGTCCCCGATTTTGGGACGTCCGGAAGATTACCAAAATAGGTACCTGAATTCACTTTATTAAGAGAACCCTTATTTTTAATTTCAACACCTTCTTCGTCTGTTAGGTGAACATCAAATGTTAATGGGTTGGTTAAGAGGTTGCTTTTCACAGGAGATTTAAGTACAAACTGTGCATCATTCTGCTTTACTTTCCCTGGCATTTCAAGAACAAGCGGCTCTTTGTCATCAACTTTTGCGGTAAGTAAATACGCATCTTGCTGGGCCTTTGTCTTCATTCTAATTATCCAATTTCCAGGTTCCATATTCGTTTGTTTTAAAGTGTGAATATGGGCACTTGCAAGAAAAGACGTTTCTTCTTTAGAAACCTGTGAAACTTGGGAGCTTGGATAAACCACTCCTGATGGAGAGATTAATTCTATATCAACATCTGCAGTGGCTGTATAAATGGTTACTTCACCATCTTTAGTTGTTTCATTCAAAGTGATAGGCTGTTCTATCCAATTATTTGATTGTAAAGAACCACCGTGGATAATTTGATTGTGTGTAGTCGAAATATTTTCTTCTTTGGCAGGCTGTTCACTTAAACTAGCAATCCCTGCAGTAGAGGAACTGCGTAAATAGGGTTCGATTCTTGAAAAAACAGCGGATCCCGTACGGATATTATCATGATCGTATTTGCTATCAGTAAAGAGATGGGTACCATAGGGTAATTTTGAACTCCACTCATTGACGAGTCCATCATTACTGCCATAGGAAGATAAATACAGCCCTCCAATCGATAATGCAGACAATGCTGGTCCCTGATTGGTACCGGTAAGCGTGTAGTATTTATTTTTTCTTGAATTTACATGGTTATCGATGACAGAACGGAATTCAGCCATCTGTCCAATTTGTAACGAAGCCGTTCCTTCATCATTTGCTCCAAGAAGAGAAGCTAGCCATCCAGCATACCAGCTGTTAGCCAAATCAGCCAAGTTGGAACCGTGATGAGGGGAGGCAAGGGTTATAACTCGACCCACATATGGATGTGCCCCATAAGTGACTAGAGCAGCTTGTGTATCTGGTCCCCCTTTACTATGAGCGATAATATTCACTTTTTTTCCACCAAAGTGTGCACTGATTTGAGCAAGCTTAGTAGCTAATAGCCTCCCATTCTTATATTGACTGGAAGATCCATTTCCTGCTGCATCATAAAGCTGAACAAAAACCGTTTGATACCCCGCTTCGTATGCTTTTGTATACATATCATTGATTCCATGATATTCCGTTTCACCGTACCAACTGGTTGAAGATCCGTTCTTCCCCTGAACAAAAACGATGGGCGGCTTACTTGAGTTATAATTAGGAGGGGTGCTCCCTAGAAACCAATCACCAGGTGTAAAACTTTCACTGGGGGGCTTTAGCTTGCCATAGGGCTCGATTTCTGCAGCTGAAGTTTTAGATGGAGAATTCATAAACAAGAATAATGAAAATAGAAAAGTAACAAGAATGATTTGATACCATATTCTTTTCATACACTTCCTCCTAGTGCTTTATAATTTCCAAACTAACTTGATTCTTAAGTTTAAATTCAGTCGTCAGCTATGTTATTCCTTCAATTTTTAATAAAATGAGTGAATAAGGCTAACTCATACCATCGAAGAATGAAGAAAAACAGGATAAAGTAACTGATATGAGTGAAAAAAATGGTCCAAGAGGTATATAGGGATTTTCCCAGCATAAAATGTTGTTCGCGATGGATGTAAAGAAAGGAAGTTTTACTTAGTTTACATAATAAAATTATGATTGATTACTAACAAAGCAAAGCAAAAAGACCAAGGAATAGATCAATGCCTTGGGTCTTTTTGTCATTCTACTTAAGTCGAATTGAAGATTTACAGTATTGCGCCCTTTACGTCATAGTTTGCTAAATCAATGTCTAATTCCCTGTCAAGAGCAAGGTTCGCCAGTTGAGAGCCAATATAAGGTCCCATTGTTAAACCAGAAGCACCAAGTCCATTGGCTACGATGATGCCATCCCAATCAGTAAGGGGGCCAATAACCGGAAGGAAGCCTGGGGTAAAGGGACGGAAGCCGACCCTTGCTTCAGTAAATGTACTCTCGGCCAAACCTGGCGCAGTATGTAAAGCTTTATCAAAAACCTCCTGCAAACCTCCTGCCGTCATTCGGTAATCAAATTCCTCCATATTTTCATGAGTGGCTCCCGCTACAATTCTATTTTCATTGAAAGCTAATATGTATTGATCGCTAGGGGGCATAACAACAGGCCAGTTATTCGTGTTGCTATTTGGTAATGCTAGATGGATAATCTGCGCCTTTTGGAAGCTAACTTGAAAATTCACTCCTAATGGTTCAAGTAAATGAGACGCCCATGCACCTGCACAGACAATTACTTTATCTGCAACCATGCTATTGCCTTCCACCGTTACACCGGTTACAGAATTTCCTTCGAAGTTCAGTGAAGCGTCGCCATGAATCAATGTCGCTCCATTTTTTTGTGCCGCCCGCAATAAACTATCTCGTAACGCGCGACCATCAACTCGTGCCGCACCACTTATATGAACCGCAGCATACTCATCCGAAAGTGGTGGGAAGAGAGCACGTGTTTCTTCCACACTGAGCATAGTGATATCACCAATTTCAGGAGCGTCTTCCTTACGCTTTGTCGCTCTTTTTTGCATGCCCATCAGTTTTTCTTCATCAGTATGTAAGCTGATGGCCCCTACTTTAGCGTAGCCTGTCTCTGTTTCCCCATCATTTTCAAGCTCTTTAATTAAACTTGGATAAAAGCGGGCCCCGTTTTTAGCAAGATGATACCATGCTTTGTTACGTCTCTGCGATATCCAAGGACAAACGATACCTGCCGCAGCAGCGGTGGCTTGCCCATTATCTTGACGATCTATAATGACTACTTCAGCGCCTTTTTTCACAAGCTGGTAGGCAGTGGATGCTCCTAAAATCCCCGCCCCTACTATAATGATTTTTTGCATATAAACATCCCATTTCTTTCATATGTGTAAACGTTCTTCTATAACTATAGCGAAGTCACTATCCGATTGCTACATCTTGAATAGTATTTGATTATTCACACAGTTATTTTATCTCTATAAGTTATGCTATGATTAAGAGGAAAAGGCTTGAAAAGATATTAGGAGGACGAATACCGATGTTAAGAAAACAAATGGAAACATACATATCGAAGACTTTGAATGGAGATACGATTGAGTTATATACAGAAGAAAAGGCATATGTAAAAAAGCATCAGTTACTCGCTGATGATATAACTATAGTAGATATCGATAGCACAGCCCGCTTTACTGATGCGTATATCGAACTCAGTGATAAAGAAACCGAAGAATTGATTAAGGAAGAAACCACTGCATTTCTAACTCAGCCTCTTGAATACTTAAAAACGAATAAAAATGAATTCCTTTACTTTGAATCATCTTGGTTTGATTTAATTGGAGTTGAGGCACTTTCTTTGGAAGTAGATGATGTATTCGGCACTTATAATGCCATGTTCGGGTTGAAATTCCAGAAAAAAATGGGAGACGCGCTTAAAGCATATTTCAATCAAGAACTTCAAGGAGATATTGGGACATTCAGCATGATATTTAACCAAGGTGACGGGCTATGGGACGTTAATTTTGCCTTGAATGCTGTACAAGGATTTAAGGATGAGATGACGTTAGGCGAGGCGTTCCAACTAACTTACCATTTTCTCTTTAACCTCAATGAAACAATCGAAGAAGAACAATAAAATAGGTGAATGACCCCCATCAAACAATGATGGGGGTCATTCATGTGCATCCTTTTCTTTTTGTTTGTCATAACCAAATTAAAGGAACTATTGAAAAAGTGCCGAATTAGTAAATAACATTGAAATTTTATTTAGTACTCTTTTTATTTAATATAAAAAATCCGGAATTAGAAGGAGCGTAATTATATTTGCTGAATGAATTGGGAGTTACACAAGTGACGATTCCATTGCCTTTTAGGTTAGATCACGTGCATTGTTTTTTAGCCGAAGGAGCGAATGGGTGGACAATTATCGATGCAGGATTAAACAACCAAACAGCACGTGATATATGGAAACCGATAATCGAAAAACATGAAATAGGGGATATTATCCTTACTCATTATCATCCCGACCACTTTGGGTATGCAGGTCATTTACAACGGTTAACAGGTGCTGATGTGTGGATGACGGAAGTGGATGAAAAAGCAGGCACTACCTATTGGGAACCTGAAACACTCGATTTCCTGAAATCTAATTATGAATCATGCGGTATGGAAGAGGATTTAGCCCAAGCCTTATCTAGTGATGAAAGCAGCTTTATTCCAAAGGTAAAGCCCTATCCCACGGTTAACCATCATCTTGAGGAAGGAATGAAGATTTTATTTGGCAAGCTAGAGTATGAGGTGATTTTTACACCAGGACATTCAGACGGGTTAATTACTTTATACAATAAGGAAAACAGCATTCTTTTTTCTACTGACCATATATTGCCGAGAATCTCTCCAAACATATCTTATTGGTTTCAAGGAATCAGCAATCCGTTGGAGGCTTTTTTTACTTCTTTAAAGAAAATTCAGAAGTTACATGTAGACTATGTGATTCCTTCACATGGAAAGCCATTCAAAGACGCAAATAAAAGAATTACGGAATTATTAGATCATCACCAAGAACGGTTACATGTAGCCTATGAAAATATGAAAGAACCGACAACTATACAAGCTGCTTGTAAGATTCTGTTCAAACACCTATCGACTCACGAATCTCGGTTTGCAATTGGGGAGACATTGGCTCACCTAGAGTATCTCCATTCCGAAGGAAAATGCCGAAAATATAAAAGAGATGGGATTTGGTATTACCAATCGATTTAATGATTAAGCTCATTTTATGAGCTTTTTTAACGTTTTGACCCAATATATTCAATATTAAAAAACTGCCAACATTGTCCTATCCCATTTTAATCTTACAATTGAAGTTGAGATTTACCATTATTCTTTTTTTGTTTCGAAGTTTATACTAATAATCAAGTGAAAGGAAGAGGGTACTCCGTGGACAAAGTATTATTTTGGGATAAAGCGAAGAAAGAACATTTCGTTAAAGAGCTTACTAATCAAATGAAAATTAAAAATCGGCTTTTAGGATTAATAATTTCGAATGTCGATAAAAAGACTAGTAGAGTGGAGAGCAATAATAAAGCTTTTAAATATGAACAACAAATAATCGTATTACAAAAAATGGCGGATCTTTGCAGAGGAATCAGAGGAAGACATGATATTAAACAACTTAATCTGCTGATCGATACGTATAATTCTTTAAGTTAGGAAAATAGGACAGCACTAAGAGATGGAGATTATTCATACTCATTAAAAATATGAATATATGGCGTTATTTACATGACGGGGTATCGTAATATGATGGAAAGTGTTATATAATTATATTATTCAGAAAATTTAAAGTTGATTCTCTGTCACTAATTAGTTGGGAGTTTTGAGAATGAAGAACAGGCATTTGAATACCGCAACAGGAGTTTATATGAATTATTTCTTGCTTGGTATGGTGAATATCATGCTGGCATCGAATATGTCTTATTTATCGGAGCAATGGGATACGGATAGTGCTGGTATTAGTTATATTATTGCTGCTATCGGAGTAGGGAAATTGCTTACATATGCCTATACTGGTTATTTATCAGATAAAATCGGGCGGAAACCGCTAGTCTATGCCTCTGCATTCGGTATGGGCATTTTTCTAATCGGGATTCCCCTGTCCCCGAATTATCAATTGGCTTTTGTTTTTGCAATACTCGCAGGTGTTGCCAATTCATCGATGGATGCTGGTTCATATCCGGGTCTGATCGAGATTTTCCCTAATTCGGCTGGCTCTGCTAGTGTTTTAGTTAAAGCCTTTATGTCTGCAGGAGCATTCCTTCTTCCTTTCATGATTCTATTTATCTCAGATCATGATATGTTTTACGGATACGCCTTCTTTATACCTGCTGCTATTTATTTAATCAATATGCTATTTTTATTTACTGTATCTTTCCCGAGTAACCCAAAAGGTAATACCAGCATTTCCGAGAATAATACAAAGAAGAGCAAGTTCAAAGGGAAACCGGTGTTGAGGAAAGAGGGATTTGCCCTTATTTTAATTGGGTTTACATCGACTGGCTTGTTCACCGTTTCCCAAATATGGCTTCCATCATATGGACAGGAAGCGGTAGGCATGAGTATGGCCAATTCAATAAAACTATTAAGTTATTATAGTTTGGGTGCTCTCCTTTCCGTTTTGGTTCTATCTGTATTACTAAAGAAATTTTTACAACCCATTACCGTCATCATGGTTTATCCGATTATTACCTTTGTTTCTATTTTGACAATCCTTTTAGTTAAGATACCTATCATCGTGTCCATTACAGCCTTTTTTATAGGCCTTTCAACTGCAGGCGTTTTCCAATTAGCCATTACAATTATGACTGAATTCTTTTGGGAGAAAAAAGGGACCGTTACAGGGTTTGTTGCAACCGCTGCAGGATTGGCATCTATTGTCATGCCGCTTATCACAGGGATTATGTCAAAAAGTGGGAATATATCTATCATATTCATTTTCGATGCTTTTCTCTCAATAATAGGTTTTATTTCTGCGGTGTATGTCTATTATCGCCATGGTCAGTTGGTAGACAAGAACAAGAAACCTGAAGAGGAAAAAGTGGATTTTCGTTTAAATGCCTAATTCTTGATATATATATGAAAAGGGTCTCTCGTCGGGAGGCCCTTTTCTTTTATGAAAATAAAGTGTAGGAGTAGACGTTATTGTGTGGCTATTTTTTCTTTTACTTCGTGCATGATATTTTCCAATGAAGTTACGATGCCTTTTTCATCTTTATAGCTAATATGCTTTGGTTGAAAATCGACAGGTGAATCTAAACCAGCAGCAGCCGATATACGAAAAAGACCTTTTCGTAAAGTGACAAGAAAGTTAACGACCCGGTACTTCTTTTCGTCAATGACCAGTGCCTTTTGCAAGTCTGGGTCAGTTGTCGCTACTCCGACTGGACATGCGTTGGATTGACATTTCATTGTCTGTATACAACCAATCGCTATCATGAATCCCCGGGCAATATTGACCAAATCAGCTCCCATGGCTAAAGCAATTGCTATCCGATCCGGGGTGAATAATTTTCCTGAGGCAATGATTTTAACCTGATTCCTTACTCCATATTTCTCAAGGGTTGATACAAGAATGGGTAACGCCGATTTAATAGGCAATCCTACGCTATCAATCAATTCCTGATATGAAGCTCCCGTACCGCCTTCCCCACCATCCAATGAAATGAAATCAGGCCCTTTTCCAGTATCTTTCATATATTTAGCCAATTCCTCGACACTATCATTTCCCCCGATGACCATCTTGATTCCTACTGGTATCCCTGTATGATTCCTGATTTTTTCAATGAATTCACATAAAGTACCTACATCACTAAATTGATGAAAACGATTCGGGCTATCTATCGATTTATAAGGCTCAACTTTTCGTATTTCGGCAATTTCAGGATTTACCTTTTCTGCATCGATATGTCCTCCGCGAGTTTTAGCTCCTTGAGCTAATTTTATTTCAAATGCCTTGATTTGTGGAATTTCGCTTTTCCTTTTCAGTTCATCCCAATCCATCTCACCAAACTTATCCCGTACGCCAAACATTGCGGGGCCGATTTGCATGATGATATCCACTCCACCTTCTAAATGATAAGGAGACAAACCACCTTCACCCGTGTTCATCCAAGTACCTTTAGCCATGCCTAACCCTTCAGACAAAGCTGTAATAGCATTCTTACCCAGAGATCCATAGCTCATCGCAGACATTCCGATAAGACCTTTTAATTTAAATGGGTATTTTACGTTTGGGCCTATAACTACCGTATCATTGTCGTGCAATAAAAAGGCAAGTGATTCTTCATCTTCCCATTTTTCCTCTCTTTGCGAAAAGAGAGGATCTTTTAGGAGGATATACCTTTTGGTTTTCACTTTTGTTTCCCTATCGTATTTCTCTTCTTCGGCTAGTTTTGGGAACATACTATTTCGAACAAAAAGACCTTCCTCATCAAAATCACGTTTTGAACCAAACCCTACCACATCTCTTAAATATTTAGAACCTTTAACCATATGCTCGTATTCATCACGGGAAAAAGGTTTCCCTTCATTATCACTGTTAAACCAATATTGCCGCATTTCTGGTCCGATTTTTTCCAAGAAATAGCGAACCCTTCCGAGTACGGGATAGTTTCTAAGTATTGCATGATGCTTCTGGTTTCGGTCAAAGAAAATCATGTAAATCAACATCAGGACAGCCATAATTATAATGATAAAGACAAGAGCGAATCCCAAGATAATCAAAAGATTGGCTATGACATCCATTTTACCCCTCCTATATGCAGAACTATATCGTTTAATCTACGCGGTCCTTCCTGCATTTATACAATTATCCAATGGGGGCACATGCGCTTCATTTTTTCCTCATGGTCCCCGTTTACTGCGTGATTCAATAGAAGAAGGAATAATCCGTCTATTAAGTTTATAATTAACTGTATATATAAACCGCTTAGGAAGGAGATGGAATTATGAAAATCGTTCTTGCACCAGATTCCTTTAAAGGAAGTTTGACGGCCCCTGAGGTGGCACAGGCAATGGAGCGTGGCGTTAAAAGGGTTTTGCCTGCGGCAGAAACAGTAGTAGTCCCCATGGCTGATGGCGGTGAGGGAACGATGGAAAGTCTAATAGCTGCGACACATGGTCAAAGAGTTGACGTACTAGTAAATGGACCACTATTAAACAAAGTACAAGCTGCCTATGGGGTTTTAGGAGATGAAGAAACCTGTGTAGTCGAAATGGCTTCTGCATCCGGTTTATGTCTAGTTGAACCCAATAAGCTGAATCCTTTAATTGCGACGACTTATGGAACGGGTGAGCTTATTCATCAAGCGCTAAATGACGGGTATCGAAAATTCATATTAGCCATCGGTGGTAGCGCCACAAATGATGCTGGTGTCGGTATGCTCCAAGCGTTAGGGCTGAAGGTTTTAGATAAAGAAGGGGTAGAAATCGGATATGGAGGAGCGGAACTATCACGCATTACAGCGATTGAGATGCATGATTTCGATCCAAGAATAGCTGAATGTGAATTCATCATTGCTACAGATGTCCAAAATCCGTTGATTGGAGCCGATGGGGCAACTAAAGTATTCGGTCCGCAAAAAGGGGCAACCCCAGACATGGTTGAAATGTTGGAAGAGGCTTTATCGACCTGGGCGGATCTGGTGGAAATCAAGACAGGTGTCCAATTACACCATAAAGCAGGGGCTGGTGCAGCGGGTGGGATTGGTGGTGCCTTTCAAGCTTTCTTTCCTTCTAAAACGAGAAGAGGCGTCGATATCGTCATGGAATATTCAAGTCTTATAGAAAAGTTATCGGGAGCACAATGTGTTTTTACTGGAGAGGGACAAATCGATGTTCAAACGACATCAGGGAAGACGCCAATGGGAGTGGCTGAAGAAGCGAAGAAACTAAGAATCCCTGTATTTGCCCTAGCAGGCTCAATAGGCAAAGGAGTTGATGCTTTATATCAACATGGATTTACAAGTGTGCATAGCCTTGTCAACGAACCTATGTCACTACAAGAAGCTATGGAACGTGGAGCTGAACTGTTAGAGATGCTGACTGAACAAGTTCTGCGTACCTTTATTGCTTCTTCTGGACAGTAATTATTAACATGAGGGATTGAGAAAATATAGTGGAAATTTCTTAAACACAGTGTACTTGCTGTGTTTTTTTATCGTATGCCAGATAAGAACATAGCCTTATAGAACATTCCTTTTCACATCCGGTGGGTCTAAAAAGTTCCTGAATCCTCGATGGGATGATTGTACATACTTAGTTGCATACGAATGTATTTGGTTTGGAAGCACATTCTATACATAACTCGTTAAGAACACATGATGAATGAAGAGGTGAGTTGATGGAAGAACCAATTGTAACGGTTAGGAATGTATCAAAGATCTTCGGTAAGTCTCCAAAAGCAGCCATCGATTTATTGGAGAAAGGGAAATCCAAAAAGGAAATTTTAAAAGAAACTGGTCAAACAGTTGGTGTCAATAAAGTGAACTTCGAAATCTATCCGGGTGAAATCTTCGTGATCATGGGGCTATCTGGAAGCGGGAAGTCCACCTTAATTCGAATGTTCAATCGTTTAATTTCACCTACTAGGGGAGAAATCCTCATCAATAATGAAGACATTGTTAAAATGAATGCTTCTCGTTTAAGGGAAGTTAGACGAAAAAAAATTAGTATGGTGTTTCAAAACTTTGCTTTATTCCCTCATAAAACGATCTTGGAAAACACCGAGTTTGGATTAGAAATACAAAAAGTGCCGGTAGAAGAACGAGAAAAAAGGGCGATGCAATCCCTAGAGGTTGTGGGACTAAAAGGGTATGAAAATCAGGTACCCTCCCAATTGAGCGGTGGGATGCAGCAACGTGTCGGCTTAGCCCGGGCACTTGCTAGCCATACTGATATCATCTTAATGGATGAAGCATTCAGTGCGCTTGACCCGCTAATTCGAAAAGATATGCAAGATGAATTACTTGAGATACAAGACCAATTTAAGAAAACCATCATTTTCATCACACATGATTTGGATGAAGCTTTACGGATTGGTGATAGAATCGCATTGATGAAGGATGGAAGCGTCATCCAGCTCGGGACACCTGAACAGATCATGATGAACCCTGCAAATGAATACGTTGAGAAATTCGTTGAAGATGTAGATTTATCGAAGGTATTAACCGCTTCCCATGTTATGAAAAGAGCAGAGAAAATCAGTGTGGACCGTGGTCCAAGGGTTGCATTGGAAATTATGCGGAAGCAAGGATATTCAAGTATCTTTGTAGTAGATCGAAGGCTAAGGTTATTGGGCGCCATTACAGCTGAGCAGGCCCTTAAAGCTATAGACAGCCATCAACCTATATCAGAGGTCATGACAACTGATATACCGCTAGCTAAGGAAGACCAATTACTCATTGAAATACTAGATGTGATGTCCACTTCAACACTTCCGATATCTGTAGTCGATGAAGAGAAAAGATTGAAAGGAGTCATTATCCGTGGAGCCGTCATTGGTGCTTTGGCTGGTAATAAAGATTCCTTGAACGAGATGGAAGTGAATACATGAATATCACAAGAATCCCATTAGGCAATTGGGTTGATAAAATCGTTGATTGGATCACCATCACATTCGCTGGTTTATTCTCTTTTCTAACACGATTAATCGAAGGGATTTTAAATATCCTTGTTGATGCTTTGAGTATAGGGCCACCACTGGTTTTAATTATATTTTTGACGCTTTTAGTTGCCTATACGAGTAAATGGAAGTTAGGCCTTTTTACAGTATTAGCCCTCCTGTTAATCGATAATCTGGGTTATTGGGAAGCTAGTGTCCAAACTTTGGCCCTCGTTCTTTCATCGGCGATCTTAACGATTGCGATTGGTATTCCGATAGGGATTTGGGCTGCCCAAAGTCCTACTGCGAGAAAAATCATCATTCCAACTCTGGATTTCATGCAGACAATGCCAGCTTTCGTATATTTGATTCCAGCCATCTTATTTTTTGGAATTGGGGTTGTTCCTGGTATTTTCGCTTCGATTATCTTTGCAGTTGCACCGACAATTCGCTTAACCAATCTTGGCATACAGGAAGTTCCGAAAGAATTAATTGAAGCTTCTGATGCGTTCGGTTCAACAAATAATCAAAAATTACTCAAAGTTCAATTACCATTGGCTGCGCCAACCATTTTTGCCGGCATTAATCAAAGCATTATGTTAGCTCTCTCCATGGTTGTTATAGCTTCCTTGGTAGGAGCACCAGGTCTAGGTGCAGAAGTTTATCGTGCTGTAGCTCAGATCAAAGTAGGACAAGGGTTTGAAGCGGGTTTGTCTATTGTCATAATCGCCGTTATCCTAGACCGAATTACACAAAACCTACGAAATCCTGCCTATACGAATTTTTTGAGTAAACGAATCGTCTTCTCAGTTTTTGGTGTCTTGTTTCTAGGTGCCTGTATTTTTGCTTCTTTACAAGGAGAGAACCCTTCCGAGGAGAATTCAGGTAGTGTAGGCAGTCTGACCGATTATGAAATTATCGGTATTGACCCAGGAGCAGGAATCATGAAATCCACCAAAAAGGCTATGGAAGATTATAACCTGGATGATTGGACCCTTGTTGAAGGATCATCAGCTGCCATGACCGCGGAATTGAAAAAAGCTTATGGCAATAAAGAACCCATCATTGTAACTGGCTGGACCCCGCACTGGATGTTTCAATCATTCGACTTGAAATATCTTGAAGACCCCAAAAACTCCTATGGTAAAGATGAAGACATTCATACCATTACTAGAAAAGGCCTTGAAAAGGATGCGAAAGGAGCCCATACCGTACTGGATCAATTCTTCTGGAAATCGAGTGATATGGAAGAAGTGATGGCAGATACAGCAACTGGAATCGAACCCGAAGAAGCTGCAGAAAAATGGATAGCGGCACATCCAAAACAAGTAGCAGAGTGGACAGACGGGGCACAAAAAGGAAATGGAGAAAGTATCAGTCTAGTTTACGTAGCATGGGAATCAGAAATCGCTAGCACCCATGTAATTGGAAAGGTTCTGGAACAACAAGGGTTCAAGGTTACTTTACAGCAAGTAGAGATAGGTCCTATGTTCGCAGGAATCGCAAATGGTAGCGCTGATGCTATGGTTGCCGCCTGGCTACCAACCACTTCAGCTGAATATTACGAAGAATACAAAGAAGATATTGTAGATCTTGGGCCAAACTTGAAAGGTACGAAACTCGGGTTAGTGGTACCAACCTATATGGATATCGATTCTATTGAAGAATTAAATGACTAAAGAAAAGGGATTCTCATTTTGGGGATCCCTTTTTGCATTAGACTATTTGAAGCAGAATGTAAGGTAACAAAACCAAAATGGTGAATATTGTTTATACTTTTGTGCAGATTAGGACATTTACTTAGGCAGTCTATAAAATTTTCCTATATTAACATAAAGAAAAGGGTATACTAGATAGATAAGAATATATATATTCTTAGTAACACATGTAAGAATGGTTTCATTTAGTCAGAACTTGATTCTTACATACAGACAGAAGGAGAATTGATACGTTTGAATAATAAAGAAGCAAAAGCAATCGAATTACCAGCAAATTATGAGGAATTAAAAAAATCGGCACACCGTACTGCGAACTGGAGAGAACGGTTAGATGCTATCGAAGAGTTAGGACAGCTGAAAAACCAACAAGTAATTGATATTCTAACACATATTATGAATAACGATGCTGTATATAAAGTACAAGAGGCAGCCTACCGTCAATTAAAAGGTTTAGGCGAAGATGTCCAGTTACCTGCAAAGAAAAAAGGTGAATTGTTTAAAGGGGTAACCAAAGTCTTGGTAAGAATTAAAAAGAGCTTGCCTGAAGGCCATGCGTATAACGAGTTCAAAGAGAAGTTCAAAAAGATGAGAATTGATATATATGATGCCTACGAAGGCGAAAAGGGAGCCGACTTCGATAAGTGGCTTCAGTCTACCTGGGAAGGGTTATCGAAAAAGTAATTCGATTTAGTTTCATAGCATAGAGAAAAGGAGCAATCATTTTGCTCCTTTTTCTTATGCATACATATTAGTTTGATTATGCATCTCGTCACATATTCTAAACATTCATAAACCATTGAAAGGCCTAACCTCCTAGAGCTTGTAAATCGAATCATAAAAAGAAGTAATCCTACTTTCTCCACTAAGATTCATTTTTTTCATAACTCAACATAATGATAGTAATACCCTATTTGAATTCATACATGACCGGGGGAGGATCATGAATCAACTATTCGAAATCTTGGAAGAAGTGCAAAACACTTCTATGGAGTGTGTCTTAGCAACAATTATTCAGGTGGAGGGTTCGGCATACTTGCGTGAAGGTACCTCGATGCTCATAAAAAAAGATGGCACATTCACAGGCATTATTAGTGCTGGTTGTTTGGAAACCGATTTATTGCATCATTCTCAAAGAATATTTGAAAGTAAAAAAGCGGAAACCGTCGTCTATAACATGGAAAATAATGAAGATTTGGATTGGGGAGTATCTACAGGTTGTAATGGAATCTTATATATTTTACTTGAATATGTAGATCATAAGTTAAAAGAAAATCTTTTATGTATCAACGACACAATCACCAAGGGTAAGGATAGCATTTATCAAAGAGTACTAAGTAATGAATGGAACTTATCAGAATCCTATTTTTCACCAGAAGATTCATTCAAAGACGAATCGCTTAGATATAGTCAAACATCCAATTATGTATTTACTCAAAAGTTCTCGCCAAAACCTCGATTAATTATCTTTGGTGCTGGAGCAGATGCACATCCAGTTGTTTCTTTAGCTTCCCAAACCGGATTCTCGGTTACAGTTTGTGATTGGAGAGAATCACTTTGTAACGAACATAATATACCTGAAGCGGATAAGTATATAATTGGCTTCCCAAAAGAAATCGAGAAACAAATTTCCTTCAAAAAAGACGATTATGTCATTATAATGACCCATAACTTTAAAAGAGATAAGGAAATCCTTTCTTTTGTTAAAGATGAGTCATTATTCTATTTAGGCATTTTAGGTTCAAGAAAGCGAACGGCAAGTCTATTTGATGATGAAATTCCTAAGAATATACATGCACCCATTGGTTTATCGATCGGAGCTGTAGGACCATATGAGATTGCAGTAAGTATCATAGCTGAACTAATTCAAATAAAAACAAGGAAGACCGGTCAATGAGAATTTCCGGTATATACTTGGCTGCTGGTAATAGTTATCGTATGGGAACAAATAAATTAACCTTAACATTAGGTAATAAAGAAATAGGTAGATGGGGTTTAGAAAAGGCCCTCGATTCAAATCTGGATGATATTATCCTCATTTCTCAACACCAAAATCGACTAGACTTATCTGGATTATGCACCCAAAAAGTAATGGAAGTAGAAGTTACCAAATCTAATGCGGGACAATCTCACTCACTTAAAGTCGGTATAGAACAAGCGAACATCTTACATTCGGATGCAGTCATCATTTTACTTGCCGATCAACCTTTTATTACGACAGATATGATAAATCAACTCATTAAAATATATAAACAAAAACCTACGACCTCCTTTGTTGCCTCTAGTTTTCTTGATATTATCCAGCCACCCATTCTTTTAGATAACCAGCTTTTTTCCAAGATACTTCACTTAACAGGAGATCAAGGTGCAAAAAAGATATTGAAGGAGCAAATGGAGCAAGGAATTCTTTTACCCTTTAATGACGAACAACTGTTTACTGACATTGATTGTATGAAAGAGTACTTGTTTTGGAAAAAACACGTAGAATCAAACAGATAATGAGGGGATTTCTATGGATATCATTGGAAAAGGTGTGATTCGTAAAGATGCGTGGGATAAGGTGACCGGTCAAGCCAGGTATACAGGAGATCATCATCATGCAAATATCCTTTCCGTTAAAAAGGTAATCAGTCCTTATGCTCATGCACTAATTAGAAAGATTGATATATCGAAAGCTGAAAAAATCGGTGGGGTCCGTGCAATCATAACAGGTGGAAATTTACCGCTAACAGGAGAAGAGATTAGAGATCGTTATCCCATAGCTCAAGACAAAGTCCGTTATCACGGTGAAGTTGTCGCACTTGTAGTCGCGGACACGCCTAAACAAGCAAGAATGGCTGCTGACCAGGTAAAAGTTGTTTATGAACCTTTGCCTGTTGTCAATTCTCCGACTGAAAGCATAGACCCTTCATCCCCTCTACTCCATTCCCATTTAGGTACATATACAAAAATATCCGAGGTATATCCTGAACCAGGTACGAATATAGCAAATCATTCGAAAATCCGAAAAGGTGATAAAGAAATTGGATGGCAAGAGAGCGATATAATCGTTGAAGAAAAGTTTTCCTTTTCTCCTTCTGATCATGTTGCTATGGAAACAAGATGTTCATTGGCAGAAATACATGCAGATCAAAAAGTCTTTATCACTTCTTCTTCGCAAGCTCCTTTCATGATCAAGCGGCTGATAAGCGATTACTTTGGCGTTGAAATCGGAAAAGTCGTCGTAAACACTCCTTTGGTTGGAGGGGGATTCGGCGGTAAAGCCTCAGTACAACTTGAGCTATTAGCCTATATCGCTTCTAAAGCGGTCGGTGGAAAGTTGGTTAAGGTGGAAAATAGTCGTGAAGAGGATATTATTACATCCCCTTGCCATATAGGTTTAGATGCAACAGTGAAACTGGGATGCACACAGTCTGGGGTCCTTAAGGTAGCTGAATTGACTTATCTCTGGGATGGGGGAGCGTATGCTGACAAGGCTACAGACCTTAGTCGTGCTGGAGCAGTGGATTGCACGGGACCCTACCACATTGAAAATGTTTGGTGTGATTCTTTTTGTATGTATACAAATCATCCATACGCCTCTCCATATCGAGGGTTTGCCCATGCAGAGGTTTTGTTTGCTTTTGAGAGGACCATGGATTCTCTTTCAAAAAAACTTGGCATGGATCCACTTGAACTTCGTGAACGGAATGCGATACTTCCTGGACATTCTACTCCAACTCAAGTTACGTTGAATTCAAGTACCGTAGGGAATCTTCCTGAATGTATACATGTCCTCAAGAAAAAAATGAATTGGGAAGAAGGACAGTTCATTAGAAAAAGTGACAAAACAGTATTGGCGAAGGGGATAGCTTGCGTATGGAAAAATTCCACCATTGATACAAACGCAGGGTCCGGTGTGATTTTAACATTCAATCCTGATGGGAGTGTTAACCTTATATCAGGAGTAGTGGAAATCGGCACAGGTACGAAAACGGTGTTGGCACAAATTGTATCAGATAAATTGAAGATAGAAGTCGATCGTGTGAATGTTCAGATGGGAGTCCATACGCTAAGTACTCCTGAGCATTGGAAGACGGTCGCTAGTCGTGGAACGTTCATGGCTGGAAGAGCAGCGATCCAAGCTGCTGAAGATGCTATCTTTCAAATCAAGAAACTTGCTTCGGTTGTATTAGGAGTTCCCCTGGAAGACATTGAAATCGGTCAGGAAATTGTATATCTCAAGGGTGATCCAACAATACGCATTCCTTTCAAGGAGCTAGTTTATGGATATACTTATCCAAACGGAAATGCCATTGGAGGACAAATCATCGGTAGAGGACATTATATAACTCCCCATATTTCCAAATTAGATTCCGAAACGGGAGCAGGGAACCCAGGACCTGAATGGACAGTAGGCGTACAAGGGGTGGAAGTAGAATATGATACCCATGAATATACCTATAAGGTAGTAAGAGCCATATCCGTCATCGATGCAGGGAAAGTGCTGAACCAAAAAACGGCAGAAGGTCAAATAATGGGGGCAATGAGTATGGGCTTAGCCTTTGCTGGTCGTGAAACGTTCTATTTCGACCATGCAGGCAGGGTCCTTAACCCGCAATTCCGGACGTACCGACCCTTAAGATATGGTGAAAATCCCGAATACATTTGTGAGTTTTTAGAGACACCGCATCTAGAAGCACCATATGGGGCAAGAGGTCTCGGTGAACATGGCCTGTTAGGAATGCCAGCTGCATTAGGTAACTGTTTATCCCTTGCTGCGGGTATACCTTTAAATCACTTACCCTTACTTCCCGAACTAATTTGGGAAGGGAAGAAAGAAGGGAGGCATCACTGATGTTACCCTTCCATTTTGATTATTATAAACCAGAATCCATACAAGAAGCTCTAGACCTTTTTCAAACATTAAAAGGTCTAGGGAAGACTCCTTTGTACTATGGTGGAGGAACAGAGATTATAACATTAGGACGACTGAATCTTGTATATGCCGATGCTATTATTGATTTAAAAGGGATTTACGAATGTAATATATTTGAATTCCAAAATAATGAACTCATTATTGGTTCTACAGTGAGCCTAAGCGCTTTTGAAGAGAAAATGCTTTTCCCTTTATTAACGAAGACTTCAAAGGAAGTTGCAGATTATACTTCAAGAAATAAGATTACCATTGGTGGGAATATATGTGGGAACATTTTTTATAGGGAGTCTGTTCTGCCATTCTTATTAGCGGATAGTGCTGTAATTATTGCAGGACCTAAAGGAATAAGAAAATTATTATTAAGCAAAGTTTTTCATAAAGAATTACAACTGGAAGAAGGTGAATTTCTAGTGCAAATCCTTACAGAAAAAGAGTATCTTCCTGCTCCCCATCTGAGTATTAAGAAACGGAAACAATGGGATACGGGATATCCACTTTTAACTGTGGCCTCCCTAAAAAAAGACGGTTATGTACGTTTTGCATTTAGCGGAGTTTGTCCATTTCCCTTTCGTTCGATCCCAATGGAAGAAACCCTCAATGACCAGAATTTATCCTATAAAGACCGAGTTTTGGCATCTTTTGAATACTTGCCTAATTCAATTTTAAATGACATTGAAGGATCTAATGAATATCGACTATTTGTATTGGAAAATACGCTAACTTCTATTTTGTCTAAGTTGGGTGATGAAGAATATGAATAGGAATTTGGGGAATCAAAATACAACAATTCGCTTAAAAATTAATCAGGAGAGGTACGAGAGAGAGATACTGGCCTCAGATCTATTACTAGATGTATTGCGAAAAATAGGATTCACGGGAGCCAAGCCAGGATGCTTAAATGGTGATTGCGGGGCATGCACGGTAATCATGGGTAAACAGCCAATGAAATCATGTTTAGTATTAGCGATTGAAGCCAATGATACAGAAATCATTACTATTGAAGGTCTTCACAAAACCCCCATACAACAGGCATTCGTTGAGCATTTTGCTTTTCAATGCGGGTACTGTACACCTGGATTTATCATGAATGCTACGGCTTTACTTCTTAATGACGACGACCCAACCCCTGAGAAAATCAAAACATGGCTTTCTTCTAATATTTGTCGATGCACCGGGTACAAAGAAATTGAAGAAGCGATACATTCAGCCATACACAATATAAAATTCATTGAATGAAGTGACAGATTTCTGTTTACCTGAATAAAATGCCTACATGGGGAGTGATGATATTGAATGAATCCTGTGAGAAGGATACCAATTTAACAATAATTCACTCCTTTCAGCGTAGTATTGAAATTACGACAGCCATCCTATTATTGACCGGACAAATCACAATTATTGGCGTGTTTGTAAGACCGGGTAGATTTAGCCTCTCTTTAGGTGGGCCACTTTTTGGAGGGCATCGTTTAGAGGGAAAGAATCATGAGGAAGTGGGAAATCTTTTCATCGATATACTTGATATTATTTTAGCTATATTACTCATCAATAACGTCATACATGTTACTGGCACATTCGTTTCATCCGGTGACTTCTCCATTAATGTTTCGGGCCCCATTTTTGGTTACCCGGAAGTTGTCCCTGCACTGCCTTTTGAAGATTATGACTTTTTTAATAAAATCGTAAGTAAACATTACAACGTTCCTCCAGAAATGGTAACTAAATTAAGAGGGAATGAGTATAATGTCATTAACTGATATACCTACCGTAAAAAATTCGAGGTACAATGTATTTCTAATAGCTCTTCCTATAATTTTTTTCATTTTTTTCTTCACTCAACAAAAAACCACGGACCAATAAACTACAAAAAGGAATTGTCATCATTTTATAGACATTTAGAGGTAAAGCATATCAAATGGCTTTACCTTTCTTATTTCATACACTTCATGGACCAAAGTGACAGGTAATATTGGACTCTTCAATGGAAGAGCAATTAAGTGACAGACACGTGATCAGAAGGTATCCACTAAATACAGCTCTGCTTAACCAGAGTTCCTGATTAGAGAGCATTATTTCTAGCCCATTTTGTTACGTGTATTCATGTATGGACGAAGACAATTCTGGAAGATTCGATCACAGTGTTCTGAAGGTCCATATTTTTCATAACAAATATCATGTGATTTGCAGCACGAATCGACCGCGTTAGTAGGTGCACCAGGTCCCGAACAACTCGGACCACACCATCTATACCCTGGTACACAAAAACCTCGATTTAATCGTTTACTTCTGTTCAAAATACCGCCTTCTTTCCTAAGAGGGATTAGCTATAATACTTTATGTAGGAATACCTGGAAGCGGTAGGGCTTTTTGCAGACTGTCATAAAATATATAGGAAAAGGGCATTGGCTTTAGAAATGAGAAAATGAAATGAAGACAAAGCACGCTATCCTATTTTCAAAACGTTATTCTATATGGATAGATATCGTTTGATTACTGATACTATGAGGTTTTAAAAGGGTAATAGCTTCCTCTTTCGGAGGTTGGTTATAAGTTCCAAACCCTTTCTCTTGAACTCGTTCCTTTTAAGGAGTACATTATTTTGTGACTTATGAAAAACTTACTAAAGGAGAACTAAATTGAACAGAAGTGATAGATTAAAAAAGCGTCAATGGACTTTATATATAGCCATAGCAATCTTTACTCTTATCCTTTTTCTCGGCACATGGAATCAGGTAGCCAATAAGAAGAATACTTTCGTTCCAGCTGGGGGAAGTTCAAATGAAAGTGATCAAATGTTAATAATTGAATTGCCTGATGGTAACGTGATGACTACTGAACAAAAGAACATCTATTATAAAGGGGACAAAGTATATTATAAGAGTAAATATAATGAAATTGATATTTCCGGTTCCAAAATTAAACAAAAAAAGTAGATAGCTAATCTTCCAATAACTGTATGAAATGAAGTGGGAAGCGAAAATGGGGACGATAATACAAAATATTTCCTTTCCGATTCTTTTAAACAATTGGAAGCTTATTTTCTCCGTTATCTCCAATGCTATCAAGTGTAGCTGTGGCCATTTGTTCTCTAATACGTTTAATATGGACATCCATTAGGTGCTTGGCTTTGTCGGCATCTTTTAATGCGATAGAAATATAGATATCTTTATGTTCTTGAAGGGTTTCTTGAAAGTGACCTGGTTTTGAAAAACGGTGCTGTCTAGTCGCTTGAATCGTTTCTTTCATTTGACCACTAAGGGTATGTACCAGTCCTGCAAATATGGAATTGTTTGTAGCTTGTGCAATGCTATTATGAAATAACAGATCTGCTTGTAAACCCAATTCCTCATCGTGTTCTGAATTCGCCATATCTTCTAAAGCCTTAAGCATTTTTTGTAAATCTAGCGAGGTCGCTTTCTGTGCAGCTAAAAATGCACACTCCGTTTCAATTACTCTACGAACTTCGAGCATTTCATAAACCATATCATTCTCAGCATCAGTGATGGTGGTAGATAACTGATTGATCAGTGACTGAACTTCAGAATGTCTTATAAATCTCCCATCGCCTGGTCTTACCTCTATGACTCCGTTAATCTCCAATACCCGAAGAGCTTCTCTGATTGAAGTTCGACTCACCTTAAAACGTATGGATAGATCCCGCTCAGAGGGTAATTTATCACCAGGTTTGAGTTCCCCAGTAATAAAAGATTCTTTAATTTGATTGAAGATTATTTCGTATACTTTTGGCGATTTAACTGGTATAGAATCCATTACTCATTACACATCCTTATCCCACTATAAGTGGACTCATTTTAACAAGCATTTCTCATTGTAGCAAGCGGATAAGCGGAATGTTATTTACACTTTACATAATAAATACGAGTTTTACATTGGTTAGACCAATGTTAAGAATATCCCACCTTTATTTTAAAATAAAAAAAGATTTCATAGATGGTGATATTGTTGGAACCTACTAATCTACAATAAAAATGTGTGTTATTAGCATTCATTTCAAGGAAATGAAAAGTTATTGAAAAAATCAAAATATTTAGTATAATGAAAATTGGTTGGACCAATCATAAAGGTTCATAATGAATTTGACAAATCATTCATTTATGAAATCGTTTACTTTTATTATAATCAAATATTTAAGTAGAAAGTGGGAGATGGGGATGGAAGCAACTAGCATAGATTTGGTAAACGCTTTAAAAGAAGTGCTATCGGAAAGTCAAGTAACCGAAAATCAGACAGTAAGAGAATTGCATGGCAGAGATGAATCCTATCATGCTACAAGCCTTCCGGATATTGTTGTGTTTCCAGAAACGACGAAGCAAGTGAGCGAAGTTGTAAAGGTGGCTAATATGCATAAGATTCCAGTGGTTCCTTTTGGATTGGGATCTAGCTTAGAAGGGCATGTCATCCCATATCAACATGGTATCACCATTGACTTTTCACTAATGAATAAAGTATTGGAAGTACGTGGTGATGATTTTCTTGTAAAGGTGCAGCCTGGCGTGACTCGTTCTCAACTGAACAAAGAATTGAAAAAATACGGTTTATTCTTTTCCGTCGATCCGGGAGCAGATGCTACCCTAGGAGGAATGACTGCTACCAATGCTAGTGGAACTACATCAGTTAAATATGGCGTGATGCGTGACCAGGTCCGTGATCTTGAAGTGGTTCTTGCGGATGGTTCAATTATACATACCGGTAATTTGGCTGCCAAATCATCATCAGGTTATCATCTAAACGGCCTATTCGTTGGTTCTGAGGGGACCCTTGGATGTTTTACTGAATTAACCCTTAGAGTTTACGGGATTCCTGAACATATTATGGCGGCAAGAGCATCCTTTCCTTCATTGAATGATGCAGTTGAGGGCGTAGTATCCATATTACAGTCTGGCATTCCAATCGCAAGGGTAGAGCTAGTGGATGAGCCTTCCATGAAACAGGTAAATCTCCATAGCGATACAAGCTACAACGAAGGCCCTACGCTATTTTTGGAGTTTCATGGGAATGAAGCTGGGTTGAAACAAGATGTAGCCTTCACAAAAGAAATAGTAGCAGAACATAATTGTCTCGATATTGAATTCGAAACGGATAATGCTGCTAGGAACCGCCTATGGGAGGCTCGTCATAATCTTGCCTATGCTTATATTCACGGCCATCCCGGAAAAAAACTGATGGTAACGGACGTCTGCCTGCCTATATCGGAGTTATCTGGAGCCATTCAGCACGCTAGGGAAACGGTGGATTCATTAGCTCTGACCGGAGGAATCGTTGGCCATGTAGGGGATGGTAACTATCATATCCTCTTAATGATCGATAACGAAAATCAAGAAGAGGTTGAAAGAGCTAAACAGTTAAATGAACAAATTGTTCTATATGCTCTAGATCGCAACGGAACATGCACCGGAGAACATGGGGTAGGGGTCGGTAAACAAAAATATCAGAAACAGGAACATGGAGAGTCACTCTTGGTGATGGAAAAAATAAAAAAAGCCCTTGATCCTGAAAATCTATTGAATCCACGCAAAATATTCATGCAAGAAGGAGAGTGATGAGATGAAAGTTCTAGAAACACTCAGTGCGTTAGCCGGAAAATATTTTGCTGTTTGGGTAATTTTAATCTCCGTCATTGCTTTTATGTTTCCTGAACCATTTTTGGGTCTTGGGGGATATATCACGATTTTGCTAGGCGTTGTCATGTTCGGAATGGGACTTACGTTGAAGGCAGTTGATTTTAAAATCATCATTACAAAACCTCTGCCTGTAATCATTGGCGTTTGCGCACAGTTTATCATCATGCCACTTGTCGCTTTCTTTATTGCAAAGATCATGAATTTGCCAGCTGAATTAGCTGCAGGTTTGGTGTTACTTGGCTGTGTACCGGGCGGGACCGCCTCGAACGTTATGGTATATCTAGCAAAAGGGAATGTTCCCTTGTCCATAGCTATGACTTCGGTATCAACCTTACTGGCTCCAATTATGACACCTTTGCTTCTGCTGTTACTGGCAGGCCAATGGATGCCGGTTAATTTTTCATCCATGTTCATGTCCATCGTTCAAGTCATCATTCTTCCCATTGTTTTAGGTCTGATCATTAAAAAGTTTTTCCCTGTTATAGTAGAGAAAAGCTTAACCGTGTTACCGCTTATATCCGTTGTAGCCATTATCACTATTGTCAGCGCAGTAGTTTCAGGAAATGCCTCCAGTATTGCTACATCTGGGTTCTTTATTTTCACGGCAGTTATGCTTCACAATGGATTCGGACTTCTTTTAGGTTACTTTGCAGCAAAAATGTCAGGACTTGACGAAGTGAATAGAAGGGCGATATCGATTGAAGTGGGCATGCAGAACTCAGGATTAGGTGTTGCCCTTGCAACTGCCCATTTCGGACCGTTAGCAGCGCTCCCAAGCGTTCTGGCGGCTGCTTGGCATAATATATCCGGTCCCATTCTTGCAACATACTGGTCAAAAAAGTCTGCTGGTAATAAAGGAATCGAGGAAATACCGGTGCAGCCAGTGGAGACGAAGGCATAAATGTGAATGATTTAAGAATCCCATTCTTCATGGGATTCTTTTTTTGTCTGAAATTGAAAAGTCCAGAAAGCCAATAGTAGAAGAGATAATCATTAAATTAATACTTACGACAGTAACAAAATATTATCGTTAAATAAAAGGAAATATGTAAAGTATCTCGAATGGAATGTAGATTCGGAGTTTATTAGGGAGGTTTATAAGCGGGAAATATTGATAATAGAAAACGATTAGATGAAGCTCGGTTTAGTTACAGAGTTACCAAAAATAATACTGTTTTTATCGATTATAAGGGAAAATAAGTAAAATTATTAAAAGGTAAAGATGCCTAAAAAATTTTAGAAAAGATTAACATTGCTGAAAATGAAAAAGCAGTGCAACTGATATTGGCAAAGATCACAGGGAACTTTAAAAGAGGAAATGAACGTATTGTGAATTCAAAGAATAATGGAAAATCCTAAAAAAGTAATACACTATTGAGCTAATAGGGGCTTTAGTTCAATAACGAGTCGGCCACTTCCACTTACTTTGTTGAAAATAGTGAAATCAATAAAGTTTGACATATCCCTCTTACTCAAATTGATCGTCTCGTGCTTAAGTTCCTTGATTAGAGAGCTTCTTGAAGTTTGTAGCGGTACACTGCATAACAAAGAAGAGGAAAAAAGGTAGTTTAGTTGAATAAAGGAGTAAGTAATATGAAAAATAGACCTGATCCAATAGAAGCGGCCTTTCAGTTTATTGAAAAATATTTTCCTAATTGTCAGGGTGCTATCTTGGCTGGCAGTGTTGTTCGTGGAGAAGCAACTGAAACATCTGACTTAGATATAGTGATTTTTGATAAAGTTTTATCTTCTTTTCGTGTATCACTTATTGAATTTGGATGGAATATTGAACTATTTGCACATAATTTATCGTCTTATCAATTCTTTTTTGAAAGTGATTGTAAAGAAGCAAGACCTTGTATGCCAAGAATGATAAGCGAAGGAAAGACTTTAAAAGATACAGGTGTGTTGTCGAAAATCAGAAAGGAAGCAAAAAACTTATTAGAACAAGGACCAGAGGAATGGTCAAAAGAAATAATTGATATGAAGCGATATTTTATCACGGATGCGTTAGATGATTTAATCGGTTGCCAAAAGAGAGGAGAACGAATTTTCATTGCAAATAAACTCGGTGAATTAGTAAGTGAATTCATTCTTCGTAGTAATCGTAAATGGATTGGATCATCAAAATGGGTTGTTCGTTCTTTAGTTCATCATGACAAGGAAGTTGCAAACGAATTCGTTGATGCATTTGACACGTTTTATAAAACAAATGATATTGATAAGATAGTAATCCTAACTGAACAAGTCCTTAAACCTTTTGGTGGAAGGTTATTTGAAGGCTTCTCTTTAGGTGAAAAATAAAACAATCGTTTAAAACACGAGAAAAAAAGGATTTTTTTTCCGATTTTCTCTCGTGTTAAAGAGCATTTTTAATATGATTTTGCTTATAATAAATTAGGATAATCTGGATTATCTCGCTACACAGTTTCCTCAGCAAGTAATATGGAAAGTGGAAGATAATTCATCAAATGCTTTCTTCAAAACCTGATTAGTCACGAACTGTTTTTAAAGCAACACTCCAAGAAATCACTTCATTGAGCATTGTTTCAACAACGGGTATGTGCAAGTCAGCTGGCTTGAATGTGAAACGATCTTCGAAGTCTGTAAATACAGAAAGTGCTGGGTGTGTACGTACATCCGCGATCGCTAATTCACCTAAAATGCCACGTAAATGTTCCGCTGCACGTGCTCCACCTACTGACCCATAAGAAACGATACCTGCTGCTTTATTATTCCAAGGTTCACGTGCTAAGTCTAATGCATTTTTCAGTGCACCTGTAATACTGTGATTATACTCTTGCACGATGAAAATGAACCCATCATAAGTTCCTACTGTTTGATTCCATTTTATGATACGCTCATCGTCCATCGCTGTTGTACCGAAGAATGGTAAATCAAAATCTACAATATCAACTATTTCGAATGTAGCATCTTCCTGTTTATCTGCTAATGACTTTACCCATTCACCAACTTGTGGACTGTTTCGTCCATCACGTGTGCTTCCTAAAATAATCCCGATTTTAACTGCTTTAATAGACATTCATAATTCCTCCTCATATTCATTATCAACAGCACGAATAAATGGAAATAATTTACTCTAAGAGTTATTATAAATTCTAAGGTAATGAAGTAAAAGGAGGCACTTCAAATATACATAGTTACTTTAAAGTGACTATTGGTTTTGGAGGGATTTAAAGAGGAGTGATTAAAATGGAAACAATAGAAAACACACATAACAGCGATAATTGTGCCAATATTGAAATCGCCCTGGATATAATTGTTGGGAAATGGCAACCAATTATCCTTTTCCATTTAATAAATAACGAAAAGTTACGTTTTAGTGAATTCCAAAGGGCGATCCCGAATATTTCAAAAAAAGTGTTAACGAATCAACTGCGTGAATTAGAACGTCATGACATTGTACATCGTAAAGTGTATGCCGAAGTACCGCCACGTGTTGAGTATTCGATGACGGAATATGGCATGAATCTAAAAACTGTCTTACTTTCGATGCACACATGGGGACTAGAACATTTACAACATTTAAAAGAACTCCATGGTGGTTCGAAGTGAAATTTACCATATTCAGTGATAAGTTAAGGGACCAAGAAAGTTGGTCCCTTTTTGTGTGAGAATGATGCAGGGTCTGTTGCAACATGGGGATACTTTTATAGCTTGTAACGCCAGTAACTCTTTATTTCCTTACAGCATTAGTAAGCGTTGCGAATGTATGACGCAAATGTTGTACGAAAAGCGGGATGGAGGAAAACCTGATTTTCGTAAAGCAATTTTATGTAACCCACGGTGGTTCAATAATATCTCCACTTTATTTAAAAATACTGGTTCAGAAAGTTGGAATGAATGTTTCTTGCAAGATTACCTTAGAAGCTTGAAGTAGGGGAAGAACAAGTGGATGGAGGGGCAAGGAGTTTGAACAGGACTTGATTTGGGTGGATAAGACAAAGGTTCCTCGCTCAGCATCTGAAATAATTGTGGAGGATCGTAAGAATCATATAAACCGGAAGTTTTTTAACCGTTTTAGGTGATTTTATAGAATCCTAAAGTCACTCATTAAGTAATTTTCCTGTATGCAATATTTGGAGAACGATTTTAAACAGTATATCTTACGATGCATGGAACGGGACTTTTGTTTATATGATGCTACGTCAAACGACGGACAGCGGTCTTAGTAATCGATGCAACATCCGTTGAAGCATTGATATGCGTAAAAAAGATAGAAACTGCACCAAATCGTAATCATCAATAACAGCTTTTAACTTCATGGAATAACCGCCGATACAACATTATTCGTAAGACAATTAACCTGCCAAAAGGAGAAATTATCGGACAATAAGAAGGAGAAGTCATTATAAGGAACTGGAAGAAGAAAACTTATTATAGGAAGGTTAGGATAGAAAGCCAGTCTCAAAGCAAAATAATTCTAGTTTACATAATATATATTATAGGAAGTTATAAAATAATATCAATCTGTGTCTCATATCATAAGAATACTTAACTAAGTGAGACTGAATCAAAATTTATGTTTTTATTTAAAGCTCTAACATAACTATGATTTTTATAACACATACAAGTTTTCATCTATTTAAATGATTTAAGATTTAATGTAAATAATTTATAAAACTATTATTGATTATTCTTGATCAGGATCACTTACAATTTTCATTCATTTTAATGCACTCACAGTAAATGTAATCTGGAAACTCCAGTGTTATTTTATTTCCATAACAGAAATATATTCATATGAGCTCCTGCTTATATTATTAATATTGTCTCGCTTTAAATTACTTACCAGATAATAACAAGCGTTTGTATCACATTTTGTATCAAGCCTGTATATTATCCCCATACCATACGTTATAACAGCAAACCGCCAAGAGTCTTTAATTCTAAATGAAACAACATCCAAAATACTTTTTTATTGTTATGTAAACTTTGGTTTACCATACGAGTAATATCTCTCAATTTTGGATGTGTATTGACTTGAATTGTTTTTAAACCCACTATCAATATTACCCGCCCTTCCCCTTCTATCTCGTATTATATATATTAGTAAAATCCGTTTACTTCACTGGCTTCGATCAATCAAAAGTATAACGAATGAACAAGATATTCTTAAAACGCCCATTACTATATCAATATATATAAATATAACTAAAATGATAAAAATCACGGGTTAACACTTCAATAAAAGTATTTCAGAATAATAAATTCATTCGAATTTATTAGTGATTTCCACTTTAACACTAATAATATCTATAAATTCTTTTCAACATCACAACCTTCCCAATTGTTAAATATAACTGTAGCCGCTTTCCATAAATTAAACTGAAAATGATAATTATGTTTCCTTTCCGTTTTCCCTCCAGTCTGATTTTTTTACGAATGATAGCAATTCCGTTAATACGTTCACTAATAAGTTCGCTGAGTATAAATGGACAATTGCCACTCCTAACTAATTAATTGAATACATTCTTTAGTCGATTAAATAGTTAGATATAGATTTCTTTTATAAGCAAAGTTATACAGATTTAAAACTATATTTCTAAACATTCCTCCATTATACCTACTATCAGTAAAGTACTTTACTCGCATTGACTAAGAAAAAAATCAATTGTAACCTTTAATAATATCTTACTCAAATTAAAGTAATGTGTTTTGAGTAAGATGAAGTTCTAATTAAGGAGGTTAGTGAAATAAGTAATCATAGTACATGTACTTATTACTAAACTGCAAAATTAATTAATAATTTTGGATTCTTTGATGAAGTAGTTTTGCTTTACGGTAACTTACACGAGTATGAACTAATAACCAATATTTATTAGGAAGGATGATAGAACATGAATAAGTCAGATCAAATGATGCCAGAGCAAGTTCTAAATCTATTAAGTGGAGAAAATAAAGAGAATCCATTTTCTATATTCGCGCAAATACGTAAAGCGGGATCTGTCATTTCTATTCCAAACCCTTTTGGCCAAACAGATAGTAAAGCATGGCTAGTTGTACATATGGATGAAGCGATTCAAGTTTTGAAACAGCACGCTATATATACTGTAGACCCAAAAACGATTGAGAATGACAAAAGCTTTAGGGATAAAATGGCTAATGATGTAGATTCATCGTCGCCCGATACCTTTTTCACTGGGAAATCCATGCTCTTTGCTGATGGTGTAGATCATAGAAGATTACGTATGTTAGTTTCAAAAGCCTTTACACCTCGATACATGGAAGGGTTACGTTCTCGCGTTCAAGAAATCGCCGATGAATTACTGGATCAAGTTCAGTCTCAAGGTGAGATGGACATTGTTAAAGACTATGCTTACCCCTTACCGATAAACGTAATTTCAGAAATGTTAGGTGTGCCCCATGAAGATCGTGAAAAGCTTAAAGTTTGGTCCACCGCAATCGCTAATGGCCTAGGTTTGGGTAAACAAGACCCGACAGTTGGGAAGCACTTACAAGAGTTCGGGGAATATACTGAAATGTTAGTTGAAGAAAAAAAGAAGAATCCTTCCGATGACTTAATTAGCCAGTTGATTGCCATTGAAGAACAAGGTGAGCGTCTTGATAAGTCAGAATTGATTTCGATGATCACTTTACTTATTTTTGCAGGTCATGAGACAACGTCGAACTTAATTGCAACTGGCACTATGATGTTATTTGAACATCCAGAACAGTTAGAAATGCTTAAGGCTGATTTAACTTTAGTTCCTTCAGCTGTTGAAGAACTATTGCGATTCAATGGTCCATCAACGATTGTAGGACCACGTTTTGCTAAAGAAGATACACGATTGGGTGGGCAGCAAATCAAAAAAGGAGATTTACTACTTGTGATGGTGAAAGCCGCCAATCGTGATGAGAACGTCTTTACTGACTCAGAAGATTTAGATATTAAACGTAAGATAGATCGTCACCTCGCCTTTGGACATGGCCTACACGTATGTCTAGGGTCTCCGCTTGCTCGTATAGAAGGAGATATTGCCTTCACTACTCTTTTAAAACGAATGCCCAACTTAAGGTTAAGTATTCCTAAGGAGAAAGTTGAGTGGCAGTTTTCACTCTCATCCCAAAGTCTTGATTCACTTCCTGTTGCTTTTTAGAAATGTATTCACTCTTCTAGTTTCGATACTTACCAAAATAAAAACCCAAACCACTAATAGGTATTTATTGGTTTGGGTTTTTCACTATTAGAATATAGGTATCATCAACCAACATCCCCTTCCTAATTAACTTTTAGTACAAATGCATACAAAGCATCACCTTTGGACACAGTAGCATCCTCTCCATCCATCCACCACACACTATATGAATAATAGTATATGCCTTTTTCTTTAGGAACAGTAAACTGATCATCCCTTAAATGAATGTCTGTTTCTTTATTTTTCTCATTCGCATTAAACTGTGTTATATACATTTCATTTGGTTTAGGTTCATAATCCATCTTTATGGTAACCTTCTCACCTGGTAGTGCCTCAATAGGCTTTTTATCCGCTAATAGTTCCACTGGTCCTGCCATATCTACACAAGTATTTACTTTGTTATCGCTCCAACAGTAAGTACCTAGTTTCGTTTCATATGCTTCATTAGCCAGTTCAATCTGAACCTTTGGGGGCTTTTCCCCATCCATTTCATTACTGTTTGAACACCCCATTAGATTAAGCACAAAGAATGATAATGCTAACCATTTCTTCATATAGAATCCCCACCTTTATTAGATAGACGTTAATTCATATGAAAAGTTGCTCCAATTCTCCATTAATGAAGTATAGAACTATAAATAATTTTTCATCAGATTATGAACCTCCGAGTTATCAGGTACGAATTCAATTAATCATCAATGTACTCTACAAAATCCACTTAACTCCTCTCCCTATGTATGCATAGCTTCAAAGTAGATGTCCTTTCTCTTAATCTAGTCTGAACCTTCCAATACCAATATCGTTTAAATAAACTTGTACGTTACTTTGAATGGGTACGTCTTTAATGGCCATAAAGCCACTATCCTTGATTTTTTCTTCTAATTTGAGCCCAACATATTACTTAAACCCCTTACGTCTGCAAAGCCTCACCAGTCAACAGTATGAGCTTAACAAAATGATAGATTAAAATAGCATTAAGAAAACGAATAAAAGACGGAGTTTTTGAACCCCGCCCATCTTTCTTAAAAGATTCTCTCCTCGTTTAACTCGATTGCCAACTGTTTGAAAAACGACAGTGATTCAGGATTGCTCATGGAATCGGGATTTACTACTTTATCGAATTCGAATCCTAATAGTAGTTTACGTATTGGCACTTCCATCTTCTTACCATTCAACGTTTTTGGTATTTGATTGACGAGATAAATCTCATCTGGAATAAAGCGTGGGGAAACATGTTCCCTAATTTCATTTTTGATTTTTGTCATCAGATTCGAATCGAGAGTGTTCTCTCGCTTAAGGACAACGAATAGCAGCAAGGATGATCCTCGACCAAGTACCTCCCTATCAATAACCAGGCTCTCCATCACTTCATCCATCGCTTCCACGACACGGTAAATATCGCTGGTCCCCATGCGTACACCTGAACGGTTGATGGTAGAATCTGAACGTCCATAAATGATGCAGCTGCCTCTATCATCAATCTTAATCCAGTCGCCATGCTTCCAGATGCCTGGATACGTATCGAAGTAACTATCGAAGTATCTTGCACCATCATGATCATTCCAAAAATATAGCGGCATGGAAGGCATCGGTTTAGTGATCACTAGTTCACCGACATCGTTTACTAGTGAGTTCCCTTGTTCATCAAATGCTTCAATATGGACACCTAACGAGCGACCCTGTATTTCTCCAATCCTAACAGGAAGTATGGATACACCCCCCACAAAGCCGGAGCATACATCAGTCCCTCCACTGGATGAACTAAGCCAAATATCCTTTTTAACATGTTCATACACCCACTTATAAGCATCACTTGATAAGGGGGCCCCCGTAGAAAAAAGAGATTTTAATTTTGATAGATCATATGTTTCGATTGGTTTAATGCCTAGTTTCATCGAGCTGGTAAGAAAAGGAGCACTAGTACCAAATGAAGTCACACCTGCATCTTCTGCCAATTTCCAAAGTGTATCCATGTCAGGATAGGAAGGACTGCCATCATAGAGGACAATGGTCGCCCCATTGAGTAGTCCGGCCATCAACAGGTTCCACATCATCCAGCCAGTCGTTGTGAACCAGAAAACCATATCTTCAGATGTCATATCTTGATGCAGGCGCGTGGCTTTTAAATGCTCTAGAATGATTCCTCCATGTCCTTGAACAATCGGTTTCGGCATGCCCGTGGTACCTGAAGAATAAAGAATCCAAAGTGGGTGGTCGAATGCAACGCTTTCAAAGGACAACTCTGATGATTCTATTAAAAGTGTTTTCCATGGAATGATATTTTCTATTTTTTGTTCTAGATTCTTTTTATCTATGTAAGGAACTAGTACGGTATGTTTAACTGTAATCAATTCTTTTTGTAACTGGGCAACTACGGATGTTTTATCGAACGACTTTCCATTATAGTGATATCCATCAACAGCAAATAAAACAACGGGTTCTATCTGTTTGAAGCGATCAATGACGCTTTTTGCCCCAAAGTCAGGTGAGCAGCTTGACCAAATGGCACCTATACTGGCCGTAGCCAAGAACGCAATGACGGTTTCAGGGATATTTGGCATGTATGCAACAACTCGATCACCCGATTTCACCCCTAGTTTTCTTAATGAGTGAGAAACAGAGGCAACTTTTTCTTTTAGCGCTTTCCAGCTGATTTCTTGATTGACTATATGCTCGGAACGAAAGAAAATGGCCGTCTTGCCTTCTTGTTCTTTCGATAGGGCATTCTCCGCATAATTTAACCGCGAGCCTTCAAACCACTTAGCACCTGGCATCGTCTGATCCGCTAAAACCCTATCATATGGTCTAGTTGCAATCACTTCGCAAAATTCCCACACAGATGCCCAAAATTCCTCGAGTTCATCGACTGACCATTTCCATAGTTGTTGATAATCTTGAAATTCCAAGCCTTTCTTTTCTTTCAACCAGTTTGCATAGTGTGTCAATCCCGTTTGCTCAATCCGCTTTTGTGTCGGTTCCCAAATGATTTGTCCTTCTGTAAGTGACTTCATATCATTTTCCCCCTTCGCTATCGAAAATCAAACAGTTTATTACTAGTTGTTTATCAATGCACACATACTATAAATGGTAATTCAACTTGATGATACTGGATTGTTGAAATACCGTCAATCCGTATACAGTCAAGAAGGCTGAATTATTCGATAATTCCCTTCAAACACGCCTATAGACCTTCACGTACTATAAAAGCTAGATTGAATATTTACTTAAAACGAAGTGATAAATATCTCAATTAATTTGTACCCATGAAAGCTAAGAATGAGGTTCTTCTTCTGAGAATCCCTCACAAGTTTTGTCTTAAAGAAATTTAAAGCTTCCCTATAACTAAACGTAAAAAACACTGAAACGAATGGTCCATTTCAGTGTCTAAATAGCTTTTTTCTTAATAAAGGGCTGATTTCGCAAGTGTGGTAATCGTAACATCATCCATGGGTGGATTATGAAGTCCTGCACGTACATCGCGGTAATATCGTTGCAGCGGATTAGACCGTTGCAGACTCTTCGCTCCAACGACTCTCATCGCCTTGTCGACAATGGTTATGGATTTGTTGACGACCGATAATTTAACCGCTCCTAATTCTTTTGATAATTCGTCATGATTTTCGGGTTGCATTTCCCATTTTTCCGCAACGGAAAAGAGAAAATGTCGCGCTTCCATTAATGCCAATTCAATTTCCCCAATTGTTCTTTGCACATTCGGAAGGTCGCGGATGGGTCCGGGTAGACTATTTGGGGAATACGTCTTTGCAAATTCGACTGCATAATTTCTTGCTGCGGTCGCAATTCCCAGATAACAAGCTGGTATATGCAGTAGCCAAGCATCCGGTATTCTTTTACCGGGATTTTTTTGCATGACATAGTACTTTTCTGGAATGATAACGTCATCTAGGACAAGATCATGACTACCTGTTCCCTGCATGGAAATCATATCCCATGTTTCTTCTATCGATACTCCTGGAACGTCTCGATGGACCAAAAAAGTACCCATCTGTTCTTCTTCCGTTACCCAGGCGGTAACAAGAAAAATATCAAGGACTGGGGAAAGCGTCGTAAACGTTTTACGACCACTAAGTATCCACTTATCGCCTTTCTTACGTGCCGTCGTTTCAGGACGTCCTCCACGTGTGGGACTACCTGTTCCGGCTTCTGATGCAGCCGTATTGACAAGGGCTCCTCTAGATATTTCTTCGAAAAATTCGTCCATGACCTCTTTTTTCCACGGCCTTTTCTCCGTTAAAGATAAAACCGTCCCAACATGCCAACCAATTCCTAAAGCGGTTGGTCCACAATATTCTGCAATTTTCTCCTGGGCTAAGAGAAAATCATATAAGGAACCGCCCTGCCCTCCAAACTCTTTAGCCAACGTTAATGTTGGATAACCGAATGCTTTTAATTCCTGAATGTTGTCAAAAGGAAAACCTTTAGACTCATCAAGTGATTCGGAACGATCCGGGAAGGACTGTATCGCTCGCTCTAATTCGTCTATATATTTTTTTTGCGCGTCTGTTTGATAAAACATGTCGATCATCCCTTCTAGATATGTAACCAAATACTCTTACAAGTATTCGCGAGTATCATTCATCACTATAACTCACCTATATCTTATCACTTTAGTCATATATATGATTCGAGAATTCCCTTAATCGAATTGATTAAGGGATAATTTCTTCTGTTTCTTCTTTTTCATATACATTATTAGCATGCTTATATGCTTCTTTCGCTTGCTCCATGCTTTTGTCTTCAATGAAATAAGCGATTGCAGCCTGACCAATGCCATATGTTACGGCTCCTGCTACAGCACCCGAAACAGCTAGACCTGCGCCGGGTATCAAACGGACTGCGGCACGCACGCCTTCTCTAACAAGGAGGCCTAATCCGACATTAATACCTAGAGCAGCGATGAATTCACTTGCTGTTTTTGTGTTAATTTCTTTATCCGCGATAAATCCAATCACTACAATCATCAGTCCTTGAATACCGGTCAATATTGGAAAATCAGCAAATGGGATGGGTTCAGCGCCGATTAAACTGGCAATAGCGGTAAATGTGCTGACGATTGTCCGTGCGAATTTCTTCTTGACGAAGTGACTTTGCATGGCCTTAGCCGTCATTAATTTCGCTTCACTGGGTAAGGCCTCGATCAAGTAGGTAGATAACTCATCGATGTTCCATCTCATGTCGTAATCGATATTGCCATTTTCATCAAAATCAATATAAGAACAAATCGGAATGATATTCAAAAGTGGGATGTCGCTTTCTTTAAATCGCTTTTCCATCAACGAAACTGCTTCATCTATATGCTGTTTTTTCTTAGGGTGGGCATCAAATGGCACTTGTTTATAATGAGGTGGATCCAATTCATCGACTTGGGTAACCACACAGATTACTGGTACATCATAGTGATGTTTATTTTTCACGATTTTCCGTAGCTTATTTAGCTCTTTTAAATCTTCTTCAATCCGTGAATCGGTTTCTTTCGCTTTAATCAAGAAAAGAAACACATCCGGCTGTTCCCCAGTAACCGCACTAATTAACTCATCCATTGGTGTTTCTTCTTCAAACGCCTCTGTAGGCGCCTCACTTTCTCCCAAACCGCGAGAGTCAAGCAAACGGATTTTTGGATTGTTTTCACTAGGGTACCACAGCCATTTGCCTTTACCCGTTCCAGACTTAACAGAACTGACATATTGCCGTTTTTCTCCGAACATCGAATTAATAAGAGAGGACTTTCCTGAACCACGCCTTCCGACAAGAGCAATCCGTGGCTCCCTAGCATCAACCGTCATCGTTTTTACTTTTAAGAGTTGGTCCAGCATTTTATTCTTTTTAGATTCTGAAATAGGAAGTTTATCGACCTGGCTCTTAATCAATGTATATATACTACTCATTTCATCGCGCTTTTCTTTCATTGTGATTCCCCCTTAATTAAGAACAGTTTTATTAAACTTTACCCCTGAACGATTCGTCTTAAGCATATACATGAGATGATTGATCTTTTCAGTCACTAGGCATTAGTTGTTCTTAACGAAGTAAATGGAGATTGAAAGATGTTAGGATTTTTCTTCGAGAAAGGTCACTACGCTTGCCAGGTACTTTTGGATTTCCTGCACTTGGTAAGCCGCAGAATCGGCAATTTGTTTATAGTGATGCTGTCCTTCATCTGTAATCCGTAAATAACGCTTCGTTCGTTTTTCACTTTCCCATCTACCAACAAGTAACCCATTCTCCTCCATTTCGTGTGATAAATCATATAAGTATCCATTGGAGGCAATCCAGCCGAATTGATTTTTTAACAAGTCGGCAATTTCCCCCATATAAATCGGTCTTTTAGTGAAAGCGGCCTTCAAAGTAACGTAACGGACTAGATCCTTCACAGAAATGATTTTCGAGAAATAAGAGCGGTATTCTTCTGGTAGTTCATTCACAACCGGAGGATTCGTACCAGAACCTTTTAAATCGAACATAAACCTGTCAATGACCTTTTTCACTTCAGAAAAACGTTCCAGGAAATTTTCTTGGTACCATGTATAAAGGTCTTTCCCTTTTTCTGTTATTTGATAATAATTTCTTCCTTTACTCGTATATAATGATAAATGGCCGGATTCGACGAGATTATTAGAAATTTTACATAAGTAGTCATAACTATGGACTTTCCCTGTAAACATATTTTTCAGGTCTTGATGAATGGCACGTGGATAGTTAGCTTTATCCGTCAAAGAATGCAGTAAAAAAATCGTTAAGAATTCTCTCTGGCTTAATCCAACAGACTCAACCGTTGTAGATAGTTTTTCCCCTTTCTTCACTGTCAACCCCCCCTTATATATTGTTTGTCACAAAATAGTTCAGCTTCTTCTTATTATCCTGCGCACCCACAAATTAGTAAAGGGTTTCGTGCCTAATTACCTTAGTACTTAAACTATGTATTCCGTCCATTTTAGTTGTCAAATTCATTCATAGTATTCTGACGAGGTATTTACTGGAATAAATTTACACCGAGGATATAACAAAAGCGATGACCATAAAATTAGGTCATCGCTTTTGTTATCTCTTATTGTTCTGTAAGTATGATTGGTCCTTCTTTTGTAATAACTATCGTATGTTCATATTGGGCGGAAAGTTTGCCGTCTGTTGTTCTTGCTGTCCAGCCATCCTTATCCACTTTCATATGCCATGTTCCGGCATTCAACATAGGTTCGATCGTGATGACCATGCCTTCTTTTAAACGAGCTCCTTTACCAGGTTTACCGTAATGTAACACGGTTGGATCTTCATGCATCGTTTTACCGATACCATGTCCTGTGAAATCACGTACGACAGAGAATTTTTCTCCTTCAGCATACGATTGGATGGCGTGCCCGATATCTCCAAGACGATTGCCTACTTGCGCAGCCTCGATCCCTTTATAAAGAGCATTTTTCGTTACATCCATCAAGCGCTGTGCTTCCTCGGAAACTTCACCCACACTATATGTCCAAGCTGAATCAGCTAATCCTCCGTTAAGTCTTACAACCATGTCGATCGTTACGATATCTCCCTCGTTCAATGGCTTCTTCTGTGGGAAACCGTGACAGATTACATCATTAACAGATGCGCACGTCGCGTATTTATAACCTTGGTAGCCTTTTTGTTCCGGAGTTGCACCATGATCAGCCAAGAACTTTTCCACGAATTCTTCAATTTCCCAAGTCGTTACGCCCGGCTTGATCATTTTTGCAATTTCTCTATGCGTCTCAGCAAGAAGCTTGCCCGCTTCATGCATCAAATGTATTTCTCGTTCACTTTTCAATGTAATCATTTAAAATCCTCTTTCATCTTAAATTATCTTTTCTAGTTGAGACTCCTTATTTATCATATGCCTTCCTTTATATAAAAAGCAACCAAAACACCGGTAAAAAACAATGGTTTACTCATTTCATGAACTTATATTTATCCGGTAAAGATAAATCGATCGCACCCTTCAGTTTAAAAAATGATGGGAGGCGAAAAGATTCTGATACGTTACTTTCTACGACTAGACTCATTCTATATATTGTGGATGTTTAAAAGAATACTAAAATAGTTATTACTCATTCTTTTTGGTAGAATAGGAGAAGATAAAGTGATAATAGGGAGAAAACATGAGAAGATTACGTAAAAAATCAAAGGTCATTCTGATACTATCGATGATGCTTTTCTTATTTCTGTTTATAAAGCAAGTGTTGCAGACGCCCTTTTCAGTAAAACTATCAACACCCCTGAATAAGATGAACTCGTTTGCAATCGTTGAAAAATATAGCACCCAAATTCATTCTGAATTGAAGAAATATGGTCTTGAGGATCAAACGCTAACGTTGATTGCCGTGATGCAACAAGAAAGTCGAGGAAAAGGAGGAGATCCCATGCAGGCATCCGAATCTGCCGGTCTCGCTCCCAATACAATAACCGACCCTAATGAAAGCATCGAATATGGCGTGAAACATTTCCAGAGAATCATGAAATATGGGAACGAAAAAGCCGTTGACTTCTCAACCATCATCCAATCTTATAATATGGGGATTGGATATATTGATTACGTTGCAAATTCCGGCGGCAAACATACTGAGGAGCTAGCAAAACAGTTCTCTGCCCTGCAAGTTGAAAAGAACCCTGAACTCTACGATTGTGGGGGCAATGAGGAAAATTTCCGTTATCCATATTGTTACGGGGACTTTTCTTATAGTGATAAAGTAGAAAAGATTCTTGATACACTTACAAAAAGCACTCCAGCCATTGCCATTGAAGAGAAACCAGATGAAGCACTTTAGCTGCGACATCTGGTTTCTTTTTATTTTAACTCATAATTCCATATGATTTTTCTTATTGAAGTCCATGCATATTTCCCTCGGCCTCTTCCCACGTTACTGTATACCCTTGTCCTTTGGAACAGAAAATGGAAGATGAGGTGTAATCGGGATCAGCATTTTTATTATAATCGGTCCGTTCGATGACCTCTTTGGGATTATGACACAAGTCATATCCAGCGAAGGTCAAGTTTATGGTCCCTTTCCCTTGGGTGAAAGAAGCCAGTTGGCTACTATAGTCCATAAATGTGGCAACTGGTACGAGACCCGTTAAAATCGCTTTGTCACCTTCCATTTTTGGAGAATTGAAACTCCCATGTGCCTGTTGAATATCAGAAAGCACACGGCCCATCTGGTCCAGGCCTACTCTGATCTTAAATAGGTATACAGGTTCAAGCAAGATATTTTCCGCCTTTTCCAATCCCTGCCTTAATGCCCGGTATGTAGCCTCTCTAAAGTCCCCACCTGATGTATGTTTATTGTGGGCACGTCCAGTAAGTAGTGTTACATGTATATCCGTAAGGGGAGAGCCTGTAAGTATGCCATGATGTTCCCGTTCAAAGAGATGATGGCGGATTAAGTTCTGTATTCCCACAGTAAGATCATCAGCATGACATCTATTATCAAACGTAATCCCGCTATTTCTTTCTCCCGGCTCTAATTGAAGATGAACTTCCGCATAATGTCCTAAAGGCTCAAAATGTCCATATCCAATAGCGTCTGTACCGATTGTTTCTTTATAGAGGATTTCAGGCTTTTCAAAAGTGATATTTAATAGAAAACGGTCCTTGACCAACTGCACCAATACTTCTAGCTGTATGGTCCCCATGACATGAACGTGTATTTCTTGAGAGCGTTCTTCCCATGACACATCCAATGAGGGGTCTTCAACATTCATAGTTTTAAAATACTGTAATGCTTCTTTAATATTCACAGTAGGTTCAAATGTAACTTTTGACTTTAATGTCGGTATCATGTCAAAAACGGATCTTTCTTTAATCATTCCTAGACCATCCCCCACTGATGCCAGGGATAAACCGGTGACTGCAAAGAGTTCCCCAGCCGCAACCTGATTTACGTTTTTAAATGTACTACCATTATAGAGGCGAATGGATGTGATTTTTTCGAAGACGGAATCTTCCGCTTCCCCATATTCAATTTCATCTCGTACTTTTAACGTTCCACTTAATGCTTTGATAAATGTTATTCTCGTTCCGTTACCATCATGACGAATCTTATATACACGCCCAGCAAATGGTCCTTGGCTGCGATAATCCGTGGCCGTTAACTGGTCAACCTTTTTCATAAAACTCTCTACTCCGACACCATGCAGTGCTGACCCACATGCAAGTGGGAATACTTTATTATCATGAAACAAATCTTTCATCGTCTTAAACCACAAATCCTGGTTATAACCTTGATTCATATAATGATCCAGTAAGAGTTCATTACGTTCAGCGACAAATTCCACAAGCTCCTCTTTCATCACTCCATCTGTGAAAGAGTCTGTGATATTACAGACGTCCTGGGTTAAATTCAACTGTATATCTTTCATTACAGCATCCACATCTGCTCCTACACGGTCAATTTTATTGATAAAGAAAAAAGTGGGCACTTGATACTTCTGGAGAAGCCCCCAAACGGTTTCAGTATGACCTTCTATGCCTTCCACTGCACTGACGATGATGATTGCATAATCCATCACCTGAATACTCCGCTCCATCTCCGGTGAAAAGTCAACATGGCCCGGCGTATCGATGAGATTATAGTTCGAATCTCGGTAAGAAAACATGGCTTGATCTGCAAAGACCGTAATTCCTCGTTGCCGCTCGATATCATGGCTATCGAGGAATGCGTCCTGATGATCAACACGCCCCCTATGTTTAATGCTATTCGTATAAAAAAGAAGCTGTTCGGAAAATGTTGTTTTCCCAGCGTCCACATGTGCCACTATTCCAATTGTCTTATTCATTTATGTTCCTTCTTTCAAGTGCCTTCACACCAATTTCTTACCTTTAAAGATAGAGAATATCTGTGATTTTGAATTAAACAACGAGTATATATTCTAGAACTAATGATCATTTCCTTAGTGCAAGCTCGCGGAATGAACTTGATAACACCGATTCCACATACAAACCGCCCCTTATTTCTGAGGCAACTCCTAATACGTCCACTAATATTCAACCTAGGAATATTCAACCTAGGACATGAATGTTTTAGTCACCCTTTCATTCTAAAGCATAAAATATGTATATGACTACACCAAGGGAGATAAAAGTTATGTATCACACATATCTAGATGCCTTAGCCTTCTACGGGATTGAAAGTGCTCATCCAGGCGGTTTCGATTTGACATCAAACATCATGATGAATGAGAGAATTGATGCGAATACCACAATACTCGACGCAGGATGCGGGATAGGGCAAACATCACATTTCTTGGCTGAAACCTTTAAATGCCACATTTATGCGGTGGATAATCATCCACAGATGGTTAAAAAGGCAGCACAGCGATTTCAACAAGCCAATCTGCCTATTCGAGTGTATATGAGTTCCTTAGAAGAATTACCGTTTCCCAACGATTCATTTGACTATATTGTGGCTGAGTCCACCACAGGTTTTACGGAAATCAACAAGTCCATTGCAGAATATTATAGGGTATTAAAACCTGGCGGAATTTTGCTTTCAATTGATATGACTGCGGAAATTGCATTGCATGCCAATTTGAAAGTTGAATTGATGAATTTCTATAAACTTAAAAATATTCCGACTGAATTGGAATGGGTACGTGCCTTTAAAGAACAAGGGTTCAAACATACGGAAATCCTTCATTCCAGTACAGTTTTAGAAGAGTTAAAAAGATACTCTGCTGCCAACCAACGTTCGAGCGACTCTACGGTTTTCAAAGGAACATTAAATGATATCATCAAAGAGCATTATCGCCTTATGCTTACTCATGGAAATAGTCTTGGTTACCGTGCGTTTAGGGTGAGCAAGGGATAGCAGTCTTACTTTCCAATGGTTTCTGTCTCCTTCGAAGGATTCTCCAATAAATTGCCGTATCATCTAATAATCTAGCGAAATGGCTGTAGTTTTATGTGAAGCTGTTATAAAAGAATATCTTCTCGAATGAAATGATCCCCCTAATAATAGATCATTTACAATTTTTATTAAGGGGATTCTATTGTTTAGAGTGATTATACTTATTGTTAGTACCTTAATATTTAATTGTACCTTTCCGCTTAGGAATACAAAGATAGAAAAAAAACCTGTGGCCATTGCCTTACAGGTTTTTAAAGAATCTTTTTCTATTACCAAAGGAATGCAAGGAAGATTAATGAGGTGATTGCTCCAAAAGCGAACCCAGAAGCCGCTCCCCAACCGAATCCCCCATAATATCCACCATAGCCAAATCCACCAAGGTTACCTCCATTATTAAATGGGCGAATATAGACTTTGTTGGGTGTTACCCTATGAATAATGCCCCTATGGATTGTTCCTCTATTTGTACGGATTTCTACCGGTCTCCCAATTCCTTGGCTGCACTTATGAAAATAGTTTTGATTGTTATATCCCACTTTAATAAACACTTCCCTTATATTCGATTCTACATGGTATGCAGAAGGGGACTAGCTTGCATAGATAAACACCTACTATAAAAAGCAATTATCATATCCACTTTAACTTCCGTGACATACTATGAATCAATTACATGGAAAAAGGAGACAACAGGAATGAAACACTCTTACCAAGATGCCTTGGTCTTTTATGAATTGGAAGGGGCCCATCCAGGCGGTTTTGAACTAACCAAAAGTATTCTAAAAAATGAAGACATTCATAAAAATGATAAGATCCTCGAGGCTGGATGTGGACTTGGCCAGACTTCACAATATCTAGCCGAAACTTATGGTTGTCAGGTTTATGCAATGGATAATCATCCGGAAATGGTAAATAAGACAACCAAAAGATTACAACAAGTTCAATTACCGGTGAATGTATTTATGGGCTCCATTGAAAAAATGCCCTTCCCCAAAGATTTTTTTGATTTTATCATAGCTGAATCATCTACATCATTCACTACCATTCAAAAATCCATTCGGGAATACTACCGTGTCCTTAAACCTGGAGGCACGTTAATCTCTATAGATATGACAGCGGAATGTATTTTGCCTGGTGAACATAAAGAGGAAATCATGAATTTTTATCAGCTTAAAACCATCTTGACACAATCTGAATGGATAAGTGCTTTTGAAAAAGAAGGATTTTCACACCTGGAAATTCTAAAATCCAATACGGTTATAGAAGAATTAGAGAATGCTCAAGCGGAACATGTCAAGCCTCTGCCTTCTAATGAAGCCTACAGCCGAATACTGGAAGAACATTATCGTCTAACCCTCACTTATGGAAATAGTTTAGGCTACCGTGTATTTAGGATGAACAAATAGCATGGATATACCAACTTAAACTAAGAGGAGCGTTTCTCGGTTAGAAGAAACGCTCCCTTAGTTTTATACAGTGACTATATAAATCCCCACTCCTAGAGCTAAGACAATCCCTAGGACGGCATATATCCAAGTTAGCCTGGTTAAATTGCCTCTAACAGCGCCTGAATAATTTTCATCGCTTTTTCCACCCAAAGCCATGGTACCAAATAAGGCAGCAATCATGATGATAAAGACCAATATCATGGAAAATTTCATGTTAATCCCCCCGCTCATGCACCTTCATTTTGAGATACATTACGTTCTCTCTGTAACTCCTAATAATATAAGTATACGGAATATTGAGAAAAAATGAAACAGGCAAAGTCTACTAAAAAAGGCATCTTGGTGTCCTTATGATTTACAGGATTTCATCGCAACTAATAAAAGGCCAACCGATGTCGGTTAGCCAAATAATTGCCTATATAGTTTACCTTATCGAAGTTTGACATGGGTATTGATATATCAACTTTAAGGTGTTATTGGACCCCCAAATCCACCAGATAAGCCTTAGAATTATCGCTATCTTCGTTAAGATCAATTAATACATTCGTAAAACCTGCTGTTCCAACTACTTTTGCTTCGTAATCAACACTTAATACGATTAAGTCATCGTAAAAAAAATTAATATGGGCAAAGTTGACACTATCCGCTTTTAGATTAAGCTCTTTTGCTATATCCATAAAATCTATTTTAAATACTTTTTCGTATTTCTCATTTCCTTTTTTATAATTTTCTATAGTCTGTATCCTTTGTATCCCATCTTTAAAGCTTTCTTTCGTTCCATTTAAATAGACAAACTTCCCATCATCACTAAGAAGAACATCTTTTTCATGAATCCTAAAAACAGTATGTTCCTTTTTATTCCATATCGTTTCGGAATGCAGGATGTTAAAGAATTCCCCTGATGGATCAGTCTTAACGAATAAATCTTCAAAGTTTTTCAATTCTTCAGAATCAACGACGTTTTGAAGTTCATCTGGTACCAGTTTACTGGCGGTTACCGTTGAAAAATCACTTTTTACGAAAAGAAAAATTGACCCACTTTCTTTTTTATTTAATTGTTGTATTTCAATTGCCATTGATTCCTTACTTAATCCCCTTATATTAAAACTGAGCCGATCGGTCTCCGTCAAACTATATCGATTTAAAATGCCAGGCAAATTGAGTGTTTTCTCACCTTCCATGGTCTTAATTCGTAATCTATTCTTTTTTTCCAATTCAACTAAAGGGAGATTATATTCATGCAGTGGTTTTACTGGTAGAAAAACCTCCTGCTTTATATTTTTATTTTGTAATGAGTTCAATGTTGATGACACATCCTCTAAACCTAACAAGGGCTTGTAAAAGTCACGGAATACCTTACCATACGAAAAGTATTGAATGGGGGAGAACTCTTCAGACCCTTTTCTTATGGCATTTACGCTAACGCCGTCTTCCATAAAAAGAGGATTACCATAATTCGGAGCGAAAAAATTGATCATAAATCGAGAAAGTGACTCATTATCCGTTTCAGGGAATCCCTTTATATAAAGCAAGTCCTTCACTTCCTCTTGTTTTTTTGTTGTTGAAAGATCCGGTCCGCATCCAATGAGAAAAATAATGATTAAAAGTACGATTCCGTTAAAGAAACACTTTTTCATAGATTTTAGCTCCTAATTATTTGTCTGTATTAACTTGTCTTATGAGTTCAATGAATTCTTCATCTTTAATTTCATTACCATGACCTGGATTCTTTATTGTGCTAACACCCTCTACCTCATATTGCGGTCTTTCATCAATCAATGATTCAAGATTGTTTGCATTTTGACTTTCCAATGAGACTACATCGTCGCTTTCTGTTTTAACTTCCATAGACCCACCCTCATAATATACCGTCTCCATTCGATAACCGGCAGAAGCTATTATATTCATCTTTTCAAGTTTAGTATATACTTCAGGATTTGCAGATTTGAGATTTTGTAAGTCCTCTTTCATTTCTTCCTTAGATAGATCGGTATAGACATTGCTATGGAGAATTCCATTATCCTCCCTTTTATTTTCTGGATTGAAATCCAAAAAATCTGTAAATTGCCGTGGGTCTTGCCCTATTTTTCCAGCAACATAAGGTAAACTGTTTCCCGTTTTAGCTAGTTTGTTTTTGTCATAAGGTGTGCCGATAGTAGTAATGCTCTGTACATAGTCTGGATAATCCATTGCAAATTGCATAGATCTTCTGCCTCCATAACTATGACCAAACAAATTAAGTTTTGTCGTTTTGTTTATAAGCCCCATTTCCGAGAGCAATCTAGTTAAATCATCACTGGTTTCCTGTCTATGTTCATTTGACTGTTCTGTATCATAAACTAAATGAATACGTCCTTCAGGATATTTAAAGGCATCTTCCTTTTGTAAGGATTGAAAATCGTCTAGTGCAAGCACTTCCTTTTCGCCATATTCATTCATTTTCACAACATAATATTCTTTCTTTCCGTTACGTTTCACATGAACGATTACGTCACCCTCAACAGAAGCCTTTTTAGCACTTTCCAAAAACTCGTTCCCGTTTGATTCGATTCCATGAATATAAACTGATACTTCTTCAAAGTCCCCCATAGGTCCTTTAATATTTTTCATGGAATTATAAATGATTGAAATATCATTTAATCCCTGTCGCATCGGCGAACGATAATAGCGGACAGCATTTTCGAAATCTAATTCAATTTCAGATATTTCACTTTTGAGCATATTATAATAAAGTGAAATTTCCTGACATTGAGAAATAATATTCGTAAGTTTTAATAGTTCTTCTTCAATCTGATCGCCTTTTAACTGAAGTTTTTTGTTCTCCGACTTCAACCTTAACTCGTCTAAATCACTTATGTATTGGTCCACTTCAGCTTTCAAATCAGAGAAGTCAAACATAATCATAGTACCAGCCAATTCCGTTATACTGCCTGAATCAATAAAACCCCAAATCTTTGCATATGCATTTCTTACAAGTTTGGAATTTGCTAATAATACCGTAGCATTTGCGCGGCTAGTGTGTAAATTGATCAAACTCGTTACTTCTGGCTCTTTATACATAGGTTCTTTATCCTTTCCTGGTTATTCACACTTCCCTAGGTTATGAGCAATGAGATTATCTACTCGTTCAAGCTCTTTAATAATTCCATCCGCGTCAGTGCTAAGTTCTTCGACACTTTTTAAAAACGTGGATAAAAGGAAAGTAATTTGCACCTTTCCTTCCTCCCACACATCGGCAACATCCCCCCAAGGAAACTCCGTATGAAAAAGTACATCATTCAATAATTTTTCAAAGTCTTTTAACAACTCGTTTAAGCTAGCTAAGTTAGAAGAAAATTCTTTTTTTGCTGTTTTTAATGTGTAGGCATTTAGTTTAATTTCGTTACTCATATTTTCATAAGAAAACTCGTATTGCTGCACTGCACGGTTGTTCTGAGGTACAGTCTCTACTGAACCTGATTCATCCGTACTCAAAATCATTGATACAAAGTTCATAACAGTATCAGCAAAATACAGTAAACCAACGCTAGCTTTGTTAAAAAATTCGATATGATTACTCAATTTTGTCTTAAGCGCAGTAACAGCTTCACCGCTATGATTCTCAAGTTCCTTACTAAAAAAAACGATGGGTTTATAAACGGCTAATATCGTATCTTCTAATTTTCGGACGCTTCCAGAAACCATATCAGGCAAGTCTTTATTAAATTTAAATACCCCCACTTATTTGGCCTCCTTCAATTTTCGAATCGCCTCCCTTTGTTTCCGCCTCTTTAAGTAATTGATCAACTTTTACTTCCATTTCATCCACATACCCATAATGATACAAAACGTCTATATCATCCTTGTTAAAAAGAATGAATTTTTCTTTCGAATGGATATAACCATTTGGATATTCAATAGCTGTATAATCTTTAACCACATTATGATTTTCAGAAAACACCAGACGACCGATGATTAACAAACGCCTTGAATCACCTTGGACTCCAACTACACTCCCTATTGGTAAAAACTCCTTAGAAAAGAACAATTCCATCTCTCCTTCGCATCCTCTTGCCATTGAACACCCTAAATATATTTGTTTTTTTAAATTACCCATCCTCTCTATTTTAAAACCATTTTTTTCCTATTATAGAATTCCGACCCTTCATTTAGCTAAATCCGGAAGGCTCCATTATCTTTAGAAATACATTTCACCAACATGGTAAGTTGCAATAAAAAAAGGCATGATTTCATATGAAATCTGCCCTTTTAGGAAACCACGTAATATATTAGTAGTGTTTTTTCAATCTGCCTATTTAGCTTGTATCGCAAGGACTGTTTCTAAGATGACATTCACACCTTTTTCACAATCTTCCCAAGATGTCAGTTCGTTTTCGCAGTGGCTTTTTCCGTTGACACTTGGAACGAAAACCATCGCGGTAGGGATATAGCTTGCGATGAATTGTGCATCATGCCCAGCTCCACTTACCATTCTTTTGTAGGAATACCCCAATGAATTAGTAGATTGCTCTAATAAATCGCAAAGTGACTCATCAAACCAAACCGTATCGCGTCCCCATAGCTTTGTGGCAGTGACTTCACACCCATCATTTGAGCCTGACTGTATTAGCCCTTTTATAATTTCTTCTACACGCTCAATAACCTGTTGATCCTTATGTCTCGCTTCTAATGTAAAAACTACTTTATTCGGAATGACTGTATGAATATTAGGATGCACATTTACCCGCCCTATGGTAAAAACTAAATCTTCATCAAGAAGATTTAACTTTTGAATGGCTTCTGTGACAAGACTATTTGTCGTAAAGAAGGCATCTTTTCTCATATTCATAGGAGTGGTTCCAGCATGGTCTGATTCGCCAGTCACTTCTATTTCGTAGCAGACCATTCCAAGAACACATTCCACTACACCAATCTTCAAAGCTTCTCTTTCAAGGATAGGTCCTTGCTCAATATGTAATTCTAAAAAGGCTGTGGCCTCTTTTAGGCGGGACTCAATGTCTCCTGCATACCCAATCGAGTTCAGGGCATCTTCGAAAGTAATTCCATCACTATCGTTTTTTTGTATCATCGTAGTTTTTTCAAATTTCCCCGAAAGGACCCCGGAGGCCATCATCGAAGGCTCGAATCTTGCTCCTTCTTCATTTGTAAAATTGACGATCGTGATTGGAACATTTGGTTTGATATCATTATCTACTAAGGTACGAACCACTTCCAACCCAGCAGCCACCCCTAGGATTCCATCAAAGCGCCCACCTTTTTTCACGGTATCCATATGTGAACCCATGACGATTGGCGGTTTATTCTCCAAACCTTCTAATGTAGCGTATATATTACCCATATCATCAACTTTAATCGACATTCCTAATTCTTCACAACAAGAGCAAAAGTAATCTCTGACTAAACGGTCTTCTTCAGTCAACGAAAGGCGGGTGACTCCATTATTTTCAGTACGTCCGAAATCTGCAAATTTTTCAAGTGAGTCACTTAACCTCTTACCATTTATCAGTAGTTTTTGCTTTTTCATAGAGCACTACTCCCTTCGAATACTTACTAAAAAACATCATGACTTTCTATAAAACTTAATTTTCGGATTATTCTTTTTATTATACTTGCATAGACTGTTACATTCATTAGACAAAAAGTTAATTCTTTGGACCGTTTTTTATACCTTTTATCTATTTTCAATTACTACTATCTAAAACAACAAAAAACACTACCAACAATTGTTTTTTACTAAGGGATATGAAATGTTGTTGTATTTTTAAAAGTTAACTATAATGGAAAAGCTAAAGGAAGGAGTGATTTAATGCGAACAAATGAATTAGCAAAAAAAGTGAAAGTTCACCCTAACACTGTAAGGCTTTATGAGGATTGGGGGTTTATTTCTTCAGTTCCCAGAGAAGCAAATACATACAGGAGATATTCAAACATCCATCTAATTCAAATGCAAATCGCTCGCTATGCTTTTCGACAAGAATTCATTCAAAATAACCTGCGCAAACAAGCTACCCGAATTGTCCGATTAAGTGGTAGTGAGCTGTTTAGCGAGGCATTAATAGAATCAAATAAATATCTGCAATTTTTAGAAGCGGAGTATTCTTATACTTGTCGTGCTGTACAAATAGTTGAAAAGATTTTAACGAAGGTAGTAGTCCATACTGAGACATACACTCATAGAGAAGTAGCAAATAATCTGCAATTAACGGAAGAAACCCTTAGGAATTGGGAAAGAAATGGCTTATTTACGGTAAAACGAAATTCCCAAAACCGACGTCAATATTCAGAGCGTGATATTCAGAAACTATTAATTATTCGTACGCTTCGTACTGCTCATTTTTCCATTGCAGCCATACGTCATTTAATAGAAGGTATTGAAGAGGTGCAAACCGCACGGGATATTCAATCCCTTTTAAATTCACCAAAGTTTGCTGATGAATTTTTACATGTTACAGATGAACTTGAGATAAATTTAAAAAATGCGATGAAAGACGTAAAGTCAATCATCGCATTATTAGAGGACTTATAATAAAGGAGACGGATTTACTTCGTCTTTTAAAATGGTTAGTTCATGCATTGCTCTTGTCGTTGAAATATAGAGTAACCCACGATCGAATTCATTCCGATAATTCGTGCCATTTACGAATGGCACTATTACCGAGTCAAATTCAAGTCCCTTTGCATATTGGATTGTTGTTAAAATAATCCCCTTTTCAAATTTTTCTGTATGAGCATCTACTAGGTGAATCGGCAAATGGTTTACATGTTCTTTTAACAAAACAAGTTCTGATTCCGTTTTACAAATGATGGCTGTAGATTTGAAATCATTTTTAATAAATCCAAGCAATCTCAAAATCATTTCATTCAATGTTTTATAGGGGATTTCTTTTGGTTCCTCTCCGTGACGAGCGATTGGATGAATTGTCGAATTCCGCATGAATTTTTTCGCATACATTGCGATTTCATAAGATGACCTGTAACTAGTCGTTAGTTCAACATATTCTAGGTTTGAAAAAATTTGCTCAAAACCTTCTTTTGAAATTGTTTCGTATGGTAGAAGTGCCTGACTAAAATCACCAATAATCGTACGTTTACACTCAAATACTTTTTCGAGTAGTGCATATTGAATGGGTGTATAATCTTGCATCTCGTCTAGGACAAAATGCTGTATCATATCAAATATCTTTGTACCCTCAAAGTAAAGCTGACAATAAAGATAGGGATATACATCGGTAAATTCAAAGTGCCGCTTTTTGAAATAGAATGTTTCTTCACTGAATTCCGACATAAATGCTTTATAAATATCGATTGCGGAGTTAATAAGTAGCCGTTTTTTTAATCGTTTTACGATTTCGTTTTTACTGGGTAGTTTTAGTTCACCTTGGCGCTTCGTCTTGAGAACATTCATTACATCATCAGCTATCATCTCTAAGCGAATAAGTACGGGTTCTTTTGCATATTTGCTGAAACGATTCTGCAAATATTCTGTTGTGAATTCATAATCAGCAACCGAAAGGGTACCATTTATAAATAAGGTTGAGTTCAATCTTTGTAAAAAAGCATTTAACTGTTCTACAAAAGCATAAGTTGATTTGATCGAAGCTCTTATTGCATAGTCACTTTTGGGATCTGCTAAAATATCTTTTACCTCTTGTTCAAACGATACGTAAGTTAAGTGGTTAGGAAGTAACTGTTCCGTTAACTCATCTATAGTAAAGGAACGGATTGGCTGCTCGCCAAGTTCCGGTAGGACTGAAGATATATAATCACCGAAAACTTTGTTAGGGGATAGTATAAAAATTCGATTTGCTTGTAGTGTATCTCGAAATTTGTATAAAAGGTACGCAATACGATGCAGAGCAACTGCCGTTTTCCCCGATCCCGCGACACCTTGTATGATGACATTATAGGCAGAATCATTACGGACAATTTTATTTTGTTCCCGTTGAATTGAGGTCACTATAGTTTTCATTTTATCATTCGCATGCTCACTTAAAGTCTTTTGTAACACAGCATCTTGAATTGTTAATGAGCTTTCAACCATATACTCAATTTTGGAATTTTCGATTTTGAATTGCCTTTTCGAAACAATTTCACCGTCAAAATGATTTTCTTTTGCCTCATAATAAGCTTTTCCTATTTCAAATTCATAGTACATATTACAAACTGGAGCACGCCAATCATAGATGAGATTATTACTGGCTTCATCACTAAATCCAAAACGGCCTATATAAAATGATTCCACTTCATCTGGTTCATCGCCTTCATAAACAAAATTAAATCGACCAAAGTATGGGGAATCGATTAGTTTCTCTAGTTGCTCTCGTTCGGTAACTTGAGCAAAACCCCGTCGGTCAATCATATTTAACGTTTGGCTATAATCATATATCTCAAATTTATCGATTTCACTTTTGTAATCAATCATATATTTTTGTAACTCTTTATAGGAGTGGTCTTGTTTTGTAATATCTTTTGAAACTTGTTCATAAGCTTCCTTTAGCTTTTCTATAGTATGTTCGAAATATGTTAATTCTCGTGAGTCCATCATCATCGTCCTCCTTTTTACCAGTAATCACTAGTTTAACGATTCAAACTTCGCTGGTGTGTATATGGAGGGTTTAAAAAGTTTATGAAAAATCTTACAAATAATATATTTCCTATTTTGAATGTGGCAGATAACTAGTAAGGTTTTTCAAAAATAAAGAGATCCCTTCTATTCGATTTCTAGTAGAAAGGATCTCTCTTTATATGAAAGTAGGATTTTGATTTTTTTGATGCAGGTCTGTGCTAATATCCTTATTGTCCTCTGATGTTCCTTAAACTTGTTTCACTTTTCCCAATAGCCCGATTGATAAATATTGCTTATTTTCATCGAAATCCCATAACCAATGGCGCAAGGAAAAATCTTGCCGATCCACTTTACTCATATAATGCTGGATGGCAATTAATGCGGCCCCATACCCGACATTGGAAGCTAATGAAAAAATGGCGTTTATTCCTTGATTGGTAGTCTCAATGTATTCTGGTTCCATCTTCAAGATATCGGACCAGGTTATGTAGAACCCATTTCCAGTACAACACTTGAAGGCTACATCCTGCAAATTAAGCACAACCTGATCTCTTACATCCAAAAATCCATCTTTTATTCTTACTAAATCCAACTGTTCATAGTGGTGTTTATTCTTTTCAAGAGTATCTAATGCCCAATTATAAAATAATTGAGTATAAATGGCCGATGTTGCGAATATGTCAAATTGGCCAATATAATCATTGAATTCATTATGAACGATTTCTGATAACTTACCCTTCATATTCAATACGTATTGAATAATGTCTTCAGTCTTTTCACCATGCTCCAACATGGAAGTCAGTGTTTGTTCGAAATTTATTTTATCCAATCCGGTCACATCCATTGCAACTAACTGAATTTTATTGCGAGTACTTTCTGAAAAGTTCTTGATTCCATTTACCATGCTTTCTTTATCTATATCGAATAAATAAATCGAATTACATTTTGTTGATAGATGATTTAAATCCAGATCATCACAATTGCCCGCTCCAATAATTCCTATTTTATTTACAAAAGCTTGTTTGGAAAAAACGGTATCAAATAATTCTGTTACCCGTTCACGATGTTTTCCCCATTTAATCCTTCTATATTCGTCACGATTATGATTCAAATCCCTTTGGAAGGCTTCCAAGACTTAACACTCCTTTATGTACAACTGATTAAACTATTGTATCAAAAGACTGCTCTAATGTAGAGATTCTCAGCAACAAGGAAATGGTATTTTTCCAAGAGATAAATCAGTAAATTTGGATATCTTTTTGTATATCTAAAACATTAGAATATAATGGAAATAAGAGAATGGATAATAGGGGGCATATCGTGAGTAAGACAAAAAAGATTTTATTGATTTTACTTGTAATTTTTCTATTTATATTAGCCGGAGTAGTCATCCTGATGTATTCCTTCACACAAGGTATGAAGGGTGATCCTGACGAAGAAAAGAAAGTCCGGGTGCAAGCGGAACAATATCTAGTGGAAAATTTTAAAGAAAAAACGTATGTATACGACGTGTTATACGATAACATGGGTAACTTTGATGAGTTTGAATACGCCGCTAAAGTTAGAGAGGAAAAGTATGGTACAGAATTTCTTGTGTATTCTAACGTGCATACTGGAAAAATGGAGGATTCCTTTATTTCCAATAAATGGAGAGGTGATTCAGAAAAAGAAATAAAGCCCTATATCGAAGAAAAAATTGGGGATGTAAAGTCATCAGTGGAAATGAAAGAAATTACTGATAGTAACAATTATGAAGAAATCCAGGCTAAAATAGGGGATTCTAGTGAATTAGTTGTCCTTTTTGATAGGGAGATTGGAAGAGAATTAGATATTGACCCGAATCATCCAAAAAGTTATAAAGAGTATGATGTTGCACCATCTATCCTTCTTACAATTCACCGTAAAAAACAAGATTCAGATGAAAATGATTTTAACAGTATTATTCAATCCATTAAAACCGACCGCGCTCTTGTTCGAGGTGAACTCATCGTGAATTACGTCAGCACTGATGGAGTGGCATTAGAAGATGACGAATGGCGAAAAACGTTTTAATTAATCTATCTATGGAATGCTAATATGGGTCCTGTTCAAAATTTCAGGGGGCTGTCCTATAAGTACCTAAAATAACACGAAAAAAACCCCCTTGATACATAGAGTCCCAAGACGATTTTAAACAAGTATAAATTTATTTAAGAGCTTCCTTTAATTCTTTATCTGCTTAAATGCTGGGACTTTAGAATCCGCAATTTGTAGTTTTTCTCCTGTTTGCGGATTCCTCCCCATTCATGCTACACGGTTACGCACTTCAAATGTACCAATCCAACTAACTGGATTTTCTCCTCTTTCGCATGTAGTAGAAATCTGTTCAAGTATTCTTCTACCATCTTTTTAGCATCATCTATTGTTGGTTCTGCTGGTGTCGCTACAGTATTTACTAGATCAGTTTTGTTCAATTGTAACAATCCTCTTATTAGACTCTTATAACAAAAAATACAACCATTTCATAACAACTATACGCCCGTCAGTTATGGAATAGTTCAATAACATGCATTATGTAAACTGAAGTGAAAAAATTATAGTTGAACATTTTAACCTTAATGGGACATATTTGGTTCTTTTGATTCTACATTCTTAAATACATCTTTAAATACATCTTCTTTTATCTCAATTTCTTTATTCAAATTGTTTAATACCTCTTGTATCGGTTTTGCGTCTTTTTCCATAAGTGTTTGTTTAATTTGGTCTTCCACTTCACTTAATGGTTTCTCCTTTCTATCTGTTACCTTAATTATGTGATAACCAAATAGTGTCTTGACTGGCTCACTCACTTCACCTTTTTTTAATTTCATAGCCGCAGCAAGAAAAGTCGGATCCAATTCCTGGCTTCGACCGGAAAGATAACCCAAATCTCCGCCTTGTGATGCAGACACCTTGTCTGTCGATTGTTTTTTTGCTAATTCAGTAAAGTCATTTCCTTTTTTGAGTTCTTCATCTACTATTTTAGCATCTGACTCATTTTTCACGAGAATATGGCTAGTTCTCACCTTTGTATATTGATCTTTATTTTGTTCATAGTAATCTTTTATTTGTTTATCCGAGACTTTTAACCCTTCTGTTGTTGCTTTTAAGAAATAAAGTGATTGTTCGATATAATCCTTTAGTTCATTTTCATTATTAAATCCTTGTTTTTGTAGAAATATTGTAAATTCATCTTTATCACCGACTTGTTCTTTAATCTCTGTTAATCGATGATTCACTTCATTATCAGATACCTCATATTTACCTTTCAATATTTGCATATAAACCAATTCCTGAACCAATTCCTTTCCCCGTTCGGTATTTACCACTTCCTTATATAAATCATCTTTGGAGATATTTCCACTTTTCGTTTTAATAAGTATATCGTTATCATTGACAGAGGTTAAAGACGAACAGGCACCAAGTAAACATAACAATGATAAAATAGATAAAATTGTGATTTTATTCCTCAATTATCTTCACTCCTACTTTTGATAACTTTCCAAAGTCATTGTCGCTGACTGATCAGACTTGAGTTTACCCATCAAATAAAAAGCTTAATAAGCTTTAAAATGCCTCCGATATTTTACTGGGTATTGTAAAAACGTAACTTTATAGGGCAAAGTTCAAGCAGCAAATAAATGCCAATTTGGTTTCTCAATTCTAAACTTTCTTAAATGAGACGGGACAGTTCTCCAACTGTCCCATCCATTCTATTGGTTTTTTCCTATGAATCTCATAAATGCGAAAATCTATAATTAAGTTTGATAGAGAAGTGTCCCAATCAAAATAAATAAACAGCCATGACACCGCTTTTTTTATCTTATAGGTCTCTACCTTTGCCTTGTGTGGCGTTAAAAGTCCATGATAGTTTAAGTTTATCCCCTTGGAATTGATTTTGATCTCCCTCGTTATCAATGAAATTGAACTTCACTACTAAATCATGTTCATCGCCCACCTTAAGGATGCCACCATCAAGAGCTTCGTTAAATATCTTTTCTGACACCGCTTTTGGGCTCATACCCTTTAGCTTATCCAATGTTGTTTTGTAAATGATTTCATTATATTGGTCCATATTGTACAGAAATTCCACTTCAATATACTTGCCAAAATCCTCCGTGTTATCCCCTTTGGTATCAACCACGGAATACTGGGTACCCAACGTCACGTCTTTGATATCTAGTGTCCCGTCATTATGCAGTTCAAAAACACGCGTCATCGAGTCTCCAGGAGCGATGTTGCTGATATCAATAATCTTTGTGGGTTGCACAGATAAATCGAGTGTCCCCGCCGCAAACGTACCGCTCGCATCTGCACTGTCACTAAAGTACGCGAAAGTTCCCCCCCCAATTAAAGATATCCCCATTATTCCTGACATAATTCCCATACCTAACTTCTTTTTCAATTCCATATTTACTCCTCCTTAAACTTTTTCCCCTTTTTTAGGGGTTTTATTTTTGAACGGCTATTAAGTTGTAGTTTTATAACCGAATCTAATTGATATTGTTCCTTCGCTATCTTCTTTACTTCCAATTCCCCTTAAGATCTACCAAATGGTAAAACCTGCATTAAGAATAACAACACCCCCAGTAGAATAAGCAGTAAAGCGCTAGTCTCACTTGAATTGATAAAGTGACTGATATAACCAGTATAAGGAATTGTAACCCCTGTATAGATACCCACCATATATTGGGGAATCCGGTGCATTGTTGTGATCGCCCTTTGTTATGTATTGCGTCCCCCCGCCCCTTAACAATCCGATGGGTAATCAGGATTCCGTCACTTGTTTTATAAGTAACGACCTCCCCTTTTTTAACATGGGTTTGTACACTAACCGGCTTTTCTCTTCAATAATTTGCCACCTTCACGTTTTAAAAGTTTTTGAGTTTGTTACCCCCTATGCCGGGCCGCCCCCGGCACAGAAGGCATATCCTGACATGTAATCTAACCTACTGCCAGACCTCAATCATTGCATCGGCATTCGCTTTCAAACTGTTATACGCTTTCGCGGAGATCACATTCGTATTTTTTTGATGATCCAACAGCACTTTAAAACCAATCATTTGTTTGACAACCTTATCCGCAGATCCTGATTTTTCAAATTGGTCAACGCCCGCCAAATGAAGTTTCAAAGCTTGCGCTGCACCTGCTTTAAAGGCTCCCTCTTTGGCAAAGCTATCAATAATAGAACTTAGACCGGTTGCGCTAAGATTGCTTGCCAAAAGATTCGTATCGGTAATACTTTGATTAGGATCTGTCTCTGAAGTAGCCGTAAAGGCAAGGGTGGCCGGGGCAGTCTTGCCCTTCGGAATTTTCACGTATACCGGTACATTGACGGTTGCTCCAGGCTCCACAGCCACTACGTTTTTATCAAGTTGAACTGTCCAATCATTACCTGCAGAGGCGTTGACACGAATAAGATCCTTTGCCTCGCCGGTGTTAGTGACTTTAAAATTATATACTGCCACTTTGTCCTGGACGGCAGGCTTTATAGTTCCAGCGCTTACATTTACCCCGCGTTTATAGGCACCTGCACCATCCGTGTTACGGATGGCAACTTGATAACGAACTACGCCATCATTGTCTTTATGATTCCCTAAAATATAGAAATGAAGTTTGTTGTATGGATCGTTATACTCACTGACAATAGTATCTTTATCAATTGAACCATCGAACTTTCCTGCAACTAAACTTGCCCCACTCCCAGCTTTAAATAAAGCATCAAGAGTTTGACGGGGGTCCCCTTTGCCAACCATTGCTGTTGTGCCGTCAGGTCTTGTAAAATCTTTCAGATTGATATCCTCAGGATGTGAATCAACTACCCAAATATTCGGAGCAGTCTCCGCATTTTTTGTCTTGGCTATCAATACACCGGAGTCTGCTGCAAAGGAATCCGTGCCAAATCGGTCTACAACTTCAAGGGTATAGTTATCGTACAATCTATTGTTTAGAATATCATTACGCCAGTCACCGGCAAGGTAATCTGTAGGTGTTAAATCTTTCATGCTGATGTTGATACCGTAGAGTCCGGTCCGGCCAAATTCACTGCCAATTGGTGCTTGACGCGCGATAATATCTGCAAATACTGGTCCAGATTCTTTTAATTCATCACGGTTTATCTGCAAGACTTCATCTTCTTCAATAAATCCCTGCTTCATCTTATTACGAAGCATATGCGCTGCTGGTAAAGAAGCACCAAGAGTAGAAGGAATCATCCAGCGAGTATGTGTTCCACCGGGACCATTAAATGATCCACGGCTCATTGTTTCCCAATAACCCGAATAGGTTCTAGGGTCAAGAGCTGCATTATTATAGTTGTCGCCAAGGCCCCGGATATGACCAAATTCGTGAGCAAATGTGCCCATTCCATCACTTTCACCTTGAGTAGAAACACGAATCCTTTTCCCATTAATCGTTGCACTAGATGCAGCCGACCATATCGTTTTAGCTGCATAATAAGAAGTCCATGGTACATAACGAGTTTTTGCCCAGTTTGGCATGTTTTCAAATCCAGGTAAATCCGGTGGACCAAATGCATCAGGCACCGATTCTGGATTCAGGAACATCATTTCGCCGAGTTCCTGCCATACAGTTGACTCATCATAGCCGGCATGAACGATGAATGCAAAGTCATATTCTTCTCCCAAAGCGGCTATATCGGCGGCAGCGGCATTTATGCCATCCTGAAAAAGGTTTCCGCTTGTATAGTTACTTGGGAGTGTATTAGAGTTATGACTGCTTTCTAGCCCATATTGAAATTCATTTTTATCCAAACGGTATGGACCAAATGATTCAAGGGTTACGCCCCATTTTCCATTAGAGTTTTCTTTCCAAAAGCTATCTATTGTCTGGTAGTTGTTGAGTTTGCTAGGAACATTCAAGAAATTTTTCCACCACTCCCCTAGTTCTTCACGAGGAACAGCAGCCACTTGTGGGTTACCGACAAGTTCTGAGCCCTTAGGTTTTGTCAAGATAAAATCCTGATCCGGAAAGTCGACCAAAATCAAGGCCCCTTTAAGTTCTGTTTCCGGTTTAATATCGGTGTTATTCCAGTCAATACCCGGAATTGGATTATAATCATTCCACATCATATCCTCCGGATTCACCCATGACTGTGGGTCCACTGGGTCTGGCATTTTATCCAGCCCTGGCTCCACAGCAAAAGCGGCTGTTGAAGACATTGCAAGCAATAATGTGGTCGTTATTACTGTAATCTTATTTCTAAGTTTCAAATAAATTCTCCTCCTAAAATGGCCTACTTTATATGTAGGCTTATCTTTTCAAAGATTACCTGATGATGAACTCATGTCGTTCGTGTTATTAGCCCATTAATCGCCTCCTATTCACAACTTAAGGACATACTTGGTTATCTACCCCATCAAAGTCAGAAACCATAATCATTAATCGGACAATCACATGCAAAAGAAGCCATAATACTAATTTGGAAAGTTAAAAGAGAAGAATCTTGTAATGGAAGTTTTGTGTTGTGGAAAAATTTATGAGTTCTAAAAAAATATTCATAGATTCTCTGAATGGGGTAGTGTTAATTATAAGTATCTCACAATTAACAGAATATTAAAACTATTAAAATACTTTTACCAAAAAGCGTTTAATAAAAATGGGTTAAAAATGATAGTTAACTATCCATGTGTTATAGAAGTGTTTTTTTATGAAGATCTCTTTCCTTAATAAGCCTAGGTGTAAGCTTACTGTTTATTACCTGTTATATTTCAAATGTATGTAATAATAAAAACTTGCTTAGGTAATGCATGTTGGCATGTGTATCGCACTTTTAGTCACAACCAAGATATAGGGGGAAAATCGAATTATTTAGAAGGAAGTCCAGATAGATAGATTGGTGCTTAACTTTTTACATAAATGAGGAACAGATATTTATCATTGTGATTTTCTTTGAGGAGCCTTAAGATTTCCAAGTGAGTTTGAGTGTTTCTTAATCATTTATATTTTATTACTTTATTGCCTGTTCATTATTTCCCTCAACTCTCAACCCCATTTTGTTGATGCATAAAAATGGTAAACTCTCTTAGAGTAACTATATATGTATAAACAACGAAAATCCCTATAACGTTTATAGAGTGGCCTTATGGGATGGAAGATTTTAAAAAAAGCATGAAGCACATGATAAAACCGAATGGGGCCGTCTAAGTCCTTTTCGAGTAAAATAATGGAAAAGTGAGGAGGTGGAAATGTTGTTAAACGTTTCTACCTCCTCACTTTTTGTTCAATTTGGGCTAAATCACCCCTCAGCCTAATTTTACTGATTATTCAGTTTTATAGTGATGAAAAAGCTCAAAACTACCCCTTATGATATGATTTCTTTATTTGACTCCATTGTAAATTTATCTTTTGTTTTCCCTTTCATGCTGTTAGCAACTAGCACGCAAATCATACTGAAGATAAATAAACCAAGAAAGAAAATCCATGCAACACGGTAGCTTTCAGTGAGATCATAGATTAAGCCGGAAACAATGACACCTAAGGAACCTGCTGCAACAAAGAAGACTTGTACGACTCCAAAAATTGCTCCGAAATCCTTGTTACCAAAAATATCGTTTGTCATGAATGGAGGTCCTAATGTCGAGATAACGACACTGAATCCAAAAGCAATCGCAAATAAGTACGCGAAAGCAGGGCCTTTTGCCAACAGGAGGGATAACATAGCAATAGTCATACATATCCCTACATAGATAGCTCCTCCAGCGGTACCGAACTTATCCAATACAGTACCTAAAATCAATTTCCCCACTGTGTTTGCGAGGGAAAGCAGGCCAAAAATCGTACCGGCAAAGATGGCGGGATGACCAATATCTATTAAATAAGCGGGAATATGCATCTGTACACCCCCTGCTACCAATGCAAAACAAACGATTCCTAGTACAAAAATCCAAAACATTACTGTCTTCTTGGCTTCGCCCATCATTAAGCCGCTCTTCGCTGTCTCTATTTTCTCAGTTGACTCCATTTTATCGGCACCAAGTGGGGCTAGTCCTTTTTCGGAAGGACTTTTCTTGGCAAATAGTAAAACAAACGGCAATGTTAAGACAATGAGAAGTATTCCCGCTATAACATAGGCCGTTCTCCATCCGTAGTTTGTGATGATGGTAGTTAATACAGGACTAAGCACCGCAGCGCCTATTCCTGATCCTGCAAAAGCAAAACCCATGGCCTTTCCCTTTTTCTCATAAAACCAGTTCGTTACCATAATGGAAATGGGAATATTTGAAAAACCCGCGACACAGATACCTATCATAAAGCCAACAATACAAAAGTATAGAGCTGAATTGGCTAATGAGTATGACATGAATCCCAAGCCCGCCACCACTACACAAATGGACATGATCAATCTCATATTACCCTTAGCCAGTAGCTTTCCCATAAAGGGGGAAGCTACTGCCACGCCAAGACCAGCTATGGAAAGAGCAATTGAAAAAGTGGTTCTACTTATTCCTAAATCTTCAGTAACAGAAACCATAAATAAGCTGTGTAAAGAATTTATTATAGAGTAAGCGGCAAACATTATAAAGAACCCACATAATACAACATACCAACCATAGAATACGCCTTTAGCTCCTTGCTCCATACATTACCGCCTTTCTCCAACCACTTCAATTACCTTCGAAGATTAACCGATATCAATATAACATGTTTTCTCACGAGTGAATTCCATAATAGAATCCACACCGTATCCACTACTTTTTTGTCCACCGAAAGGCAACTCAGGACCTACTGTCCGGTATGTATTGACCCAGACATTTCCTGACTCCAATTTCCGAATCATTCGGTGTGCCCGGTTCAAGTTGGTCGTCCAAACGCCTGCTCCTAAACCGAATTCAGTATCATTGGCCATAGCAATCGCTTCATCTTCCGTATCAAAAGGGATGACGGTCGCCACCGGACCGAATATTTCCTCCTGGCAAATTCGAAGGGTGTTCCTATCCACCCTGATTAATGTAGGCTCAATCCAGTAACCTTCCGCTAAATGTGGCATATCCGGCAATAGATCCTTTCCTCCGTGGCGACCGCCGATGATAATTTCTCTCCCTTCTTTTTTACCTAATTCTATATACGAGCACACTTTTTCATATTGTATGGCATTAGCAATTGGCCCCATGGCGCTTTCAGGATGCATCGGATCTCCTAGTTGGATATACTCGGTGATCACTTCTTTCATTTTGGTCACCATTTCATCAATAATCGATCTTTGAATAAGGATCCTGGAACCACCTACACATAGTTGGCCTGCATTCCCAGTGAAAATCCCATTGAGTGTAACACCTTGTGCAGCTTTTTCAAGATCGGCATCCTCAAAGACGATGTTTGCTGATTTTCCTCCAAGTTCAAACGTCATAGGCTTTGGATTTTTAGCCGTTGATTGAGCAATTGCCCTGGCCGTTGTCCCGGATCCAGTTAGGCTGACTCTATTCACGTTAGGATGACTGACCAATGTATTACCTACTTCCACTCCATCCCCTGAAACAACATTCAGAGTACCAGGCGGAAGAACCTCATTAATTAACTCACCGTACCTTAATGACGCGACAGAGGCCAGTTCAGATGGTTTGATTATGACGGTATTCCCAGCAGCAAGGGCATAAGCTGCTTTAACGGTAAAAGTAAAAAGAGGGGAGTTCCATGGAAGTATTCCTACAACTACCCCATAAGGTTCCCGTAGTGTATATCCAACACTCGATGAGCCCAACTGTACAGTATCTCCTTTACTTCCTACAGCTGTCGCTCCTGCTGCATCGTACCAGTAACTTGCTAAACTCGGAATGAGTCCGTAACTCGTTTCCCTAATGACCCACCCATTATCTCTAGTCTCTAACTCCGAAAGTTCTTTACCATGTTGGACAATCAGATCACCAATTTTCCTCAAATAGTTTGCCCGCTCCATAGCTGGTAGGGTAGACCAGCCCTTAAAAGCACGCCTTGCTGCCCTTACTGCCGATTCGGCATCTTCGACTGTACTGTTAGGAATAGTGGCCCATACCTTTCCCGTAGATGGATTGATACTTTCTATTTGTCTTCCGGAAGAAGATTGAATTAATTTCCCGTTGATCATGTTTTGAAAATCCCTAATTTCATTTGCTATTTTCAAAGTTCAACTCCGCCTTTCAAAATGAGTATATATTTCAAACAGGCATGATTACCGCACTTTCGTCATACCACCCTAATGCTGTTGCGGCTTGTTTATAAAACTGATCTGTACGGCCTAAATAATTCTCATAGAATCGGGCCCGTTTTACAAATAGCTGGCAATCCATTTCTTCTGTAAAACCAATTCCTCCATGAATTTGTATATTATCAGCGGAGATACGGGTAAAGGCATCCGTAGCAAAGATTCTTGCGCAAGCAATGCCCTGAACACGATCGGATGCATGACTTTCCAATGCCCAATTCGCATAATATGCCAAAGATCTTGCCGTTTCCAAGTCTGTCTTCATATCTACTATTCTGTGTTTGATCGCCTGGAATCTTCCAATTGGTTGGCCAAACTGTTCACGAATTTTTGCGTACTCGGTAGCCATCTCCACTACTTTCTCCATAGCTCCCACTATTACAGCTGAAAGTGAAGCATTGAAGGAAAGTAAACCCTCTTGGAGAACATCCCAGCCTTTGTGAAGAGTTCCGAGGATTTGATTTCTTGGAATTTTAACGTTACTAAATGTAAGCTTTCCTAAGCTGCGCGTCTCATCCATGTTTTTTTGGTTTTGAATAGTTAGATTGGGATCGGTACGATTGACAATAACTAACGAAATCCCTTCTGTACCTTTTCCTATATCTGTGCGGACCGTTACGATAAAATGATCGGCTAACTCGGCATCTGGAACAAGCGATTTTACCCCATTTAATATCACTTGATCATTTTCTACTTTTCCAGATAGATTAATTCCAGAAGGACCATAACTTCCGCCCCTCTCTAACCATGCAAGAGAAAATGATTGAGTCCCATTCGCTATATTGGGTAGATAGTTTTCTTTTTGTTCTTCCGTACCGAACTTTTCTAATAAGGGGACAGCTAATGCACTCGTTTCTAAATAAAGTCCTGGTACTAATGAACGACCGGATTCTTCAAGAACAGGTATTAAATCCAAAGGTCCTAATCCCATTCCTTCATATTCTTCTGATATATTAATACTAGTACAGCCTAATTCGGCCATTCCTCTTTGCAGGGCTAGTAATGATTCTGTATCACCCTTGATAAAATCACGAGCTGCCTTTGTTTGACCTGCATCATCTAAATACTTTCGGACATACCCCCGAAACATCTCTTGTTCTTGATTTAAAGAAAAATCCATTTTTCATCACCCCTATTTAGACTTAGCGTCCCATATCCTTCGGTAAGCCTAGAATTCTTTCAGCAATTGTATTCTTTTGTATTTCACTCGTCCCTCCACCAATTGTCTGGCCGAATGAATAGAGATAATTATCTTGCCAATATGACTGACCTGAAATGGCATCTTCTTTCCATAGAACTCCCTGATGACCTTGCAGGGATATTGATTCAGAAAGTAAGTCCTTTGTGAGTTCACTTACTAATAATTTATCCATGGAACCCTCGGCTCCTGGATAACCATTTTTTATTGTTTTCGTTAAATTCCGATAATAATTTAATAAAGAACCACGGGAACGAGTATATAAATCTATCATCGTTTTTCTAACAAGTGGATCGGCCATTAACGGCTTGTCATCCTCTTTCCATTCTTTTGTCAATGATACGAGGTCATTGAATTGCTGTTCCAATGTGAAAACCTGTGCTCCTATACCCGTTCTCTCATGCATAAGGAGAGCAATTGAAACCTTCCATCCTTCATCCACTTCTCCAACAATTTCAGCATCATATGCAATCGCGTCATTTAAATACACTTCATTAAAATCATGCTGCCCATCCATTTGAATGATAGGTCGGGTTTCCACACCTGGCTGTTTCATGTCCAAGAGGAACACCGTAATCCCTTTATGTTTCTTATCAAAACGATTTGTTCTAGCAAGTAAAAAGCAGCGATCCGCTAGATGCCCAAAGCTTGTCCATACCTTTTGACCATTAATGATCCAACGGTCTCCATCTTTTACTGCACTCGTTTGGATAGCTGATAAATCTGATCCAGCGTTTGGCTCGGAGTATCCTTGACACCAAACTTCTTCTCCTGTGAGGATTCTCTGGATATACTTTTCTTTTTGTTCTTCCGTACCAATCTGCATAAGTGTTGGAGCCACCATATTAAGACCTACATAGTTTACAAGAGGCGGTGCTTTAACACGAACCATTTCCTGTTGATAAACAATTTCCTCCATCAACGTAGCTTCCCGGCCACCATATTTTTTCGGCCAAGCTATCCCAGCCCAGCCACCTTCATATAATTTCCTTTGCCAATCCCTTAAGAAAGCGGCATATTCACTTTCATCCTTAGAAACCTGGCTAGATCCATTTAACCAACCTTCAGGTAAATTTTGTTCAAGCCACATTCTTAATTCATGCCGGAATTCTTCTTCCTTTGCTGAAAATGAAAAGTCCATTGATTCTTTCCCCCTTTTTTACCAGTCTAAATTGAATGATCTATACTTGAATCCATTGTGGCAAAGAACGTTCTTCCGTCATTTTCTCCCAAGTCATCTTGACCTGCATTCCGATATGAACATCATCGGTAGGACACTGCAGAATATTCCCGATTAATTTGACATCAGGCAATTTATCTAATTCGACAATTGCAATGATGAGTGGTAAATCATCTTGGAATCCTGGTAGAAATGGACGATAGGAAATGATATACGAATAAACTTTCCCGTTTATGTCACTACCTTGACTTTCCCAACTTAGTTCCGTACTTCCGCATTTTGCACAACTTGGTCCAGGAGGATGCGAATATTCCTGACAGCTATTACACTTTTGTAGAATCAGTTCATGACGATCTGCCCCATCCCAATATGGGGTATTATCTTGGGTTTTTACCGGAATAGGTTTTTGGTATTCCATCTTTTTCCCTCCTAGTTTCTAAGAATCATAGCTCCGGCGATATCAGGACCAGCCCAGCCAGTACATATACCTATTTCACAATTTTCCACCTGGCGATCTGTCCCTTTATATTCATGTCGGACTTGTCGAACGATTTCCAAAACGTTGTTCATCCCATGTGTATAGCCTTCTGATAACATTCCTCCAGCAGTATTCGATGGTAATTTCCCACCCATCCGCAAGTTTCCTTCGGCTACAAAATCCCCTACTTCGCCTCGTGGGGCGAATCCATAAGCCTCCAATTGACGTAGAACCACCCAGCTGTAACAGTCATAAATGGAAGCAACATGAATATCTTCGGGTTTAACTCCTGCCATTTTATATACTTCAGGTGCAACATAGTCAGAAGCGACTTCATCTAAATTGTTCCAATAATGGGCATGTGACACACATTGCCTTGCAGATAAGCCCATGATGTAGACTGGTTTAGATTTACCATTTTCAGCTCGCTCTGCTGAAGTGACGATGATTGCATTTGCTTCATCTGATTCCATGCAGAAGTCGTGCTTATTGAATGGGTAACTCAAATATGGTGTATTTTTATATTCTTCCATCGTTAACGGTTTCCCGTAAAAATATGCTTTTGGATTTCTTTGGGCATGCTCATAAAAGCTCGTGCAGACATGTCCAAGATGCTCCTGGGTCAACCCGGTTTCATGCATATGGCGAGTCGCAAAAAGTCCGAACCACTGTGATGGGCTACCCGCTCCGTAAGGAATGATAAAGCTCCCACCTTCAATGGCCGATTGGAGCAGATTCACATCCCAACCGCCCCCGCCCATTCGGACGCCAGATCTCCCATTCATAGAGCGGTAGATTAATACCGTATTTAATTGACCTGTTTCAATTAGACCAACAGCATCAGCAATTAACATCTCCGTGCTGCTTCCTCCACCCATAATATCGTTTACATATTTCGGACGAACGCCTAAATACGTGGCTAACTGATGTGAAGTGCAAGAATCATGTTCGGAATAACTCATGAAACCATCAATATCTTTCGCTTGAAGACCAGCATCATTCAATGCTGCCCGTGCTGCATCCAATGCCAAATGAAGGGGCGTTGTTCCAGAATTCTTGGATCGTTCACTCTCCCCAACTCCGACAATGGCGTAGCGATCTTTTATACTTCCCATAAAAAAGCCTCCCTTTTGATTTCTAAAGCAACCCCTATTGAAATTGCAAGACGACTTGCCCTGATCCTACAACATGCTCTGGTTCTTTTTCTGCAATAAGATCCAGTTTGACAAAGCGTTTTCCCTCTTTCTCATACACATTTTTCACAAATGCTGAACAGGTAATTTGGTCTCCGGGTACAGTGATAGCACCGAATCTCATTTTAAAGTTCGTTGGCATAGCGGTATCCCCAGCCAATTTCATTACATATTCCCCTAGAAAGCCCATGACCAGCATTCCGTGAGCAATCACCCCTTGCATTCCTACTTTTTTGGCAAAGTCATCATCTGTATGGAGCGGATTGAAGTCCCCTGAAGCACCTGCATATTTGACTAATTGAACTTTTGTTACACTTGGCTTGGTAAGTGACTTGAGTCTTTGTCCTTCTTGTAAGCCTTCATAATTCAACATTTCCCTTTACTCCTCTCATTGGAAGTCTTCCTTTTGCTCCAATCGACTATTTATAAGCAATTATTCCCTACTTAAACTGTAGATGATTTAGCTTTTAAGGGCCTATAGATAATATTCGTACGGCTTATCACAACCAATTTACCCATTTCATCTCTGATTTCCGTATCGAGAACCACGAACTGCATAGGCCCTTTTTTTCCTTCACGTTCATAAACATCAGAGACCTTCATCTGGCAATATAGTGTATCCCCCGGACGAATTGGGCGTTCATAGATGAATTCCTGCTCACCATGCAGCATTCTTCTTTGATCGAGCTTTAGATCCAAGTTTTCTCCACTATCTTGCCCTATTGCTATAGGGAAAGTGGGAGGAGCAATAATGCCTCCATATATTGTTTTTGCAGCATACTCTTCATCGATATATAAAGGATTAAAATCACCGATTGCTTCGGCAAATTGCCGTATATGCCTTTTTTCGACTTCAAATACAAATTGATTTCCAGTTAAACCCTTTAAATAATCCAACTCCATAGTTTGCTACCCCCTAATCGTTGTTTTCACTTCAGATTCGTTACCGATAACAAGCATCGCATCCGCTGCTTTAATTCCATCTCGATAAACAATTAGAGGATTTATATCCAGCTCTTTGATGGAATCTTTATAATCAGTGACCAAGGCTGAAACCTTTAGTAACACATCAATAATGGATTCGATATGAACCGGATCTTTTCCCCGCGTTCCTTTAAGGATGGCTTTTCCCTTGATCTCTTCAATCATTTCATGAGCATCTTTTCTCGAAATTGGCGCAACCCTAAGTGACACATCTTTGAAGACCTCTACAAATATCCCTCCCAGACCAAACATGATAACAGGTCCAAAAACCGGATCATTATTAGCCCCTATAATTACTTCCACACCTTCGGGGAGCATTTCCTGTACGGAAATTCCATTGATTATAGCGTCTGGTTTATACATCAGTGCATTACGGGTTATTTCAGTGAAAGCTTTTACGACTTCTTGTTCGTCTTTCACATTCAATCGAATGGCATCTGCTTCTGTTTTATGTGGAATATCAGGGGAATCCACTTTTAAAACGACTGGGTACCCCATTTTTGTTGCAAAATTTGATGCTTCTTCAGCTGTTGTAGCTAAAGATCTCTTTGTAGTTGGAATTTGATAATGATCCAATATAGCGCTTGCTTCTGATTCACTCAGTGTCTTGCCAGCAGGCAATAGTTTTTCTATATCTTGCTTCTCTATCAACTTAGGAATTTCAAGTTGTTCAAATGCATGTAACTCCTTATTTTTTCGATAATATTCACTGTATTCGACTAATTTAGCAAATCCTCTGATTGGATTTAAATTACCCGGTACAACAGGAATCCCATTTTTAACAAGCTCTGCTGTGCCTTGAGGAATGGACATGCCTACCAGTGGGAAAGAGGTAATGAATATGAATTTGTCGGAAGCTTTACAAAGACCTATAAACTCTTTTAACAAAGGATGATCAGCATCCCAATAATTAGGAAACTCAGTGAAAATAATATTATCTACTTCAGGATCTTCAATAAGAGCCCTTAATGGAGCGATAAATAATTCTGGATTGGATACAGAGGCAGCAGCTGTTAAATCAACTGGGTTGGAAGCGCTTGCATAAGTGGGAATATTAAGCATGATTTTTTCCTTTGTTTTTTCACTTAGAGGCATGATGGTAAGACCATTTGCTTCACAACGGTCTGCTTCATTAATGCCTCTTCCTCCAGAACTTGTGATGATTACTGTATTTCTTCCTTTAGGCAACTTATTGGAAAGAAATAACTTTGAAAAAGAGATGATATCTTCATAATCATCAGCTCTGACAATACCGGATTGCGTAAAGAATGCATCATAAACATGATCCGAACCAGCGAGTGAACCAGTGTGAGAAGCAGCAGCTCTACTTCCTGCTATACTTCTGCCTGTTTTCATGACAATAATTGGTTTATTTTTGTCCAGTGCGTCTTTAGCCAAAATTCTTAGCTTTTCTGGATTTTTAGATCCTTCCAAGTAGCCACTTATTACGCTTATTTTTGGATCATGGATCATATATTCCACGATATCCGAAAACTCGGTTTCCATTTCATTTCCGACACTCACAAAGTAGTTAAAGCTTAGTTCATTCTGTGCAGCAGCCATATATGTTAATACACCAAATGCCCCACTTTGCGAGACATACCCCACACCTTGTTGGCCATCCAACGGAACTGATAATATCGCAGGTGAAAACGTCCCGATTAATCCATTAGACAAATTAACTAACCCAACGCAGTTGGGACCGACTATTCGAATACCATTCTTTTGGGCAATCTCTGTGAGCACCTTCTGCTTTTCAATGCCTTCCTGTCCAGTTTCAGAAAAGCCCGCAGAAAAAATGATGGCCGCTTTAACATTCTTTTTTGCACATTCTTCTAACCCTTGCTGTACTTGTTCGGCATTTAAACAAAATATGGCCAAGTCAATATCGTTTGGTACATCCAATAAGGAAGGGTAACATTTTAATCCTTCAATCTCCTTCGCTTTGCGATTGATTGGATAAATCTCTCCGATAAATTTCCCATCCAAAAGTGTCTTCACTTGTAGATTACCAATCTTATATTTATTCGCAGATGCACCTAGTATGGCTACAGACCTAGGATTAAATAAAGGATCAAGCGATTGATGTGAAAGATCTATTTGATTTTCATTTGTCATACATTCTCCCCCAACCTCGTAATGTATAAATCATTTCTCTGTTTTCATCTTACATGTAGAGAAAAAAAGATAAGAAAATTAACTATCGCTAAATTCATATAAACATTAGGAGGTTAATTCATGTAAAACCTTTCATTTAACCTTGATGCAGCAAGGAATACAAGGAGACACTAAAAAAATTACGTTCTATATAACCCCGACTATGCGTGGGGATAGCCCCGACATCTGAACAAGATAAACGCTTAACTTTTTAGTTTGAAATAAAAAAGGAAACCCCGTTTAAGGATTTCCTATATAAACTCTATTAAATTTTTTCTACTGTTCCTTGGTGATACTTGAATTCGTACCTTTTCTTAGTTCAATAGGAAACCACTTAAAACCATAAGAATATTAAAAATAAAGTGCCAAAGAATCGAAGGAATCACACTTCTGCCTTTGATAGTAATCCCTCCATAAAACATTCCTCCAATTGAAAATGCAATGCAAGTAACCCATGGAATTCCAAGTGAATAATGTTGCAATCCAAAACCCAAACTTGTTAGTACGACCGCCCATTTTTCACCTAATAGTTCTGAGAACCGATTCAGCAGATTACCTCTCCAAATAAGTTCTTCTAATACAGCATTTGTTATTGAAAATATGATGGTGAGTAGCCACATTTCTTTGATGGCGAACCAACCATTTTGAATAATGAAAGGTGTAAAGACAATAGTATTAACGATTAATGCTATGAATAGAAAAAACTTAACACTCGTTCGGTGAAAACCGGACCATATAAATGGAAAGTAAATCAGTTCATTCCATTGTGGTTTTTTCAAATATGCTATAAATGGAGACTTGGAAAAGAAAGATAAAATGAATAAGGGGACCAAAATTAGAATTAATGATACTCTACTGAAAAGTATGCGTAATTCCTTTGTTTCAAACTGTACCGTCCAATGAGTAATTGCATATAAATAAGCGTAAAATCCAACTCCAAATAGAATACTTGTGATAATAAACGATTTCATAGATTTATCGAAGGTTATAAAAATAAAAATAGACGTAATTAGCCATATACCAATAAGTAAATAATTGTTTAGTTGTAACGATATGATAAGGGATACAAATATAAATAATGAAGCGATATGTTTAAATACATATGACAATATGAAACATTCACCCCTCCGAAAACAGTAGTTGCATTAGGGCCAAATCCCTCCTGCTTACTTCGGGGGCTATAGTCCAATTCCTTCCCTTTTATTAGAGTGTAGTGTAGGAATTGGACTCTTTGGCTCAAAGGAATTTAATGAGCGGAATTCGGCATTTTAACCACTATGTTTAATGAACCGTTTCATGTTTTTCCAACCATTTTAGCATTTTCATGCGAATTTTTTTTGATGGGATTTTAATTCCCCTCTCAATATTACTAATGTAAGGGGCAGAAATTTCTAGTTCTTCTGCCAATTGATATAGGGTAAGATTGAGCACTTTTCTAGTGTTTCTTATTTGCTTACCAATTTGTTCATTCTTTTGGTTAGAATGTTTTTGTTCCGAATCATCAATAGGCTTTTTTTTCTCAATTGAGCGATATTGATCCTTAATAATCTCCGGAGGTTCTATTAAAATCATGGAATTCAACCAAATATTCGCCCATCCTTTAAAATCCGCAATAGACTCGTCCCACTTTTCATAATGCCATGATGCAATTACTCCATCATCAAGTAACTTATCCAAAGCCTTTTCAAAACGTTCTCTCGTACGCGATGGAGTTCGAATATTCATCTCTTCCCCAATAGATTCCAAGAGCGTACTTGTTTTATTTGGCTGTAAAAAGGTTCCTTTTCTCGCTTGTGTCCTCCAACGCCAGCTTAAATATCTAGTAAGTCGTTTCTCCCAAAGTTGTTTATAAGGGTTATATTGCAAAGCTTTAATTGAAAGAAGTGCAACCTGCCTGCCAGATCCATTCAAGAACTTCGCGAAAACCCGATCAATTGTAAAGGAAATCTTTTTCTTACATGTTTCCTCCGAAATGGAGTATTCTTCCCCCTTACGGTCGATAAAAGTAAATGTCCGTCCTTGCAACCTTGTATGAACTGGTTTACCTTTTTCGTAGACGATTGCTTTTTGGATATTAATCCATATGCTCTGAATATTTGTAAGCGATTTCAAAACTTGTTCTCGTTGTTTCGCTTCATATCCCCCTCTTCGCCCATCTCCACCAAGTTTAGGTTTTAAGCCTCTTATGGATAGTAAATCACTCAGGTGAATTTCTATAATTTCTTCATTGTTTCTCGCCTTGGATAAAAACAGGCTGCAAAGGGCATCGAATACATCCACATCCGCATCCGACAATAATTGTACTCTGTTCCATGCTTCGTCGACTATACTCTGTTCCATATTTAGAGAGTGGTTGAATATAGGGATAATTTGTATAAATCCTTCTGTGTTTCCACGAAGAATAGGTGTGGATGGCCATGGGGCATTTCCGATTTTTTGAAAGTTCTTTTTATAAATGGCGTCTCTGACAGACTGGTACGGTGCACTATTCATTACCAGTAAGTGGTCTTGGATAGTAAAGCTTGAAGAAAAATCCCTGATATTTGTTAATAATAAATCAGGTGTTCGAAAACCATCTTTCTTAATACAAAGAAACTCTTCTATTTTTTTTACAGAACAAGATTCCAGATTGAAATGAATGATGATTAATTTAACCCATTCTTGTACATAGCCATTTACGATATCAATTAATTTCAATACAAAATCGGTGTCTTTAGCGAATTTATCCGTAAGTTGTTGATAGAATAGTTTATTCAGCTCATCATTATCCAGTCTTGCCAAATGATTAGTGCCTAACAAACCAGCAATTTCCTCAATAATCCAATCCTTTATCTGATTTCTAAACCAACTATAAAAATTGACCCAAACAGTCTCCTTAGCCAAAAAGGTATCTGTTTTTAACTTGTTTTCCATTTGATAAATGGAATCTTCAATTAATTGTTTATCATTAAAAACAGCCTCGCTTTTTGAAGACAACTTCTCATATCTGCTTATAAGGTAAAACACAACATTCTGTGCTATCTGTGAAACGGTTTCATTTCGTGCTGTAATCCTTAGTTTAAAAAACAACTCTTCATTTTTTTTGTATGCCTCTTCCCAAATAACAAAAGATGTACTAAACCCTTCTTTAAATGTTTGAAAACCTGTCCGGCCTTTAGCCTTATGAATGTGATACATTTTATGAAAATCATTATATTGGTTGTTTGATTCATAGATGCAAAGCACCAAAAAGTTATTTATTTTGTTTGACCAGGGAAGAGTTGGCATGTTACCACTCGACTGGCTATTTGGTCTTTTTGTTTCGTTTTGCTTACCATCTATATTTTTTTGCATGAATACCTCCCCATTGAAATACGTAACCGCTCAAGATTTACTATTAAGATATATAAAAATGAGATGTATAACATGGAGCTAATGAAAGAGCAGGTAATACCCATCCTATTACATATATTCAATAAGCATTAACTTTACCCTTCTTTTGAACTAGAGTAATTAAAATTTTCTTGCCTGATTGCTTATATAAGAAAACGGATCAAAATAAAAACTCCTCAATTTAGAGGAGTTCATTCTTGTGAGAATTCTTTTAATCTAGGTAAAATAGGCACCAATATTTCATTTGCTATGTAATCCGTTTCTAAACCGATAAACTGTTTTCCGTCCAATTCAACAGATCGGGCATACTCGAGGTTGTTACAGAATATGAACGAGATAACTCCATTTTCTTCAGTCATGTCAACATATTTGAATGAAATATGATTTTGGGTCAAACAGCTTTCAAATGCAATACATAATTCGTCTAGGTTCGAATGGTCAATCGCTGAAAATTTCATTTTTAACATCTCCTCTGAATACAGGATAGCAAAATATTAGTTAGATTACAAAGGACATAACATAGTTACTTTTACACACTTTATCATCACCATGGCTACATGCTGTCATTTTGAACTGTATGGATAGCATGCCATGTCATGTCATCCTTCAATATGAATATTCCGGTGCCTGTCTCATATATTTATACAAACACCTTTTGAGGAGTGTGACAGCATGCAATCTTTTTATAAAGGAACGCTCATCTTGATAGTCGCAGCGTTTTTTGGTGAATGTATCGAGTTTTTTGTAAACATGATTCTCGCCAGGGAACTACAAGAGGAAGGCATGGGGCTTTACATGTCCATTTTGCCTGTATTCTTTCTGATATATGTAATTGCCAGTTTTGAATTGCATGTTTCGATTGCCAAGTTTGTCGCTGAAAACAAACCTGCATTACATTATAATTTACTGCTTCATGCCTTCAAATTGGCAACTGTGGTCGTGCTGATCATGTGTATCATCCTTCCTTTTATCCTTTCATTTTCTTCAATAATGGACGGGTTTCACCCATATATAAAATGGATGCTGATCGGTTTGATACCTATCGTCGCATTTTCCTCGATTGCAAGAGGTTATTTTATGGGTGTACAACAAATGAGCAAAATTGCAATCTCAAACTTTTTAAAGAAGATTTTTCAGTTCGGCCTGTTGCTCCTCATCTTCAACTTGTTTCAATTTAACCAGGAAAAGTCTTTGTTAATGGCCTTTTTCGTATTGGTAGGAAGTGAATTTCTTGTATTCTTATACTTGATCAGCATACTGATCCTTCAAGTTCGGATCATGGGGCGTGGTACGAATTTAAGGACCACAGGTAAACATGCCCGGCAAAAGCTTTTGGAGGTATCCCTCCCAACTATGGGACTTAGAATCTTTCATGCAATCACTAATGCCATTCAACCCTTTCTTATTCATGCTGCGCTTCTTTCAGCGGGGTTTGGTGCCGTTCTTGCAACCGAGCACTTTGGGATGTTAACGGGTGTCGCGATGACTATAGGTTTCTTTCCGGCATTTATTGCTCATTCTCTAATGATCATGCTTATTCCGACTGTATCGGAAGCTCACAAAAATCAGGATAAAGAAAAGCTTAGAGTCCTGTTACAAAAATCAATGTGGTTTACGGTTATGTATGGAGTCCCAGCCGTGCTCATTATCTATTTATTTGCGGAACCTCTGACAGCACTCTTCTTTTCTTCCACAACGGCTTCTCTTTATTTGAAAATGCTTTGTCCTTATTTCCTTTTCCACTTTTTCATCATACCGATGCAAGCCTACCTCATTGGATTAGGTCTAGTCAAAGATGCATTCATCCATACTGTGTGGGCGCATATTGTTTCCTTTACACTCATGTATATTCTTGGCTCTCAAGCTGTCCTTAATATGGAAGGCGTTATCTTGGGTATGAATACAGGTGCTGTTTTAATTACATTTATGCACTACTTAACCATCTGTAAAAAAATCGGAATAAGTCTCTGGTTGACGAAATCCAAACAAAACGTTTATTAATAATGGATTGTTTGGACGATTTGGCCATTCAATATCCCAACCATCTTGCCTAATGCTTGTACACGTAACCTATTTCTAGATACTGATCTATAAGGATTTTGAAAAATATTTGACCCTTTTCCTGTACTTATGCCGCTATTTGATGTATATTTCAACATACTTGGGTATTAATCAAGCAATGTGGTTTAAACTAAGCATAGACTATTAATGGAGTGATTTCATGAGCAAGGCTAAAGCTAAGAGTGGAACAGGTAAGGGAACAGGAACAGGTACGGGCAAGAAGGGTTGGAATCGTTGGAAAACGGGAGCCAATAAGAAAAAGAGTGCCAAGCCGTACGTAAGTAAGGGCGTCAAACATGGCAATGATTCCAAAGCCAATGGTAACGATTCGAGTAGTAAAAGCGAGAAATAATTAATCCACTTAATCGAGTGGCTACAAATAAACTTTCTTGTCTCAGATTCTAATACGGGTTATTCATTCAATTAAATCCATAGAAGAAGATTGGACAATTAAATAATGAGATTAATAAAGGAAAGACACTACCCAATTTGGAAGTGTCTTTTTGTTCTATGAGGTAAATGAGATGTATGTAGAAAGAATAAGAAGAAGATTTTGTGCTATCTAATATTACTTTTGGGTTTAGTAGGATTGCTTTTTTTGGGTGAAAGCTTTGTATTATAGGTATTTGTAGCTTTTTTAACCGTATCCGTCACTGAATGAATGGCTTCCCCGACGTCTTGGGCCGAGTCGAATAATGGTTCCACTGTTTTGATCTTCCCTTTCACATCCACAGTGATATCGTTCGCTGTATGAATAAGTTGTTTTGATTCGGATGAAAGGTCCTGTATCGCTCCTCTCACATCAATCAATGTTTTATTTGCCTCCCCTAACGTCACCATCACTTTTTGTAATGTACCAATCAAGAAAACAACCAACCAAATGAAAGCCAATGCGATTGCTGCGACGCTATATTCCATAACCATGAAAAAATCCCCCTTAAACTCAAAAAATTCATTACATGCATATTGCCGTAGTTTAGATGTATATGTTAGTAATTCTCGGGGTGCATGGTCCTAATATGAAATCTTTTATTTGATTTTGATGTGTACTCCCTCTGGCTGGTTATTAGGAGCAGTCGGATTTGAAGGAATTTCTGAATCGGTCCTGCTTCCTTCTTTGATGGTACTGGTGACGTTATGAATCATTTCGCCAACATCTTGGGCCGATTCCAATAACGGATCTACATTACTCATTTTCCCTTTTACATCAACGGTAATTTGGTTCGCGGTATGGATTAATTGTTTGGATTCATCTGTTAACCCATGAACCGCCTTTCTTACCTCTTCTAGGGTTTTATTGGTTTCCTCAAGCGTACCCATTCCTTTTCGAAGCGTCTTGTTTAAATTATAAATCAAATAGACGACAGCTCCGGAAACACTAGCCACGCTTAATTTAATATACATGCAAGCAACCTCCTTTTCTTTAAATTTATGCACTAGCTTCCCTATTCATTCCGTTAAAAGATTTTGCTTGCCCTGTTCTTCTCAACCTGGATTTTTTGCTATGTTCGACTATGTCTGTACTTAATCTGTTTGGCTATTCATGTTTTGAAAATTGTTATTAAGGAAATAGATGTAGACAATATGAGATAACCACTAAGAAGGAACTTACTTATGTCACACGAAAATTATCAGTCAGTCATTCAAACTTTGCACGAATGCATGACTGCATGCAACCATTGTTTTGATGCTTGCTTAAAAGAAGAGAACGTAAAGATGATGGCCGAGTGCATCCGCTTGGATCGAGAATGCGCGGATATGTGTTCATACTTGGAACAAGCATTAGGAAGAAATACACCATTCGTTTCTGAATTGGCAGTTACCTGTGCTAAGATTTGTGAAAGTTGCGGGAATGAATGTAAAAAGCATGATCATGAACATTGTCAGAAATGTGCCGAGGCTTGCTTAACTTGTGCAGAAGAATGCAGGAAACTTGCAGCATAACCTCATGCAAAGGGATAGGTGCTCTATCCCTTTATAATTTGGATTCTTTTTCTCCCTAATAATTGCTGTTAACTTATTTTAACTTTACTATGAGTTGAAAGATCAAATAATATATTCTACCGAGGTTTATGTTAAAATTATCATTTGGCATTTCACTTGAATTCTCATACTTTGCATCCCTCCATCCTCAAAATTATTAAACTTGGCTATTTTAGGAATACTAGTCTTAAAACAGGAGGGTAATGTGCATGGCAAATCAAAAAGTTTCCGGTGAGAACGATAAGGGAAAAAAAGTATCGACTATAGATAAGAAAGAGAAAGAAAACGAGGTAACTCGACTCAATCGATTATTAGGAGCCGTCATGAGGTATTTATCCGACGACGAGCAAGAAGAAATTGACATCGAGTACTTATTGGAAAATACGGATGGTTTGAGGGAATGGTGGGATCAATACCGCGAGCTTGACCGAAAACGGGTTGAAGAAAAAATTAAAAGTTCCCTTGCAGAGCTTCCTGTTGAAGAGTTGGAATTAATCCTTGAACAGATACGTAATAAAATGAATGGAGGCTGATTGCTCACTTCATTGAAATAACTAGTAACGCAAGTGGCTCTGTTTCATATATCCCTATCCTATGGATATGTTGTCCATATCTTTTTCTAATGGGTCAAATATCTTGGTTTCCCATTTCCCAGGCAATTCCCTAATCATATCAAGAACTTTCATTCGAAGGCTTTACACGACAGTGGGACCTCTATAGAAAATTCCCAACCCCATTCATAGCACCGAAATAGGTTAAGTGTTATATTAGGGGTATCTACTTTTAATTTTGGAGAGTGATCAATATTCTATATTTAATCGCCATTCTTTTTCCTCCTCTAGCCGTCTTATTGGTCGGTAAACCAATTCAAGCCTTGCTTAACTTGATTCTCACCTTATTTTTCTACGTTCCAGGCCTAATTCATGCCATTTTGGTTGTTCATGACAAAAAAGCGGATAATCGAATGAAGCATCAAGCTGCCTTGATTGCAAAGTCCAATCGAAAAAAATGAATTCAACTCAAAAACCCCGTATATCTGCCACCATGTAAAGGTGTACCATATCCGGGGTTTTTCTTTATTATTTCCTTAATATTTTCGATTTTTTCTATGGCCATTATGATAACAAGCGTCACATATTTGAAAACGCGAGGTATCTGGAAGCTGTTTTCCACAGCGCTTACACTTTTTCTGATAATTGATTATTTCATCTTTCAACTGATCATGAACGCCATTACTGATTTCTTCCCGCACCCGTTCCCAATAGACAGCCTCGGTTCTCTTACCCATCCTATATAGAAACAAAAGATGAAGACCTATTGCTTTATAAGATAGTTCCAACTCCTCTAAGTTCCTAGTCCTTATAAAGGGATCGGGAAGTTCGCTACTCTCAGCAATTGCTTCTACGGTTTCTAGCCATTGGCGAATAAGGCGAGGTTCTTTTGCCGAAAAAGGTAAATGCAGGAAACCATATAGGTCCATTAATGAAAAACGAGCTTCGATTTCAGTCTCACGGATCAGTTCATAAAGCTCCCGCTCTTCCGAAAGTGATGCTTTTTTTGTTCCATTTGGCGGAGTGAACTTTTCCCATAACTCAAAGAATGTCCCTAAATTCCTGTAGTACCTCTGAAACCGTTCAAATACCGAAGAGGTCGGGGCAATCGTAAAGGTTTGAACCGGCTCATCTACCTGTTCAAGTAATTTCCTCATGATTTTTATGTCGCCCGTGAATGCTACTTTACCCGTGTCATAAATCCCTTTTCTTCCAGCACGCCCTGCTATCTGTTTTACTTCTTGAGAAGTCAGCCTTCTTCTTCTCGTCCCGTCAAATTTCTCATTTTCAAGAAAAACGATACGGCGAATCGGTAAATTCAATCCCATCCCAATTGCGTCAGTTGAAACAACGACGGATGTCTCCCCCCGATTAAAAAGCTCAATTTGCCTTTTTCTGTTTTCTGGTGGCATACTCCCATAAATCATGCTGACCCTATGCCCACTAGCTTGCACACGTGAGGCCGTTTCGAGTACTTGCCTTCTTGAAAAGCAAATAAGGGCGTCCCCTTTCTTGGTATTTTTCAATTCGAATTCTTTCGGTTCTATTTCTAACGGTATTTCCCGACTATATTCATAAATCTCCAAATCCGTTTCATCAAGTAAATTCAGCAGCATCTTTTGAATATTTCTACTTCCTATAATGTGTACTTCTTTTGCATTTGCTTTCGTAATCGCTCTATACCAAGAAAATCCACGGTCCTTGTCCGCTATCATTTGAGCTTCATCAATGACAATTACATCATAGTAGTCCTTCTCATGAAACATCTCAACCGTACAAGAGATATGCTGTGCCCCATTTACCAGCTTTTCTTCTTCTCCCGTTTTTAATGAGCAAAGCACACCGTCTGCATTCAGCTTATCAAACACTTCCAGAGCAAGAAGCCTAAGTGGTGCAAGATACAATCCGCTCTCGGCCTTTTTCATTTTCTCCAGGGCCTGGTGTGTCTTTCCTGTATTCGTGTCTCCAACGTGTAAAATGTATTTGACCTTTAGTCCTAATGATGGTGTATAGGCCTTTCCAAAAATGTCGTCAAGGATTCTTTTCTCTTCTTCCTTCTTTCGAGCAGCTTCTGCCAGCGCTTCTGCTTTTTTTCGTTCCCTGGTTGCCTCGTCCCTTTCAAAAATCTCTTTATGAACAGATTCATCAAAGGGAATCTGGGCAAGCTTCAGTAAGTCAGATAGGTATTCTTCTTGAAGTTCGTCGAAACAAGCCTGTGACAAATCTGTCAAATCCTCTTGAAGTAACTCTTTAAGGATCTCCGGGGTGACGATATCCCCTAAGGTTTCTGAATAATCGTTCAACACTTCTGTAGTCAAGTTCTCAAGAACCTTTTTAGGTATATATTCAAAGATAAAGTCTAATACCAACCGTTCATAACGATAGAAATAATTTTCATACTCGTAACGACTTTTACCCCAATCAAAAGTAGAATGAATATCCCCCGTCAGTTCATCGAAGAAATCAGTCACCATAAGGTAATCGGTAGATTCGAATGATCCCTCCTCAATCAACCGTTCTTCAAGTAGATACGGTTCTACAGACTGAAATTTCGGCTTATTAAGAAGATCAGTGGCAATTTTGCCTGATATATAATAACGGACATGTAAATAAACTAGCAGAGAGTTATTTTCTAAAAAAGTGTACGCTTCATTTTCAAGCTTTTCCTGTACCAGCCACCGCTTATGTGCTAGCTTTTGTTCCTCTTGCCTTTTAAAGAAGACTTCCCTTGCGTTCACATATCTCTGTTCCCAATCTTGATCGTTTTCGGAAAAGGTCTCCTCCAGCCAGGATATTGTATCAAAAGGGTGATACGTCCTTAACTCATTTCGAAACAAATGGTTGATATGCTTATGATCTGTCCCTTCTGTAACGAATCCCCTGCCTTTTAAAAATACTTTCTTTTCTTTTCTCGGAACGTCATTGGACGCTTTATTTAACCAAACATTCATCCAAATCTGTTCGATATAAGACATCCGATCTGAAAGGTATGTTTCAAAGGTCGGCATTACATCTTTATTTTCTACATAGCGGTCGATATCTTGGAGTAATTTTTGCTTTGTCTGTTCAATTGAAAGTGGGTGTATATTTTCTAATTTTCCCATGATAATCCCCTTTTGAATCTTCTTATTTATTATCCTTTCCAAAAGTTTTTTTAAAATCAGCACGATAAGCCATTTTATCGGAACTGTGAGAAAGCACAAAGGAAGTGCTATGATGCAAATAGTGATAAAATATGACATGTATGATAGATTAATGGTATTACTTCCATTACATGTACAGTAAATGGTGACTCTGTCTACAATAAGCTATGTAACTTCTACATTTATAATGATGGTTTAAACTAATACTAACAAATTTCAATCAAAACTGTATCCATTTTTCGTGATAGTAACCTCGAATTAGCAATGAGCTAACGCGACGAACATACCGTCATTTATATAAATAGATTCAACCCATGATAAATCACCCATATAGAACCCAGCAAACAACCTGACTTATGGAAAGGGGATTCAGAAAATGATTCACCACGACATTAATTACTACAAGAATTTTGATTCCATCGCTAATGAAGTCTTAGAATTACTAGCTCATACGATTAAAGTCAATACATTCGTGCTCACGGTTTTCGAACAATCCCAAAGCTTTATCGTCAAGTCCTTCAATCGGAAAGCAAATCTAATCAAGACCGGCGATACCATACCCTTTAATGAAGTTCTTTGTAACCTGGTCGTCGAGAATAAAATGGAACCCGTAGTTATTAACGATATAAAAAATAGTACCCTGACATGTAATCACCTCATATTGGATAGGATTAAAAATGGATGCTACATGGGTGCTCCTATTAAAAATGAGGATAAAATCATCGGAACATTATGTGCATTCGATCTTAAACCTTATGAATTTAAAGAGTATGATGTAGTGCTACTTAGCTCCTTGGCATCGCTGATCAGTCAAACGGTCAACATCGAGAATGGAATAATCAGGGATTCTTTGACTGGTCTCTATAACCGTAACTACATTTATAACTATTTTGAATATAATAAGGATGAAATTTATAACGAAATGTCCCTCCTTTATATCGATCTCGACAATTTTAAATATTTCAATGATACTTTTGGTCATGATTTTGGAGATAGTGTCATTAAAAGGACCGCGGAGTGTCTTTTGAAATCTTCACCTGACAATAGTTATGTCGCTCGAATTGGTGGGGATGAATTTGTTAATTTATTACGCACTGAGGATAGAATAAAAAGCACAAAACAGACAGCCGAACTCCTTTTAAAACAATTATCTTCCATGCCTATTCAAGTCGGTGGGAAAGAACATTTGATTTCTGCAAGTATGGGGATAAGCGTTTACCCGGTCCATGGGGACGACATGGTTACGTTACTGAAAAAAGCGGACCATTCTATGTATGTTGCTAAAGAAGGCAAAAAACATATTGAATATTATCCTACTTGATTCGTAATTCAAAAAAGTGTGGATGATTGTAATCACCCACACTTTTTTGAATTACCGTATAAAAAACCAACGTTTCGTTTTCAACTTACGCAAAACATTCAACAATTCAGCATTTTTTTTATGTATCCTGTTTTCGGATGGCGATGCTGAAGGGGCTGGGATGTCTACTCTCACAGGTTTCTTGTTCATATCTAAAGGACCCTTCCTATTTATCATTATAAAATAGTATATGCAGGTGCCCTTAAAATATCATCAATCCCAAGCCTCCTTCTTTCTAGAGGACATCCCTCAATTTGTTCAAACGTGTTGTCTTTTCTTTATGGTTCAGGATAACACGTTCATTTTGTTTCATCACCTTTTTTGTATGTGGACTTAAAGCCACATCGGGAATTTTGACCTGGGGTTTAATTACAGCGACGGAAACATTGCTTCCAGCTTTATCATAAATGCTCATTCAACCAACTCCCCTTAATTTTGTTTTATGACCATATCGAACATCATGATCAATAATGCTATTAATAAACAATCCACTTCTGACACGAAGCTTTCCGATCTTATCTCTAAAATATAAGGAAATGTCAAAACATTAACGGGCTGAAGCGCCATTTTCTCTTCATCATTGTAATACGTATCTTCTCTTTCCAATGTAGCACGGATCGTACTTCCAGACAAGGTCGGGTAAGCTTTTAACATCAAGTTCTTGTCTTGTTCCGTTTTAAAAGGAATAATTTTGACATTCATCCCTTCCTTGGCTGCATAAGCCTGAAGCATGATATGCAAGTAGGCCAGGTATTCCTCATTCGTCTGATAAAACTCCGGAATCCCTTCTTTTTTCAAAAGGTAAAACATATTTTTGACCTTTTCCCGATTATCCGATAATAACTTATCGCTTTCCGCAACCGCTTTAGTTGCATAGGAGAGCTCATTATCGCCAATTTTTGATATATACATGCTCAAAAATACGAACATATCTATCAGCACAAACAGAACGGCGACAATGAGGAAATTCTTCCACTCATCAAAAATGCTCGTCGGATAAAAACTCCAGTATATTAAAGCCCCCAATATGAAAATGACATACCATGTTTTTCGAATGGCTTCTATTTTCATGCTGATTTTATCTTTATACCTCCAGGATAAAACCACATAAACTAATAATGCAATAAATACGGCCCATACAAAGACTCTGAAAAACATCAACACTGTTTTTATCCTCCTACCCTTTTTTCAGCTTCTATAATTCTTATATAAATTATATTCAGGATGTCTCCCTCTTTTCCCTGCAATCAAAGAGAAAGTATAAGTGGGGATTGCTGTTTACATTTGCACTTGAACAGCGACCCTCACGCGTTTCATTCAGAACCACTCCAGTGAGTGATTACCAATTTTTATGTTATGATTAGTTCAGAATAAATCCCTAAATATTCAGGAGGAACATATATGCTGAAAACTTTAAGAATTTTCATGTCCATCCTATTAACCGGGATACTTTTTATAAGTCTTTATCCTCCACTAGGAAGACGTGCATCAAAGAAAAGAATCAAAAACTTCAGTACGAAAGAAAATTTTAAGAATGGGCAATTCATCAATCAAATTCCTGCGAGTCAGATGATGAGCCTTAAACATACTGGCTCCATACTTCGGGAGTATATGAAAGGAAATCCAAACAGACGACCTGCCGTTCCCATTTTGATTGATTCGACGGTCCGATCATACAAAGACGCCAATAAAATCACCTGGTATGGACATTCAGCCTTCATGCTTGAGTTGGACGGTAAAACTTTATTGGTGGATCCAATGTTTGGTAAAGCCCCTACTCCTTTTCCGATGTTTGGAAACAAGAGATTTAGCGGTGACTTGCCAATCGATTTGGAAAACCTTCCACCGATTGATGCTGTCATTCTCTCGCATGACCACTATGATCATTTAGATTACTATTCCATAAAGAAATTAAAAGATAATGTCGGTCAATTCATTGTTCCCCTAGGGGTAGGAGACCATTTGGTGAAGTGGGGTGTATCGAAGGAAAAGATACAGGAACACAACTGGTGGGATGAAGTATTCTACGACGGACTCCATTTAGTCTGTACGCCAGCAAGACACTTTTCCGGGAGAAGTTTAAATGATAGAAATTCTACACTTTGGTGTTCATGGGTGATATACGGAAAAGAAGATAAGGTCTTTTTCAGCGGTGATAGCGGGTACGGCACACATTTTAGAGAAATCGGCGAAAAATACGGTCCCTTCGATCTTACATTAATGGAATGCGGACAGTATGATGAACGATGGTCCACCATTCATATGATGCCTGAAGAAACGGTCCAAGCAACTATCGACGTAAAAGGAAAACTAATGATTCCCATTCATTGGGCAGGCTTCACTTTATCTCTTCATGATTGGACAGACCCCATTGAAAGGGTGACAAAAGCTGCCAAGGAAAAAACCGTACAAGTAGCCACCCCAAAAATCGGCGAGCCTGTTCACATTGGCGGAATGGAATTCCCTGACACAATATGGTGGAAATAAAATCAGCTTATCTCTTTATTGAGGATAAGCTGATTTTTTCATTTTACACTATGCTCTTTCTTATCAAAATGAAGTTTCATTTTAATAGGGTGATCTTTCCTCTCCCCAAAATAGTTGGTACCGAACACGCCCAGGATAATTAAACCTGAACCCACTATATCGAAAATCGTAATTTTTTCATTAAGAAAGAGTGCTCCTGCAATAATGGTCACCACTGTCGATAGATTTGCAAAGACACTCATTTGAGAAGCCTTGATTTTTGATAATATCGTGTTCGAAAGCATCGACGTGACCAACGAAGCCAAGATTCCTAAATATAAGATAGAACCGACAAATTCCATACTTGACCATGGTGAAATGAATTCCGGCATCGTTCCCTTGCTCATATGAGATATGATTGCAGCCAGGTTAAAAAGGATGAAACCTGTTCCCATCATGAAGAAGGACATTTCACCAGGCGTATATTCCTTTGCCAAGGACCATGTCATCGTCGTATATCCTGCTGTCGCTAAACAAGATAGAAGGATTAATCCCATACCGAGCAAATCAGAGGCATTCATCGTACTTCCTTTCATAAGGAAAATGAAAATGACCCCTACTACCGATAAAACAATAGAGATGTTTTGATAAAGAGAGGTTCTTTCCTTTAGAAAGTATCCCGCAATGATGACTGTAATGATTGGGGTGATAGCCGATAAGATTCCGGCATCCGTGGATTGGGAATATTTAAGTCCGAAAGTTTGAAAGACAAAGAAAAGGGTGGGAAACATTAATGATAATGGAAGCAGTTTTTTGATTGACTCAATTGTATAGCTCACCTTAATAACTTTTAATGCGACCAAAACTAATATAACGGCGAAAGAAATGCTGAAACGGAACGCCAACGTATCAAGTGGGTTCGATTCGGCGATTGCCATCTTTGTAAACAAAAAGGATAAGCCAACAATGCTGGCATGCAATATGGCTAGCATATAAGCATATGATTTGGTTTTCATGATTGCATCTCCTTAACTAGGATACTATGATTCCGTTTTAGTTCTAGTACCCTTTGTACTTGAAATGCAATCCAATAATTCATTTGAATATTCATTGGTTAGAATTCAGTGAATGACCCATGGATCGAAGAAAAGGAGATGGAGTTGATGCTCCTAAAACATAGGTAGCAAAGTCTGCCAACGTTATACAAGTTATGATAGAATTCAATGAAGAAAGTGAGGGATACATATGATTGTGACCATCCCTATATTTCTTATGGCTGGTCTGGCCGAGATTGGTGGCGGATATCTTATCTGGATGTGGCTACGAGAAGGAAAATCCATTTATTTTGGATTGGCCGGAGGAATTGCACTTATTTTATATGGCATTATTGCCACATTTCAAACATTCCCTACTTTTGGACGTGTATATGCAGCATATGGTGGCGTTTTTATCGTATTATCGGTTTTATGGGGATGGGGAATAGATAAGAAAACACCTGATTTATATGATTGGATTGGCGCTATCATTTGTGTAATCGGGGCATCCATCATCCTATGGGCACCAAGAAACTAAAAAAACTAAAGGGCTATTAACCCCTTTAGTTCCCTAAAGCAACAGATTGATTTAAATATTTATCATCCGTGAGTGCTCGTGTTATGAAATCGGCAACATCTGCACGGGAAATGCTACGGCTTCCTTTTGGTACACCTTGATGCTCTTCCCGATACGAACCAGTAGGCGGATTATCAGATAACCCCATCGGTCTTGCCACGGTCCATGTCAAATTGTTTGCTTTAATAACATCCACTGCATTACGATGATCTTCCAATACATTCCCCAACATCTTCATTGTCAACTTCCCAATTAATCCTGGGATTTCTTTTTCAATACCCGCTGACGCCATATAAATGATTCTTGAAACATTGTTGACTTTCATTCCATTGACAATATTCTGCGTCATTTCATGTAGAACGGTCGTCTTTCCCAACCCACTGCTTGAGCCTAGGCATGATATGACCACATCTTTGCCCGATATGGCCTTTTGTACCGCCTCTTCTTCTAGAGCATCCCCTTGAATGATATGCAAGTTCGGATGATTCAATTGCAGCTTAGTTGGGTTCCTTACAAAGGCTGTTACTTCGTGCTGTAAATTTAGTGCTTGCTCCACAACCAATTTTCCTGTTTTACCTGAAGCCCCAAATACGATTATGTTCATGTTTTATCCTCCAAATGAAATGATAGAGTTAATCATAACACTGACCGGATATTTTATCATTACGTTTTACTCTAAAGTGATACTAATCATACAATACTCTGTTAACTTACTTTCTTTACTGTACTTAGTGCTGCATTGCTGAATTTTTCTTGTATGAACCATATCGCTATCGCTGCGATAATACAAGGAATGGCAAAGGCCAAGAAATTGACCTGAAGGGACAATTTCATTTGGGTAATACTGTGATACATAGGCATTCGTAATGATTTGTATACCTGTTGTCGTTCCTCCTGCCATGGCTAGGAGCAAATAAAGCATGAACATGCTTGGTTTAAAGCTTAACATCGTGAGTGTCCCGAACCCCCCAGGATTAAAAAGGAGACGAGTACGACTTTTGAACCAAAACGATCCGCAAGTTTACCTCCAACTATCGCTTTATATAAAAGCACTTTTGAATTATCTAGGAAAAAAGAGTTACTTAAAGCATTTATGAGATTTTACATAGAAATTAACTCTTTGAATACTGCCCTATAATAATGCCTCTAAGATCTTTTATTATATAACATTGCCTCTGTTTATTAACCTTCGCCCAATTAAATGGTACAAATATAAAAGACCAGCCCCCATAAGGGACTGGCCTCAAATTGTAAAAGTTATAAAGCCGCCATTGCCGTATTTCAGTAAGAAAGTTTTAAACCACCACTCCTCAAAGTGGGTGTTTGCAAAAATTTTCCTGTTTTCCAAGTCAGTGACGAGGCATAACATTCCAACCTTGATATAAAACTCCCTATTACAGCTTAAAGGTTAAAACTTAATTATCATTACGAACAACGCAGCTTATGTATTTATAATACCTAATGTTATCTTAAGTTGCAAGGTCAAAAATTTCCATCCACTACATTTCATGCAATAAATTTTATAAAGGTTCAGTAATACGGCCATTAAAGGCGGATTGATAGATGGTTAGAATATCTTCTTTTCCAAGTGGCAAGGGGCTTCTCGCTAAAAGCCTTTTTTGCTTTTCTCCATCTTCCACCAGCTTGTCTATTGCATTTTTAGGAATATCGAAATCACCTAATGTAGTTGGGATCCCTATATCTTGCACCAATCTTTTAATTTCTTCAACACATCTAAGGGATGCCTCTTCTTCGGATAAATAAACTGAGCTTCCACCCATGGCATTTAATAAGTCAGCCATCTTTTTCGTACAACTTTTTCTAATATAGCCCATAACATACGGAAGCAGGACGGCATTCGATTCACCATGTGATAGGTGAAATTGGCCACCTAGCGGATAGGCAAGTGCATGTACTCCCGCTACGCCAGCATTAAAAAAGGCAAGGCCGGCCATATAACTTCCCTGGCTCATGTCTGTCCTTGCTTGTTGATTATGCCCATCCTGAACGGCAGTACGAAGAGATTTGCTAATGAGCCTGATAGCGTGCAATGATAAGGCTTCAGTCGTAGGGTTGCTATTGACGGAAACGTAGGCTTCTACTGCATGAGTTAGAGCATCGATACCTGTTGCAGCTGTTATATGTGGTGGCACGGATACAGTCAGTTCTGGATCCACTATGGCAGCGTCCGCCAATAAAAAGTCATGGGTCACAACATCCTTGGTGTTTCCAAGAGAAAGCACGGCAATATTGGTTACTTCAGAACCCGTTCCCGCAGTGGTTGGGATTAATATTTTGGGAATCCCTTTTGCAGCAATCTTCCGTGTTCCCGTTAGATTCAGGTAATCTGCCACAGAGCCTTCATGAACAGCAAGAACCGCAGCCAGTTTCGCTAAATCCAGAGCACTGCCACCACCTAGACCAATGATAAGATCGAATGGATGCTCCTTTACATAGCTAACCAGTTTTTCTCCTGTTTCTAAAGGGAGTTCAGGAATCACTTCTGTATATAATTGAACTTGATACCCTGCTTCTTCCAATGGGAGAGTAATCTTATTCGTCACCCCTATTTTTATAAGCACCGGGTCCGTGATAATCAGAATACTGGAGATGTCATACCTCTTCACTTGAGGAATAAGTTGTTTCAATGACCCCCAGCCCACATGACTGAGCGGGGTAAAAATAAGTGTACTGGACACATAAACACCTCCAATCCAATATTTTTATCCATCATGTAATTTAATGGTAACACAAAATATGGTAGGAAGGTAAAGTTATGATGAGGGAATCGAACAATCAAACAATTTAGCTTGCAAGCAGAGAATAATATGGAGGCAATATGTTTAGATTATAAGCAAACAAGGCTTACAATTAATAGTAATTAACCTTTGCAATTGACGGTGTGAAGTCTATAATATTAGATATCAATATTTTTAGGGGTGACTATCTATGTTTTCAAATATTGGAATACCTGGTTTAATTATAATCCTTCTATTAGCTTTAATGGTCTTTGGCCCAAGTAAACTTCCTCAAATTGGACGTGCTGTCGGCACTTCGCTTCGTGAGTTCAAGGATGCCACAAAAGGGATCACCGATGATATACAAGCCGATTTCAAAGAAGACGTACAAGCTGCTAAAAAAGAGTCCATTAAATAGAAAAATGCATAGAAAAAGACGCCTGCACACAGCAGGCGTCTTGATGCGTTTGTGGCGCAAAACCGTCAGGCCACATCCCGACGTTTAGCTAAAAGCATGTTCTACGGCTTACACAAATTAGCTCATCGCTTTATTAATATAACATTAATCTGAAATTATTACAAGTTAATGTTTGAGACTTTTCTATTCTTAATTTAGTCCCCTTACTAGGTAGCACCTATACTCACTCATTCCCTAAAAAAGAAGGAAGTTAGAATACTTTTCTAAAAAAGCGTTTTAGAGGGGTATACATTTCATGATTCACTCCCTCCCTTTTACACGCTATTGGTGGAAAAAGGAATGAATCTAGCAGATTCCGTATCTTTTCTATCATGATCTTATAAATTCATTGTCATTGTTGTTAATTCCTCCGAGGATACCGCCACTTGATCGAACGCTTTACTGATTCCATCGAATATTTCGTTAAGCTCGTTCATTTCTTTGGCGACTTTAATGTTTTGCTCTTTGACAGACAGCATGGCCTCCGCAATATCAGTAAAAAATAATCCAGTTTCCTTTCCTTGTTGCGTACCTTGAATAATTTCATCACTCACGACAGCAATGGATGTATTCATCACATTTGTAAAGTCCCCTATTCCGTTTACCAATTTTGCCACTTCAGTAACGGACTTTTTCGTGTTTTCCGATAGCTTTCTAACCTCACCAGCCACCACCGCAAAGCCCTTACCATGTTCACCTGCTCTAGCTGCCTCAATTGCTGCATTCAAAGCTAAAAGATTCGTCTGTTCTGCGATTGAAGTAATGATTGATACAATTCTTTCAATTTCCTTGGATGTATTGGATAGCTGCTCCATATCCTTTGAGATAATAATTATTTGCTCTTGGGTTTTAACCATCCTTTTTTCGAGCCCCTTTAAAAGTTCAACCCCTTCTTTGGATTGCTCTTCTGTCCTGATGGCGGTATCGGATCCCTTTTGGGTAACAACTTGGATATCCATTACTTTATCCGCCATTAATTGAGTGGCGGAACTAGTCTGTTGACTGATGGCAGACAATTCTTCTGCATTCCGATTGACTTGTTGTTTAATCATTTCCTTATCACCCTGGATTTGTTGGCGAATTCTCTCATTTTCAAGATCATATGCTTCTAGAACGATTTGTTGTTCTAAATTCATGATTTTTGTGACAGCCAAAATCGTGTCCTGGTATAGTTCTATGTCCTTGATATGAGTCATCACTTGGAGAATGATTGACTGAAGCAAATCCTGAAATGCACTCAGATACCATTTTGGCTGCAAGCCAATCCTTACATGGACATGTGCAATGATATAACGCTGTTTAATATATTCATCATCGATACAACCACTAAACATTTCAAACATATGATGGTGTAACGTCGTCTTCAACCGATCAACCGAACTGTGCTTATTAATCACCTGCATTAAAGAGGGTTCCTTTTCTAAGTTTCTGTAGAAATTGTCTACAATTTTAATAATATGTTCCTTCACATCGTCCTGTAATGAACGAATAATACAGAGATCCTTTGTAGTTAAATGAATCATGTCTATTTGGGTTAACACACCTGAATGGTTTTTAATTTGTATACCAACTTGATCCTTATACTTCATATAATCAATATCATTGGTAAGGTTATTTCTCCATATGATTTTCATTAAGACTTGCCTCCGGATATCTGCTTTCGATTTATGATAGTAAGTCATATTCTATGTTAATATTAAGCTATTTTGATGAAAATTTCCTCATTTTTGGACATATTTTCACATTACTTTAGGACTATTTTTTGGTATTGCCCTAAAAAAAAACACTCCGTAAGAGTGTTTTTACGATTTATTGATTCAGATTGGAGTGTTTTCGTGAATATACAAAGTACACGATAATACCGAGGACCATCCAAATCAAGAAACGAATCCATGTATGGCTCCCTAATTGGAACATCAGAAACACACAGAAAACGATTGCCAATCCTGGTACGAGAGGCACCCATGGGCAATAAAAAGCACGTTTCAAATCTGGTTTGATTTTTCGTAATACGATGACTGCAGCGGATATCATAGTAAACGCCGTTAGTGTTCCTATATTGACCAACTCAGCTAAATCACTCAATGGAATAAATGCACCAAGCAAAGCGGCAATGATTCCGAACATCCAAGTAACGGCATAGGGTGTTTTATATTTCTTGTGCAGTTTAGATAATGGCTTCGGCATTAAACCGTCACGAGACATCGCAAACATGATACGGGATTGTCCAAATAACATAACCAGGATGACCGTCGTCATTCCAATAAAGGCTCCAACATCAATGAATCCTGCAATCCAATTTTGTCCTACAACTTGTAAAACCAAAGAAATTGGATGATCCAACGCAGTTCCGAATTGTGCATACGGTACCACACCAGTCATGATTAAACTAACAACCATATATAAAGCAACACAGATGATCAATGAACCAATGATTCCTCGGGGTAAGTTTTTTCCGGGATTTTTCGTTTCTTCAGCTGCGGAAGCTACTGCATCGAATCCGATAAACGCAAAGAACATCAATGCGGCAGTTGAAAACACACCACTTATTCCAAATGGCATAAATGGTTGCCAATTCTCTGGCTTCACATAGAAAATAGATGAAATGATGAACAATGCTACAACAATCAATTTAATGATGACCATGATGTTATTCACTCGTTTGGTTTCTTTGGTACCTCGGGAAATTAATAACGTGATTGCTATGACGATTAAAAATGCCGGAAGGTTCATATACGTTGTGGTGCCTTCAATAGAACCAGGTGCTGCAGTAATCCCTTCTGGTAAGTTAATCCCGATTCCATGTAAGAACGATTGGAAATAACCAGACCAACCGGCGGATACCGCGCTAACTGCCAAGAGATATTCAAGAATTAGGTCCCACCCGATAATCCAAGCAGCGAATTCACCAAGTGTTGCGTAAGCATAAGTGTAAGTCGAACCCGAAACTGGAACGGAGGATGCAAATTCAGCATATGAAAGAGCGGCAAATAAACAAGCTAGACCTGCAATGACAAATGAAAGGGATAGTGCAGGCCCGGCGTGGACCGCTCCAGTACCCGTCAATACAAAAATGCCTGTCCCAATAATGGCGCCTATACCTAGCATCGTTAAATCCCAAGCACCTAGCTCCCTCTTCAAACCATTGTTATTGGAACCTGTGTTCAATAAGTCCTCGATGGACTTCTTTCTAAAAATGTTCATCTTTTCTCCTCCATAAAAAATAAAAAACATTCAATAAGTAAATAATAGAATGGCTAAAAATATTGTTTAGTTAAGATAAATTTCGACAAAACTCAACAAATCCTGAATTATCAGACTTTCAAATTATACGCATTACCCCTTTACCCGTCAATGGTTTTATTATTGTAATAGTATAATTTTTAAAGAATACTATCCTTATTTTCATTAAAGCTTACAAGATTTATATACACTATTAATATACTCACAAAATATTAGACATTTGATATTTCTTAATTATAAGGTAACTTTCACTAGTAATATGTATATAAATTTACTTCATTACAGGGCTCACCTTCGGAGCATAATGTCCTAATACCATGTTCAAGGTGACTAGATTAATATTGACGGATGAGACTGGCATCTCTATACTTATTAAGTCTTAAAAGAGGAAATATATATAATGGAGTAGGTGACTTTCATGGATTTTGCGATTACCTATCTGTCTTTTTATTTAATACAAGTCGAAGGAAAAGGCGATCAGGCGGACAAACGTTTTAAACACTTTCAAACACTTGATACCCAGGAATATGAAGATAGTCCTTTAAAGGATTTTCTAGATGGTGAATTGATGAAAATCTCCAAACGAAAAGTGGACCGTCATCCTAAAACTGAACAAATTCCGACGAAAATCGGTTCATTTATAGTAGAAGAAGGTCATGCGCTCGACTCAAACCCAAATTACAATGCATTCAATCGAGTCCGATATGCACGATCAAAAGAAGAGTTTCAAAAGGAAAATGAACTTTTTGCCCAATCTTATATAGATACAAGTGCTGTACGTGGCGGGGTTTTCCTTATTGCTTCGGCTAAGTTGACGCAATATCTTGATGAACCTTTCATCTTTCTATTGAAATGTGATTTCGAGCCAAAAGTCGCTTCCATTTCCGACGAACGAACATTAATTCGACATGTGGAAATGGCCATTACCACAAAAAATATGAAATCGATTCAGTACCCCTTCATGCCCGAAGAAGGAATTGTCGAAGAAGGTGAACTGAAAATCCACCAGGCTTCACATGCCCGCTACTTCGAGGATTTCCTTAAGTTCGTAGAATATGGGGAATCCATGCCAGAAATTATGAAAAATCAGGTCATCCATATGGTCCATGAACATGTATCTGCACAATTCGAAGAAAACAGCGACGAACTGCAGAAATTCGAGCAAGACCTCGAAATCTGGGAATCAAGTGAAAAACGGGAAATCCAGGAACGCTTAGAAACCCACCAGGTCGTCGAAGCAACTGCCCAAATCGTCGAACATACACCAGAAGCCGAACTGCGCATGAAGCTTGGTAGTACCTCCGTTAAAGGACTTCTAGCCGATTTCGGGGAAAGCATTCATTTAGGCAAGATTAATGGGAAGTATGTATTAATGATAGAAGCCGACACGATTCAGTTCGATAAAGGCGTTTCACCGATTGAATTCCATAGGCCAGATGATTTAATGGAGATTGTGGAGCGGATTAGTAAGAAGAGTGTTGGAGAGTATTGAGGGGTTTTATATAGAGTTTGAAATTTTGGTTTCCTAACGCCAACAGTATGAATATAACTATAATTTCTCGCATTTTTGCGACCGCAGTTGTGATCATAAAAAATAAAAATTAAGGATTTATGGCTTATATTTTAAAGGATTTCATTTTATAAAATATCATTCTAGCCACTCCGCTAAAAAAGCAGAGTGGCTTTTAGCTATAGAATTTCATTTTAAGCGAATCATTTGGTCCTCCACGGTTTGATTTCAACCTGACTATTGGCCTTCTTTGGAAACTATACTATCAGAGATTGTTAACTGTCCATTCAAGGCTAACTCCCCCCTTTGATTGTAGAAGAGACCAATAATAATTTTGCATTGCCATCCAATGCTTCCCAACATATAATAGAAGTAATACAGTTTAAGGGGGAATATAAATGAGTGAAAGTAGAGATCCAATTGATACTACGCTGGCTTCTCATTTAAACATGCGACTCACTCGTTTAGCCAAAGAAAGGGATATCCAGATGGAAAAGTTGCTGGATAAGTCTGTGGAATTACTACTTGAATATATGGAAGATCATGAAAACCTTAACGATCATATTAAGTTAAATAATGTGGAAGCCATCAATAAAAATAGGGAAATTATCCTTCAAAGCAGGCAATTATTAAAGGATAAATAATACAAATAAAAGCACAATAACCATAGGTAAGGTGCTTTTTTCTTCACTTCAAAATTTTAGCTCCTTCGTAAAACCTTACAAAATAGTCTTTTTTAATCCAAGTAAAAAGGCAGTCCAAGAACTGCCCTAAAAAATATTCATTCACCTAATGATGAAATGATATTAGTAGTAATAACAACTTTTTTTATTCTTTTTACAAGAACAAGGTCTTTTTGGAACCCAGACTGAATAAGGGTCATTCTCCTCATAGCATTTTTTCACAAAGCAGCAATTTGAACTCATAACTATCTCCTCCTTACTAAATTATATGCATGTACTTATCGGAGTGTGTGGACAAGTTGCTTATATAATTAGTGAGAAATGGTGACAAGAGTACATATTGATGTCTGTTTCTTAGGCGTACAAGACAATCACCTAAATAAAGAATGGCTTTATATCACCCTTGCAGGAGAAATCCTTGAATATGAGAAGGTCACAATATTTTCTGCTCAGTTAAATTCACCTTTATTATACCGATTAATCAAATTATCCCTAACAAATTCTCTACTGGAAGGTGTTAGCTTTGACCTTTCTGGATGGATTAAATCTCCAAATGGTCTCTCCCGAACAAACTTGATTTCTCCTTCAAACTCCACTTGTGCATCCGCATCATATCCTACCACTTTCACGAAACAAGTGTTATGTCCCGTTTTTATAAAATCGATTACATTTAAAATATGTTGGTTTTCACGATTCATATTTCTTCCCCCAAAGCTTGGTTGTTATTTGTAAAATATACATATCAAAACGGTTCGTCCTGCCCGTATTTAAGATATTACACCTTCCCTCTATTTAAGCAATGATAAAATAAATTGAATTTGGTAATCCTATTAAAATCTGTTTGATGTACCCTTTTTATATCCTTATTCCTTCTCTATGAAATTACAACCTGCTATAATTTAGAAATTGGAGGTGCACTATTTGAAGGAAATTATTCTGGTTTTAACCGAGATCATCAATAACATTCATGATTTCATCCTGATATTTGTAAGTGATACACTAAACTTAAATGCTACGGATAAAGATCTACACTTTTGGATAATGGGTATTATTGGGATTATCATATTCATCTTTGTGCTAGTTTTATCTAACATCATTTCAAGACTAAGATTTGGCATTACCATACTCTCTTTCATTTATACATTCACCGTCATGGTGGTATTGGTTTTTGCAATTGAAATACAACAGGCGTTAACTAGTAGAGGGAATATGGAATTTCAAGATGCTGCCATAGGTCTCTGGGGTTTCATCGTCTTTTTCTTAATTTTCGTTGTTCTATCATTTTGTTACTTATTCATTAAAAAAATTTTGAAACAGACTAAAAAAAGATAAAAAGATACATGCATGAATATATCTCCACCACAATGAGAAAACGTGCACGCTTGAAAGCGCGTTTTTTCATTTTTCCATTTTTCTACTATAACTTCCTATCAAAAGACATCCGATTCATCGTCTTATCTATGTAACATCTTGTCGCCCCCCTATTTTATTGATGTATATATAATCACTAGCCACCAGAAGATTGATATTAGTAGATACTTAGCGATATTATTCAAAAGTTTGAAAATGAATTTCATTTATTACTCCCCAAACCTTATTAATTATTTATCTAATATTATGTATGTAAAATGCAAGTAAATAGTTTGTACAAATATGTTAATTGGACTTGCCAATGTAATCATTCTGGATGGATGTTGGGTACGTTCGAATCGATAAATATGTATGAAATGTAAGTTTTAATTCAGTTTCCTCCATGGAACATTTAATTATCTACTAAATTTTAACTTAGATGTTTGGAATCCCTATGCTATAAAACATCTTATTACCACTTGTATTTTTATTATATATTCTATCGAGGACTATTTTGGAAGATTGTAAACGATTTTATTAACTAATTATTCTTAGTTCAGAGGGACACGCTAATGTAGAACCTATCATAAATAATAGATTGAAAAACCCACCTAACTAGTGAAAATACTGTTATCATAAGAAAAAGCCACCGTTATGGTGACTTAGTTTATCTTAGATATATCATTACTTAACTTGCAATATTAAACGTTCAATTAAATGCTTCATTTATTAATAGATTTATTTTGCTCATATTATTTAAAGTCCTATTATTGCTATAAATCCTTATCCCTACATCTGAGAATAAGTAAATCGTTGCGTTTGGATCTAAATCAGTATTGTTTTTAAGTTTATAATTATCCTCCATATTGTACGAAATGATCTTATGAAGATGCATCTGTTGACAATCACATACTAACCCGTAACATCCATTGGTAATACAAAAAAGTATATAAGCATCAATAACTTTAAATCCCTATTACTTTGTACTTGGAAAACTTTCAAGCTTATATTTTCTATATCATTTAAATGAACCAGCTTAGGTAATTTTAAGTGTTCAAAATCTTCATAAAAACCCATGCCATCATTCATTACAATAAAGAAAGGGAAGTTCACAGTATTCAATAGAAAAGTATAGGTCAAACCATTAATTGAATCATTTCTAAAAAAGTATATAAGATCTATTGGAGGATTATAAATCCTATCCAATACCGCATCCTTTTCTATGCATTCACTCACTTCGTAATCAAATGTACGCATTTTTCTCCCACCTTTATCTTAGCATTGAGAAAGCGCTTAGATATTACAGTCGTTTCCTACCCAAATTATAGTGGCCGGCAATACTCCTATAATTTCAGGAAATAAAAAAAACTCTGAAGAGAATGTTCTTCTCACCAGAGCTTTTCAATCCTAAACTAGTTATCCAGCATTAAGGATTTTAACATGTCACGTTCTCCTGCTAAAAGACCTCATTACGAAATTACAATAATATTCTTTACAAAGATATTTTTAAGAATTTAAAACTTTTTCCTTAATATACTCTTTTTCGTACTGTCCTTCTATCATGCCTTTAAGTCTAAATAAATCTATCCATACATAAATGCTCAATGTGCAGATAGCTAATAACCAATACCATAATATCACGGATGCACTTTCTTTAATGTATATCCTATGTGCCCCAATTCCTCCAAAAAATAACCAAAGTACGAGTGCAATTCCAAAGCTTTTCTTTTCAGTAACCATAAATAAAACAATCTCCTTTTTAAAACCTATAAAAAAATATTATATTACAATTATTATAGATAATCAATATTATTTTCACACCTTATATTGAATTGGATTTTTATATTCACAGGTTATTTTTTTACTATATTTATATCACATGTGCTCCGCTAACTATAAACTACCTCTCTTTAAAACCATACTACAAATAAATATATAACACGGTAAAATGCTTCTTCCCTTTTATAGCTTTTCTCCATTTTTTTCATTATCCATTTTACACCTATACCAACTTAGAAGGTAATCGTTGTATACTGTGTCATAAAAAAATCGCACAACCCTCGTTAAAAGAGTTGCACGACATTTTTGATACTATCTTGAATGGAATTCATAATAAGTGTTACATGTCTTTTTATTTCCACCATGTATCATATACATTAATGGCTTCATTTCGTTTGTGCTCCGTTTTTGTATACCAGCCTTCAATGATTTCGGCCGCTTCCGTCCTGATCTCTTTACCTTCTAAGTAGTCGTCAATTTCATCATAACTTACCCCTAAGGCAACTTCATCAGGAATCAATGGTTTATCATCTTCTAAATCGGCTGTTGGAATTTTCATATATAGTCGTTCAGGTGCTCCCACGAATTTAAGGATTTCTTTGCCCTGTCTTTTATTCAAACGGTAAAGAGGAATGATATCCGCTGCACCATCTCCATGTTTGGTAAAGAATCCCGTGATAGCTTCTGCTGCATGATCTGTACCGAGGACTACACCTTTATATAGTCCTGCTAAATCATATTGGATTTTCATTCTCTCGCGTGCCTTTGCATTGCCTCTTAGGAAGTGTGTCAATTTTTTTCCTGTCGCTTCCTCTACTGCACGTACAGATGCGTCAACGGCTTCCTTAATGTTGACGGTTACGGTCATGCTTGGCTTGATAAATTTCAGAGCTAGCTGCCTATCTTCTTCGTCAGCCTGGATACCGTAGGGGAGGCTGACAGCGATAAATGTATACTCGGTGGTCTTCAACTCTTGATTCAATTCATTGATCGCTACTTGGGCCATGTAGCCAGCTATGGTTGAGTCCTGACCACCTGAAATTCCAAGGACGAAACTTTTTAGAAATGAATTCTTCTTCAAGTAGTTCTTTAGAAGATCGACGCTCTTCCGGAATTCAATTTCTGGATTGATCGTTGGTTGAACAAGTAATTTTTCTATGATTTCTTTTTGTAATGGACGCACTGTATAACCCCTCTTCCCAAATAGATTCGTTATTTTGTAAGCTTTCTATCCACATTGGCTTTCACTTCATCTATATTTCTCATTTTATTATCCCAACATTCCTGGCTCAGGTCGACGGGGTATTCTTCCGGATTTAAGGCCCTTAAGTATTCTGGCCACAATACTTGAATGTTCCTTAACGTAAAAGCTTTAATTTCATCAATCGATGGCAATTCGTACGTTAATGTACCATTTACAAAAATGTCTTCGTGCAGGTCAATTGCATCGAAATCTGTGACAAATTTACTTAAGAAAGTGTGCACGGGATGAAACATTTTTAGTTTTTCCTGTTCCTGTGGCTTTTCAAATTCCATCGCCAAGTAATCACCTTCTGCATGGTGGTTGACTTTATTAATGATCCGATAGATCCGTTTAAGACCAGGTGTCGTTACCTTTTCAGGGTTGGAAGAAATTTTGATGGTATCTCTCATATTCCCGCTTTCATCTTCTATTGAAACCATTTTATAAACTGCACCCAATGCAGGTTGGTCAAAAGCGGTGATCAATTTTGTACCGATACCCCAAATATCAATCCGCGCTCCTTGTTGCTTCAGGTTGATAATCGTATATTCATCCAAATCATTCGATGCTACAACTTTTGCATCTGGGAAACCAGCTGAATCAAGCATGCGTCGTGCTTCTTTTGAAAGGTAAGCTAGATCCCCGCTATCAAGACGGACTCCGATGAAATTGATTTTGTCCCCCAATTCTTTAGCAACGCGGATGGCATTTGGTATGCCTGAACGCAATGTATCATAGGTATCGACCAAGAACACACAGTCTTTATGAGAGCTTGCGTATTTATGAAATGCTGTGTATTCGTCTTTATAAGCTTGGATCATAGAATGTGCATGTGTGCCTGATACCGGTATTCCGAATAGCTTTCCTGCACGTACGTTGCTTGTGGAATCAAACCCGGCGATATAGGCAGCACGTGCTCCCCAAATGGCTGCGTCCATTTCTTGTGCACGGCGTGATCCGAATTCAAGTGCAGACTCATCGCCAATAACCTGCTTAATTCGTGAAGCTTTCGTAGCAACGAGTGTGTGATAGTTCACAATGTTCAGCAACGCCGTTTCAATGAGTTGTGCTTCACCAAGAGGTGCCTCTACACGTAATATCGGTTCGTTGGCAAATACAAGCTCGCCTTCCTTCATGCAACGTATCGTCCCAGTAAATGAAATATTCTGCAAATAATTCAAAAAGTCCTCTTCGTAATGCAATTCTTTTTTCAGGTATTCAATATCGCTTTCTGAAAAGCTAAAGTTCTGAAGATAATGGACAATCTTTTCTAGTCCCGCAAAAATTGCATACCCACTATTGAAAGGAAGCTTTCTAAAAAAAATTTCAAATACTGCCTTTCTGTTATGGGCATTATCCTCCCAATATGTTTGAGCCATATTGATTTGGTATAGATCAGTGTGTAGCGCGTAGCTATCGTCATTATATTTGTTTTCCATGATAGTTCCTCCCAAAAGAGAAGCGGTACCTCCCTTTTTTTCTGTGACGTTACTTTATGATCGTTGCGCCTAAGACCCCTTCGAAATGGGTAAGTGCCCAATCGTGTCCTGTCTGATTAAATGAAGCGATTGCATTTTCATAAATGAAAATATTATAACCTAAATTGTAAGCGTCCATGGCTGTGTGAAGAATGCATATATCACTGCATACTCCGACTAGGTATACATCTGAAATATCCCGCTCTCTGAGTTTGATATGCAGGTCCGTGCCTGCAAAGGCCGAATAACGTGTCTTATCCATATAATGTACATTTATTAGATTTTTATTGATTTCATATTCATCTTTAAGCTTTCCATATAAATCTCTACCCATTGTACCCCGAATATTATGAGGGGGAAACAAATCCGCTTCAGGATGATAACCGTCTCCTTTTTCATGAAGATCGATCGCAAAAACTGTATAATCGCCTTGTCTAATAAACTCTTTTGTAATACTGACAAGTGCATCTTCTATCTCCTGACCAGGCTTTCCACAAGTCAATGCACCATCATCGGCTACAAAGTCATTCGTATAATCGATATTAATCAATGCTTTTTTACCCATTTTTCATTCCTCCTCAATAATAAATCGAGTCCGTGACTATCTCAGCATTAAATCGGTAAAGTTGTGAGGGACGAAATGAATTACGTTTCGTTTTCTTCTGTAATCCCTTTTCATCCAAAACCTTTTCCAAGAATGGGAGCTTTGGAGCTTTAGAAAAAAACAATGAATCTGCGCTGATTTTTGCATCATCCCGTACTGTCAATAGAACTCGTTGTAGCTCCGAAAGCGTAAATTCATCCGGCAAGAAGTTTTTTGCAATGGTCGTTTGCATCATTTCTTTTTTCAGTAGTTCAATCGCTTCATTAATGATTTTATAATGGTCAAAAGCCAAATTCAGTTGTAAGACTTCCTTAATCGTAAATAAGTCGACCTCTGCGGCATCATCGTTGGCCCTCCTTTGATGGAGAAATTTCTCCTGAACAATTGCATAAAAAGCATTTGAGATGATCCACCCTCTCGGATCACGGCCCGGTTGGTCATACATACCAAAATGTTTCACTTGAAGTCCTGAGACTCCAGTTTCTTCATTTAACTCCCTTTCTGCGGCTTCATAGGCCGTTTCATTAGCATTTACAAAGCCACCGGGCAAGGCCCATTTATTGCCTTCAACATTTGGATTTCCTTCCTTATCTGTAGCCGCTCGTTTAATTAATAATAGTTTCAAGAACATTTCAGGTGGTGCTTTTTTCTCGGTTTTTTTAGCCGTTATCGTAAAGATAGCAATGTCTGCAGTGTATCCATCTGGAGTGATATATTTCTTTTTACCTTGCTGAACCATGGCAGCTCTCACTTTCTTTCTTTTAAATAAATGGATGAGTAATTAGTAAATCCTTAATTACTAATTATAATACTCTCGTTTTCACTTTTTTGCAACATTTAACATTTAATTATTTCCATTTTTAAGGATAATTATTTTCTATTGCTTCTGAAAGTTGACTCGTAGCTTTACAGTAGTAAAATTGTTGACATACAAGAAAGAGACTGTCTCATTTAAGGGACAGTCTCTTATTGAATTCTTAAACTGAGTATTGATTACTCATTTCTTCTAAATCTTCAGAAACAACGGCCAAATTGGAAACTAACTGTTTCATCTCTCCAGTCATTGCGTTAATTTCTTGAGCAGATGCTGATACTTCCTCGATACCAGCAGCATTTTCCTCAGATATGGCCGCAACTTCTTCAATGGACCCTTTCATTTTTTCTTCTTTATTTGTCAACAGGATTAACTGTTTTGCCATGGAATGAACCAATACATTCATAGTGGACAATTCCGTAGAAATATCATCGAAGGTTTCACCTGTCTTATGAAGGTTTTCTCTTCCCTCATCCACTTTCTCTAAGCCTGATGTAAGGATTTCCACCATGTTTTTTGAGTTATTATTAACGTTACTGACTATTGTAGAGATGCCGTTTACAGAATCAGAAACTTGTTCTGCAAGTTTCCTTACTTCATCCGCTACCACAGCAAAACCTTTCCCCTGCTCTCCTGCTCGAGCCGCTTCAATCGCTGCATTTAAAGCGAGTAGATTCGTTTGATCAGCTATATTGCTAATGAGCGTGACAAGCGTGGTTACTTCTTTATTTTGCGATTCCAAAGTTTTCACCTGATTCACTGACTCCGAGACAATATTATAGATTTCCTGCATTTTCTCAATTGATGAGCTCATTAATTTCATGCCAGTCTGTGAATCATTAATTACTACCTCTGTTGACTGGGTAATTTCTTGACCTTGCTTATTTGTTGCGGCAATGATTTCGGAAAACTCTCTCATATCCACCGAAAGTGTAGAGGCTAAGTTAGCTTGGGACTCTGCGCCAACCGCCATTTCATCCATCGTGACGGACACTTGAGTTGTCCCTTCATTTACTTCATTAGAGGAATTATTCAATTTACTACTCTGCTCGTGTAATGATGATGATAGACCATGCATTTTTCTTATCATTTCAGATAAAGTCTCCGTCATTTTTTCAAAAGACGTATAAAGTAATCCTATTTCATCAGTAGATTGTATTCTATTTTCCCGCGTTAATGTCGAAGCCTCTTCAAGCTGCCCCTTCGTAATAGCATTTGCAATATCCGATAGTCGCTTTAGAGGATTAAGCTTCTTACCAAGATAATAGTAGACGATTCCCAGTATGAGTACAGTAAAAATAATCGAAATTACAATGACAATCGGTAAAAGGCTGGATAGTACGCCATTTTTAATCGATTTAATAGTTTCGGCCTCCGTATCGACACCGAGAATGCCTATGACCTTTCCATCTTTGTCTTTAATGGGTGCGAAAGATGACATATAGTTTCCGTACTTTTCATCTTTAATGATATCTGTACTCAACGTTTCCCCGGATAGTACTGGCAATAAATCTGTAACGGATATAGATGTTACCGCTTCCCCTATGGTGGAAGATTCTTCGGAAAGTAGCCCATCAATCAGTAATTGAACCTGATTATTTTTAATAGCATATGTATATACATATAGAACACCAGACTTAATTCGAAAATCATTTAATTGATTTTTAATTTGAGTGTATGTGTCGTTGACTCGGGGCTCATCAAGAAACTTCTGGTAGAGGACTGGATCGATATTTGAAGCTACCCTAGTTGCGTCTTGTATACCTGTTTCCTTAAAGGTTTGTTCAATCGATTTGGAAGAATCATAATATAATGTTACCAGATTGAATAGTAACAAACATGCTATTAAAACAAATAACAACTTAATTAGCGATGTTTTTAAAGATTTACCTTGAAATATATTAATCAAGATGTTTCACCTCATTATATGATTTAAGAACAGTAGGATGAGTACGTCTTATACCTATTTATCGTCTCTGTGAAAATTATATGAAGATTATTGAATAGATTTTTGGATTGGAAAATAATAGAAGGAGAAGAATCGGGCTGAAGGGTATTGTACGATGTTATATTCGTTAAAAACGAATATATAGCAAAGCGAGGTATTTCCAAGACATGGGAATACCCCCACTTATCAAGCTAGTAGTGGAGGTATTCTCACATCACATTTTAATGAGCATTACCACTATTAATAAAGGTGCTTTTATTAATAGTGATTAATTAAACCGGATACACCCCGTGTTTCCGATCAGTAAATGTTAGCTGTTTACTACTATATACTTCAAAACGATTACTTAATTCATCTCGCAAATCATTAGGCTGGATGATTGCGTCGACAATCATCTCGGAAGCCAAACGATAGATATCGATATCTTTATTATATTCTTCTCGTTTTTGTTGAATAAAAGCAGGCCGTTCTTCTGCTTCCAATGCGTTAATTTTATTCGCGTAGACTGCATTAACAGCAGCTTCCGCACCCATAACGGCAATCAATGCCGTCGGTAAAGCTAATACACAATCGGGTTCGAAAGCAGGACCGGCCATTGCATACAATCCGGCTCCATAAGCTTTTCGCACCACTACAGAAATCTTTGGTACTGTAGCTTCACTCATGGCAGAAATCATTTTTGCACCATGTCGAATGATTCCCGCTTGTTCCACCTTGGTACCAATCATGAAACCTGGTATATCCGTAAGAAACAGTAGTGGGATATGGAACGCATCACATAAGTTAATGAACTTGGCTGCCTTATCAGCCGAATCATGGAATAATACTCCCCCTTTGACTCGTGGCTGATTAGCGATGATTCCGATTGATTGACCATTCAGTCGGGCGAGACCTGTAATCAATTCAGGTGCGAATAGCTTCTTGATTTCACAAAATGAGTCACGGTCTATGATCCTGTCGATTAAGTCATACATATTGAATGGTGCATTCTGATTTTTCGGAATCAAATCTTCAATCGTTTTTTCAAAGTCAGCAGGCAATTCTGATTGGCACACTTTTGGCTTTTGTTGATAATTCCCTGGAAAATAACTTAAGTATCGACGGGCAAAGGCAATCGATTCTTGTTCTGACTGTACCAGAACATCTCCACAACCTGAAACGGAACAATGCATTTTTGCTCCGCCCATTTCCTCCTCGGTCACTTTTTCTCCAATGACCATTTCAGCCATTCTCGGTGAACCTAAGTACATCGACGCATTGCCTTCAACCATGACAACAATATCGCAAAAAGCCGGAATATATGCCCCGCCAGCGGCTGAAGGTCCGAACAGGAGGCAAATCTGTGGTACTTTACCGGACAGTTTCACTTGATTATAAAAAATCCGACCAGCCCCACGTCGCCCCGGGAACATTTCGACTTGATCCGTGATACGGGCACCTGCTGAATCGACTAAATACAGAAGGGGTACCTGTAACTTATCGGCCGTCTCTTGAATACGGATGATTTTTTCAACCGTTCTTGCTCCCCATGAACCGGCTTTCACAGTTGAATCATTGGCCATGACACAGACCGTCTGACCATTGATTTTTCCAATCCCTGTGACAACTCCATCTGCCGGAAGGCCCTCACTCGTACAATTGGCAAAAAAGGCATCCTCAATATCTATTCCATCGTCAAATAAAAGCTCTAATCTTTCGCGGACGAACAGCTTCCCTTTTTCCGCATTTTTTTGATGGTATTTCTCCAAACCGCCCTTACTTATTTTTTCAACCTGTTCACTGAGTTTATCGGTTGTTACCATTTATCTTCCTCCTTCAACTGAAGTTAATGACCAGTAAATATCGGTTTGCGTTTTTCCTTGAAGGCTCTCAGACCCTCCAACCGGTCATCGGTTTGTAGCGTCGTCTGATAACAGTCCTGTTCGATTTGCAGCCCCGTCTTTAAATCGGTTTCTACTCCCTGGTTGATCGACATTTTGGCTGCTCGCAGGGCCAAAGGGGCGTTAACGGCAATTTCATTAGCCAGTGTTTTGGCTACTTCAAGCAAGTGCTCGGAATCGACCACCTGGCTGATGATGCCCATCTGTCTTGCTGTATCGGCGTCCAGTCTCCTTGCCGTATAAATCAGTTCTTTTGCTGTCGCTATGCCAACAATCCTTGGGAGACGCTGTGTCCCCCCACCCCCGGGAATAATGCCAAGGGAGGTTTCCGTTAGCCCCATCTTTGCTGTGTTTGATGCAATACGCATATCACACGCTAGAGCTAATTCAAGACCTCCACCAAAAGCGGATCCATTAATCGCAGCGATGACAGGTACCGGAAGACTTTCAACTGCCGATATCGTGTCACCGATCAGTTTAAGCGTTTCCTTTACTTCCGCCTCATTCATTCCAGCCCGTTCCTTTAAGTCTGCGCCTGCGCAAAAAGCCTTATTTCCAGAACCTGTTAAAATCACTGTCCGAAGATTGGAAAACATCTTCAATTCATTCAGAGTTTCATATAAGTTATGAAGAAGTTCCCTGGATAACGCATTGGCTGCATCCGGCCTATTCAATGTCACAATGGCTATTCCATTTTCCTCTTGGCTCACCTTTACATTCGATAACATTACTTCACCCCTAGTGCGATTATTGTGCGTTGTAAATGGCCATCTGATGGCTAGGTAGAGGCTTTTCCAAACAGGATTGCATCATGGAGGCTGACTGGATCAGTTTTTTGGAGTCGATTCCCGTGTCAATGCCCATATTATTAAGCATGTGAACTAGATCATCCGTGGCCACATTTCCACTCGCACCCGGTGCATATGGGCATCCCCCAAGTCCTCCTAGCGCCGAGTCGAACGTGTCGATTCCATAGTCCAAAGATTTGAGGACATTGGCAAGGGCCATCCCTCTAGTATCATGGAAATGGAGGGCCAGACTGTCCTTGTCATACCGTTTCACCGCTTGCTCTAGGAAAACATCCACTTGTCTGGGAGAAGCGACGCCAATCGTATCTCCTAGTGAAAGCTCATTGATTCCATACTCGAATAATTGATCGCATACCCTGAATATCTGATTGATATCCATTGGTCCTTCATAAGGGCACCCAAACACAGTGGAAACATACCCTCTTACCGTCTTTCCTGATTCTTTTGCTACATCAATGACTTCCTTTAGAACAGGGAATGTGTCGGAGATTGTTTTATTAATATTCTTCAGATTATGGGTTTCACTGGCTGACATGAAAACCGATATTTCATCCATATTTGCTGCAAGGGCAGACTCTAACCCCTTTCGGTTCGGAACGAGGGCCGCATATGTGATAGTTGGATTTCGCTTAATTCCTTTACCCACCTCCAAGGCATCCCCCAATTGAGGAATCCATTTAGGATGAACAAAAGATGTCGCTTCTATATAAGTAAGACCGGTCTCGGAAAGCTGATCGATCCACTCTATTTTTCTTTGGGTCGGGATAATGACCTTCTCATTCTGAAGGCCATCCCGAGGACCTACTTCCTTGATCGTTACGCTTTCAGGCCATTTCATCCTATCCCTCCGTCCCTTTATTCAATGACGGCCAAAACATCGCCTTCATTCACAAAATCTCCCTCATTCACCTTAAGTTCTTTCAGTGTGCCCCCCTTTTCCACTGATATGGGAATTTCCATTTTCATAGATTCCAAAATGATGATATCCTGTCCGTCAGCAACACTTTGTCCCTCACCTGCCACGATTTTCCAAACGCTTCCTGCCATGCTCGCTTTTAATTCTCCCATTTTAATTCCTCCTATTTTCTTAATGAAAGGTATAAGACCCATTAGGCCTTACCCAACTTAGACCGTGATTTTTTTAATATATTTATTGATGAAATCCGTCGTCGTATCTCCTTTATGGAATGCATCATGTTCAATGATTTCTTTGAGCAACGGAAGATTCGTTTTAATTCCTTCTACTTTATATAAATTCAGTGCTTCTTTTAATCTATCGATTGCAATCTCGCGAGAAGCTCCGCTAACCACCAACTTGGCGATCATCGGGTCATAAAAGTGGGAAACGACCGAATTATCCTGAACCGCGAGCTCATGACGGATCCCTTCACCTTCAGGCAAGGATAAACCGGTCATTGTTCCTGGTGCTGGATAGAAGGTCTTAGGGTCTTCTGCATAAATCCTCACTTCTATGGCATGCCCCTGTCTTTTAACATCCTCTTGTGTAAAAGAGAGTTTTTCTCCATTGGCGATTTTGATTTGCTGTTCCACAAGATCGAGTCCCGTAATTTCCTCCGTGACCGGGTGCTCCACCTGAAGCCGTGTATTCATTTCAAGGAAATAGAATTTCTTGTTAGCATCCACTAAAAATTCCAATGTACCAGCATTGTGGTAACCGATGCTCTTTACAGCTTTTATAGCCGCTTCACCCATTTTCCTACGTGTTTCCTCATCCAGAAAAGAAGATGGTGCCTCTTCCACGACCTTTTGATGGCGTCTTTGTACCGAACATTCCCGCTCCCATAAATAAACGGCATTCCCAAATTTGTCAGCCAGCACTTGAATCTCGATATGACGTGGTTTTTCAATTAACTTTTCAATGAACATATCCCCATTACCAAAAAATAACTGAGCCCTTTTCTGATTGCCTTCGAATGCTTTCGAAAGCTCTTCCTCGTTTGTAATCATCTGCATACCGATGCCCCCGCCTCCGGCTGACGCCTTCAGCATAATAGGATAACCAATCTTTTCGGCAACAGCTGCCGCCTCAGCACTATCGATTAATGGGCGCGACAACCCTGGGACTAACGGGATCCCCGCTTGTTCCATCTTTTTTCTGGCTTCTACTTTATTGCCCATCTGTTGAATGACATCTGGATTGGGACCGATGAAAATCAGACCTGCTGCTTCGCATGAACGTGCAAAATCTGCATTTTCGCTAAGAAACCCATATCCAGGATGTATGGCATCAACCTTAGCCTCTTTTGCAATCTCTAAGATTTTTGGGACATTCAAATAGCTTTCCTGAACGCGGGATCCTCCTAAAAGATAAGCTTCATCTGCATACGAAACAAATGGAGAGTCGGAATCAGCTTCTGAATAGACGGCAACAGTCCCTATACCCAATTCCTTACAAGTGCGAATGACACGCGATGCAATTTCACCTCTGTTTGCAATAAGAACCTTTTTAATCATCCCATTACCTCCTTATTTAGTCCGTTCCGCTAATAAATCGAGAGTCTGCTCCCGTAACTTATACTTTTGGATTTTTCCGGATGCAGTCATTGGATAGACATCCGTAAAATGAATGTAACGCGGGATCTTATGATGAGAAATTTTCCCTTTACAGAATGCTCTCAGTTCCTCTGCTGTCAGGCTTTCTCCTTCTTTCAAGATGATCCAGGCCGTTACCTCTTCTCCATATTTCTTATCAGGAATGCCCAAGACCTGCACATCGACTATTAAAGGGTGCTGATAAAGAAACTCTTCTATTTCCCTAGGGTAAATATTTTCGCCACCTCTTATTATCATATCTTTCAGGCGACCGGTTATCTTGCAGTACCCGTTTTCATCCATTACAGCTAAATCTCCGGTATGAAGCCACCCTTCCGGATCAATGGCCTCCTTCGTTGCTTCTGGGTTTTTGTAATACCCCTTCATGACATGATAACCTCTTGAACAAAGTTCACCCTGTTGACCCCGCTCTAGTTCCTCTCCGGTAGCTGGATTTATGATTTTCACTTCCACATTCGGCAACGCCCGACCGACGGAAGAAACACGAAGTTCAATGGGATCATCTGTACGGGTCATCGTAATTCCTGGTGAAGATTCCGTTTGACCATACGTGATCGTGATTTCTGAAATCCCCATCTTATTCACTACTAGTTTCATGATTTCAATCGGACAAGTGGAACCGGCCATGATTCCTGTCCGCAATGACCGCAAATCATACTGATCGAAGTCTTCAAGGTTCAACTCGGCGATGAACATCGTCGGTACCCCGTGAAGTGCAGTACATTTTTCTGCCTCCACGGTTTGAAGTACGGTACGTGGATTGAATTCAATAACAGGCACCATCGTAGCCCCAACAGTAACGGAAGCCATCGTCCCAAGGGAACATCCAAAACAGTGGAACATCGGTACCGGGATACAGAGCCGATCTTCGTTTGTGAGTTTCATGCACGACGCAGTATTCAACCCATTATTGACTAGATTTGAATGGGTCAACATGACCCCCTTGGGGAAGCCCGTCGTGCCCGATGTATATTGCATGTTGATTACATCTCCCGGCTTCAGGTCCTTCATCCGATTATCGAGCATTTCCTCTGAAATCCGATTACTTCCCCTTAGTACATCGTCCCAGGAAAAAGTACCGGGATAACGAATGTCACTCAGCATGATGATATTTTTTAACTTTGGTAGTTTCTCAGATTTTAATTTACCAGGCTCCGCAGTCTTTAGTTCAGGAAGTATCTCATAAAGTGTCTCTATATAGGAGTGATCCCTATATTTATCCATCAAAATGATTGTTGTCGCATCCGATTGCCGGAGGAGATATTCCAGTTCACTCGTCCGGTAATTCGTATTGACCGTGACGAGCACCCCACCCATCTTGGCGGTTGAAAATTGGGAAACGACCCATTCAGGCTTATTGGTAGCCCAAATGGCAATATGTTCACCTTTCTCAATACCAAGTGACATAAAACCGCGCGCTGCCTGACGACAAACCTTTTCGAATTCACTATAGGTATATCGTAAACCTAGTTCATGATATACCACCGCTTCATTATTCCCGTATTCAGTAGCGGTCTTTTCAAGCAGTTTGCCAATCGTAATATCTTGCAGATCTGACATCAAACTCCTCCTATCAAATAAAGGTAAGATGAACGCTTTTTATTAAAAAGTGATAAAATCTGCATGACTCCTCTAAGATTGGATATCTAATTTCAGGTTTCCCAAAGATCAGCAACCCAATTGTCTAGCTATTACCATTCTTTGAATCTCGGAAGTACCTTCCCCAATCTCTAGCAGCTTCGCATCTCTTAAGTAACGCTCCACTTCATATTCACGCATGTACCCTGATCCTCCGTGGATTTGAATCGCTTGGTTGCTCGTACGGAATGAGGTTTCACTAGCAAAAAGCTTGGCAAATGCCGCTTCTTTCGCAAATGGCTTTTTATTATCCTTTAGCCACGCAGCTTTATAGACCATATTTCTCGCCAATTCTATTTCCATTGCCATATCAGCCAGTTTGAACTGAATCGCTTGGAAGTTGGAAATCGTTTTACCGAACTGAACACGTTCTTTTGAAAATGCCAAAGCCCTGTCGAACGCCGCCTGTGCTATTCCGACTGCTAATGCAGCGATGGAAATCCTTCCTCCATCCAAGGTAAATAAGAATTGTTTGAATCCCTTTTCCGGATCACCCAACAGATTCTTTTTTGGCACCCGTACATTATCAAGAATGATTTCACATGTATTAGAAGCTCGCACTCCCATTTTTTCGTAATTACTATTTATCGTTAATCCCGGTGTATCTGTTGGGACGATGAAAGCCGAGATGATATTTTTCCCCCTGCTATCTTTCCCTGAAACGGCTGTAACTGTGATGGTCCTTGAATAGCTTGCGTTCGTTATCCAGGTCTTCTCACCATTGATTACATATTCATCACCTTCCACTACAGCCGTCGTTCTCGTACCACCCGCATCGGAACCTGCATTCGGTTCAGTCAAACCAAATGCCGCAAGTGTCTCACCAGTGGTGATCGGGATTAGGTATTTTTGCTTTTGCTCCTCGGTACCAAAGTAATAAATTGGGCTCGCCCCTAGCGAAACGGCCGCAGCATAGCTTAATCCTGTCCCTCCACAAGCTTTACCAATTTCTTCAACAGCAATCGCATAGGAAATCGTGTCACCGCCTGAACCCCCGTATTCCTCCGGGAATGGAATACCAAGTAACCCGAGTTTCCCCATCTTTTTGAAAACGTCTTCTGCAAACATGGACTTCGCATCCAGTTCTATAGCAATTGGTTTAATCTCTTTTTCTGCGAATTCCCTTACCATTTCCTTGATCATTTGCTGCTCTTTCGTAAGTGAGAAATCCATTTATTCATTCCCCTTTCATAGTGAGACCAACTAGTCGGTCTGTATCGAATGTAAACGCTTTAACTTTAATCGATATCCATTTGATTCTTTAGTAAATAAGGTTGGATGCTTGCATCATTTTTGAATTCTTCCGTTAATAGGCTCTTTAAAATTAAATCGACATAGATTCGTCCGATTTCTTCGATTGTCTTTCCGCCGTCCCGTTTATACCATTTGTAGGTCCAGTTCACCATGCCTAGGATGGACATCCCGGTAATTTCCACCGGTAACTCGCTACGGAATTCTCCCTTTTCAATTCCTTCTTGAATAACGGAGAATACAATTTCTTTATACTGGTGACGTTTTTTTTTGATTGCTTCTACATAAGGTGGTTTAAGGTATATGCTTTCTTGATAGAAAACCGAAATATGTGGTTTATAGAGGTCAAACACTTTAACAAACGATAGGATGATCTTTTGCATTTTTGCTGAAGGGTGTATGTTATCTGAGGTGGCTTCCTGTGCTTTCGTTAAAACATAGGATATAAAGCAATCATGAATGACAAATAAGAGCTCATCTTTAGAGGAAAAATGGTGATAAAACCCACCCTTGCTCGTTCCGCATTCTTTCACGATTTCGTTCACAGAAACTCCGTGGTATCCATTTTGTTCAAAAAGGTTCAGTGATGTTTCAATGATTTTATCTTTTAACTCCGTAAGGCCATCACTCCTTATGTATCCGCTTACATGTAATCCATTAAACAAAAACTTGTTTGTTCACCAAGTGGATTTAATTAGATTTTACCAAATATTATCAGTTTGTCAATTTTTTAATATATAATCGTGGATGATTCGAATCTATACATTGAATCCCCCACTTAACTCATGAAAAGTGATAAGTGGGGAACAATTCAATTGATCCAATAGCATCGAGGTGTGTCGTAAAAGATACGCTGATTGAATTCGGGGAAACCGGATTGAAATTGAACATGAATCGGGCAATCAATCAACCATGGGAAAAAGCAATAAAATTCTTTATCTCCATTAATTATCGCCGTAATAGCTAAATCCAGGTTTTGCTGAAAAATTGTATATCGGGCTTTTGCCTGATCATACTCATTTTCCAAACCATCTACAAACACATTGACCGTTAAGAGATATTGACCAAGAGATGCGTCCCAATTAGCCAACACTTCATCTCTTTTTTTTGCATCCAAGGCAGAACACTCATATTGCGTACCGATGGTAAGGTATAGATCACCTGTTTCATCAGAATGAGTCAGTGTATATTTCCTTCCGTCTACAGGGAGACATGGGGTCGTGGGTGGCATAAACTTAACCGTTAATTTTTCCGGATGAAATTCTGGCATCCCTTCATACTCCTTTTGAAAAATACAGGTTTACCTTATACTATGACAGTCGCCCATCCCTGGTGAATATCTACTTTTTCTTGACGGGTTTCACCACTGTTTTCATCAATTTCCACCCATTATTATATGACCAAACCGATTTGATTTCTAACAATGGATCTCTCCCATCCATTCCCATTATATATTGGACACCCGATAATCCCTTCCCTTTTCCAAAGATAGTCTTTGGTTTCAAAGAAGTGTATGAATGAACCAATAACTCCGTCGACTCATTTAACATGCCATCCTGATAAATCCCCAACTCTTCATACTCTCTCTTCCTTGAACTGACATCTACAATCACAGGCTTTTTCCCTTCAATTTTGAATTCCGCTTTGTACCCATCGAGAAATTGGGCGGTGATTGGAACGGAGGGCGGAACATCCAAATCCTTGGCCTTTCCATCTTTGAATGTATAAGCATAACACTTTAGTGTACGCTCTATCCCTTCCGTCAAGACAGTAACAAGCACATCTTGTGTCCCATCTTTATTCAAATCGACCAGTGAAAGTTCCGGCTTATACCCGGCTTCGAGTGGTACACTGATTGATTTGCGATTACTTTCTACTCGCAACTCGATTTCTTTAAGGAACTTGCTACCTTTGTCGAAAGGTGTGCCTTGGACCTGGATTATGTCAATTTTTTTATCCCCCGTAACATCCCTTTTCGAAGAGATATAGGTCCCATCCTCTGGGAAATTTTTATCATGTGCTTCGACCGCTTGATAGCTTAAAAAGATTGAAAGTACTAAAACCGAATATTTTAGTAATTTTAACTTTTTCATGGCAATTCCCTTTCTTATATCAAATTGACTAATTCGAAATATTCCGCTTTTTGAACTTTCTTCGTTGATCTTTCATGAAAATGGACCAGAAGTAATAAAAACCAGGAACTAATATTGCAAATCCCACAATATAGGTAGCGAACACGGCCCTGAATGAAGTGGGGTCTGTAAATGCTTCCATTATCCTGACATTCGGATAGATGATATATGGTAAATGGGCGACCCCATAGACATAGCTTCCTATCATATATTGGATGATAATCGCTATTACGGCGAGCCTTGGCATCCCCTTTACCTCTTGTTTGGAAAAATAGGGCAGGTAAAGAGCTACACCGCTAATGATAAAAAAGATAAGGGAGACCAATAGCAGTGTGGAGTTCTCCATCATTCCTTCGTAAATCCACGATGCTTCTTTTTTCAGTGTGAACATTACGAGAAATGCCATGATTAACACCAATGGACCTGTAATCATTGCGTCACGGCGGTAGATCTTATACGACTTTAGCTCATCAGCCTGTTTCGAATAATCAGACAGAAGCAAAGATGAGAGAAACAATGTACTTAAAATACCAAAGCCTAAAAAGGCATATTCATTTGCGCTAGTGAAAAGTTTAACTAAATTTAATTCCTCGTTCCCCCCTACATTCTCGAGAAATCCAAGATGGGTAATCGGTAAAACACTGATTAATAGGCCAGGTATAATGAGACCCGTTATTCCAGATATATAAGTCAACATCTTTGCATACTTGTCCAGGCTGTGAGAGAAGACGAGAAAAGCACTTCTAATGCAAAGAAGAAGTAAAATTAAACTGGCGGGGACAATTAATGCTACTCCAATAGAAAATACAGCACCTGGAAATAGGCTATAAATGGCAATAACAAGGCCTACAACAAATGTATTCGTCACTTCCCAAGTCGGAGATAAATAACTATTTGCTATCTTTGTGGCATTCGTATGCTCTTTCTTGATATAGATCATTGCCCAGAATCCTGCACCAAAGTCCATGGACGCCATGATGGCATACAAGAAAATAAAGCCCCACACAAGCGTTATCGCTAGAAGTGCTTCATTCATTCACTATTCCTCCTTTTCACGAATTGGAATCGAATAACTGGACATCCTTCTGTTCAGCTTTATAAAGATCATCCGTTATGGAATGACGCTTGAAATAATAGGTAAGTGTAAATACAACAGACACACATAATATGATGTAAACGATAATGAATAATGTGAATAGGTACCCCAGATTTTCATAGGTGGTTACCGAATCTGCCGTGGTAAGCATTCGATAAATTGTCCATGGTTGCCTTCCCGTACATGCGAATATCCAACCACATTCGATGGATAGTACGGCCAATGGTCCCGAAGCCACAAACAACCATAAAAGCCACCTTGGATATCGCGCTTTCTTCAAGACCTTATTCCACACTAATGCGAACAAGGACAGTACTATTAATCCCCCCCCAATGATCACCATTGCATTGAATAATGTGTGAACATATAGCGGAGGCCAATATTCCTCTGGGAAATCATTCAGACCGGTAACTACCGTATCAAAACTATTTCCTGACAAAATACTCAGTACCCAAGGAAATTCTATGCCATATTTCACTTCCCGCGCTTCTCGGTCTGTCCAACCGAATAATGTGAGACCTGCATGATCCTTCGTTTCGAACAGGCCCTCCGCAGCTGCTAATTTTTCTGGTTGTTCCCGATATAAATGCTGGGTCGTCGAGTGACCATTAAGTGCGGTCAAAAATGAAAAGACCAACCCCAATACAATGCTTAACCTTAATGCCTTTTGGTGAAAGTTATACTCGGTGGATCCATACTTATTTTTAAGCATTTTATAACCAGCAACAGCAGCAATCGCAAACGCTCCTGTCATATAAGCAGTGAGCGCCGTATGTCCTGCTGTTACGAAGAAACTCGGATTGAAAAAAGCTGCCCACGGATCCACATCGACGATTTCACCATTTTCGAACCGGAAACCAGCAGGTGTCCCCTCGAAAGCATGGACATTTGCAATAAGAACAGCTGAAGCCAAAGCACCAAATGCGACAAAGGATAAACTCAAGATTCTTGCCCATGGCCTGATTTTTTCAGCTGCATATACATAGATGGACATGAATAGTGCCTCAACCATAAAAGCATAAATCTCAATTTGGAACGGAAGGGCCATAACTCTACCTATGACCTCCATAAATCCAGGCCATAAAAGAGAAAGCTGCACACCGGCAATTGTACCTGTCGGGATTCCCACTCCCAACAGAATCCCTAGTGTTTTGGTCCAGCGTTTAGCCATGACCACATATTGTAGATCTTTCGTCTTTTGATACATCAATTCCGCTGCCAGCATCATCATAGGTAATCCCACACCTAGAGTGGCAAATATAATATGTACGCCCATATTAGTCCCGAACATCGCCCTTGCCATTTGTAAGTGATCCATACTTATTTCCTTTCTAACCTAATTTATTCTTTTTAGCTTCTCCATACAAAAGGAAAATATTTAAAAAAGTTCCATGAATCCTCTTTATCTTTTGTTACTAACAGTTTTTTCCTTAGTTAAATATCATTTATTCTATCGAGGTAAATTGTAGGATATAAAATAGATGAACGACCTCGAAAAATAGCAGGTTTGTTGCTGGATGATATACCATAGGCTGACGCTGTTCCCCATTAAAAAAACAAAAAAACACCGTTCAAAGTGAACGGTGTAAGCATTTGAACAATATTGAAAATTTCATTGTATAAATAGAACAAAATAGGCTTCCTCTTTCCTCACTATCATTAAGGAAGTATGGAAGATATCGATCATTCATGTACCCTACTTTGTCGAATTTTATCATTTTAAGTAGATAAGTAGTTAATTAAAATGATATGCCGTTACAAGGTCATACCATACAAACAAGGTGAGTTTTCACTTTAAAAGCGCATGCATTTCCCTCAATGTTTTTTTATGATCCTGATTTTCACTCATAAAAAAAGACAACAAAAAAATATTTAACGATAGGATTTTATATTATCCTAATTTTCAATTATCTCAATGGTCATTTAACCAGTTTTCGTTCTTATCGTTTCTTTTCTTTATTCCAGTAGTCATATATAGCTTCTTTCAATACCCCATTTAGATTTTTTCCTTGCTTCGCTAACCATTCCGTCTGATCTATCGGTAATAGTAGTTTAAGGTTTATTCTTTCATTTGGCATTTCCACTTTTCTTATTTCTTTCAGAGTAATGCCCTCTTCAACATTCGGGAAGGATGTTTCATTCTCATGTACTATCTGAAAATCTTCATAGCCTTCTAGATCATATATCTCACAATATAGGTTAAGCTGGGGCAATCCTTCCCCCACTAAACCGCGCAGATGCATAATCGCACTGATTTCTTTACCATCTTCCAATTCTATTTCAATAATTAAATTTTCATTATTGCCGAATTTTTTTAATACTATTTCACTCACTATTATATCCAATTCCAATGTATACCTTGAATCTGTCTCGAATATATATATAGCACTATTAAACATAAAAACACTTTCGCCATCTATTTTTACTGACTTAACCTTGCGCATACACACTCCACTTTCAAGTATTATTCTCCATGAATTAAATGACGGTAATCATGATGATAAAGAAAATCTATAATTTAAAGTGATGCTCACTGTATTCACTATTCAACCATCAACCGTGATTCCAGATACTTATCCAACTTCTTTTTTACACGTTGGAGTGCATTATCTATTGTCTTTACTTGAACATTCAATTCTAGTGAAATTTCCAAGTAGGTCTGCCCGCCCATATACAAGTCCACGACTGTACTTTCCAGGTCACTAAGGAGTTCCGTTAATTTCAGTTCAATTTCACTGAATTCTTCTAATCCTATTAAAATGGCAACCGGATCCATCTGCTTTTGCTCAGGAACGACATCAATAAGAGCTTGCTCCGATTCCCCTTGGTAAATAGGTCTAAACAGTGAAACATAGGTATTCAATGGGGAATGCTTTTGTCTAGTGGCCGCTTTGACGGCAGTGATAATTTGTCTAGTAATGCAAAGTTCAGCAAATGACTTAAAGGAAGCCGAATTTTTGCAATCTCGATAATCCCGGATAGCCTTATACAGTCCAATCATGCCTTCTTGAAAAACATCTTCCTTATCTCCACCCGTTAGAAAATACTTCATTGCTTTAGTTTTGACAAGACCTTTATACTTCGTAATTAATTGATTCAGTGCCTCATCGTCACCATCTTGAAATTTGCCTATCAATATTGCATCTTCCATTTGTGTAGGGTTTTCTACTTTTTCCTTATCGAGGATCATACTCATTTTTATTCCTCCACTCACTTAGTTGAGCACCAAATAACTACAAGGTTGCGTTTTAGCTTCAAAATATTGGTAGAGCCTTATAATATTATAGTATCTCAGCTACATCATTAAAGATACCCTTAAATACCGACATTTTCCAACAATATTATATATTACCAACTATTAAATAGGAATATTGATTTATGAATTGTTTCATTTTATTAAGGTATTTATTCACAGTATAATAGAATATTTAGAAAGAACATAACCCGGATTAAGATCTGGGGTTATATTGGGCTATCAAAAGGTATAAAAAAAGACCTCGAAAAAATATCGAAGCCTTTTTATTCATCAATCTAGATTCTATTTCAATACCTTTTTACTGGATTCTTCCACGTGATCGGTTGGTTCACCCCAGCATTCAACATTCTTCAATCCCTTAATGTTACTTACATGGAAAACGGGATTCTTACCATCTTTCTTTTGCTTTTGATAATCAGCAAGGGCAGCGAAAGCTATTTTTCCTAGCAAGGCTATGGCTATCAGGTTTATGATGGCCATTGATCCCATTAGCAAATCTGCTAGATTCCATACAAACTCGAGCGAGGCCATCGATCCGAATATGACCATTCCAACGACTGCTGCACGATAAATATTTATCCAAACTTTTTTTTCATTAATAAAACTGATATTGGATTCTCCATAATAGTAGTTTCCAACAATTGAACTAAATGCAAATAAAAGTACAATAATAGCTAAAAATATACCAGCCCAAGACCCCAAATTCTCACTAAGGGCATTTTGCGTTAGAACAATTCCATCTGTTTCCTTCGACGAATACAGGCCGGAAAACAAGATGATAAAGGCCGTAGAACTACATATGATAAGCGTATCTACAAAAACGCCAAGTGACTGGATAAGACCTTGTTTTACCGGATGGGTGACATCTGCCGTAGCGCCAGCATTTGGAGCACTCCCCATTCCAGCTTCATTAGAGAACAATCCCCGCTTGATTCCGTTCATCATGGCTGCACCCAGTGCACCACTAGCAATTTCCCTCAATCCATCAAATGCACTATCAAAGATTAAAGCCAGAACACTAGGTAACTCGGTTATATTCATAATGATGACAACTAATGCTATTATTACATAAGCACCTGCCATGAAAGGCACAATGACTTCGGACACTTTAGCTACTACCTTAATCCCACCAAAAATGATTACAGCCGTAATGATTGCTAAAATAAGTGCAGTGACCCATTTCTCAACTCCAAAAGATGCTTGGAACGCACTTGTAATCGTATTGGCCTGAACTGAATTGAAAGCAAGTCCAAACGTCAATGAAATCAAAACTGCAAACGTGATACCCATCCAGCGTGCATTTAATGCTTTTTCCATATAATAAGCTGGACCACCACGGAATGCTTCTCCGTCTTTGACCTTGTAAATTTGAGCAAGTGTGCTTTCAATGAAAGCAGAAGCAGATCCAATCAATGCGATTAACCACATCCAGAAAACTGCTCCCGGACCACCCGTTGTGATGGCTATAGCCACACCTGCCAGATTCCCCGTTCCTACCCGGGAAGCCGTGCTGATACAAAAGGCCTGAAACGATGATACACCTTTCTTATCTGCCGTAGCACCTTCCCCTAGTAACCTAATCATTTCTTTCACCATTCTAAATTGTACGAATTTAGTCCGAAAAGAAAAATAAATGCCCATTCCAATTAATAATATAATCAGTATAGATGACCATAATAAATCATTTGTTTCAGTAATAAACTTTTCTACTATCTCCATTTTTAAACAAACCCACCTCTAATTATTTCAATACAATACCTTTAGAGTTCCCGCTTTTGCAAAATAGTAAACACTTAAGAATAAAGATGACTCCGTATATTGTATTTAATTATACTATTTTAATATTATTGAAGAAGGATATTAGTTTTTTGGAACATAAAAGAATTAAAGATTTCATCCACACTTTTCATTCGAAGTCACTTACCCTAAAAAAGCCCTGGCGACAATGCTCCAGGGCCAACATTCATGATTTTACATTCATGATTTATTGATACTCTTCCACCCATACTATTTTTATTTCTTCTTCGAGAACCCGGGAAAACCTATTAAAATGGCTATGATTCCTGAAATCCCGATTAAGACTGGATAGAAAGAATAGGGTAGGATACTGATAGGAGAGATGTGTGCAACACCGGCAGCTAAAAGTAGTTGTGCCCCGTATGGCAATAATCCTTGAATACTACAAGCGAAAACATCTAGTAAGCTGGCAGATTTCCTGGGATCAATTTCATACTTTTCGGCAATATTTTTTGCAAGTGGACCAGCAATGATGATGGATATGGTATTGTTTGCCGTTGAAAGATTCGTTAAAGCAACCAATCCCGCGATGCTGAACTCAGCACTTTTTTTTGATTTGCTTTTTTTCGTCACGAGGTTCAGTAGGTAATCTATTCCGCCGTTATGTTTGATAACCGAAACCATGCCTGCAATCAAGATCGCTAAGAAGGAGATTTCATACATCCCAGCCATTCCATCTCCTACTTTTTGAATAACCTCCATTGCATGATAACTGCCATCCGCTAAACCGATTATTCCAGCAAAGACAATGCCGATAGAGAGAACCAAGAATACGTTGATCCCCGCCAATGCTGCCACTAGAACACAAAGGTAAGGTAGAATTTTGACCCAACTGTAGGCTTCTCCAGAAATTGTAGCTTGTTCACCCATCGTCAGAAAACCAAGGATAACACATGTAATTACCGCAGCAGGTAAAACAATAAAAAAGTTCACTTTGAATTTGTCTTTCATTTTCGTTCCCTGTGTACGTACAGCTGCTATAGTCGTATCCGAAATGAAAGAAAGATTATCACCGAACATTGAGCCACCAATGACCGCAGCCATGGAAAGGGCAACTGAAATCTCCGTCTGTTCACTAATTCCTACTCCAATTGGTGCTAATGCCACTATCGTTCCCATACTTGTCCCCATAGATAATGAGATAAAGCAGGCGATAATAAATAACCCCACCATTAATAGATTTTGCGGAACGATCGAAAGTGCTAGATTCACCGTAGATGCTACGGCTCCCATCCCATTTGCCACTTCCGAAAAAGCCCCAGCCAATAGGAATATGACAACCATCAACATAATATTTGAATCCCCGGCACCTTTACAAAAGATTTCTACTTTGTGATTGAATGATTCCTTTCGATTCATTGCCAGTGCCACAGCAGATGCAATGGCAATGGCAACAATCACTGGAAATGTGTAAAAATCTTTTGTAATCACACCTGAACCTATAAATAATATCAAAAAAACGATAAACGGCGTTAAAGCCCATGGATTCCCTTTATTGTCTAAACTCATGATGTACACCTCTTTATTATTTTTGCATGGTATTGGATACTCTTTTTGGACTCTCTAAATTTTCCGGCATCCCTTCATTTTAATATAAGCATGATTATAAAATAGTAACAAACCATCAAGAACAGATTCCTATCCTATGAGTACAAAAAGACCTCTTCCATTTTATTACAAGAAGAGGTCTTTTAATCTATAAACACTCCTCTTATCTTTCAGGTCAATCGCCTGCTGGATTTGGCACAGCACTCTAAATAAGTCTGCTGCCGAGACATCTTCGGGCCAGTCCCTCAGTCTCTCTTGATAAGAAGTAAGAAATATTCATTTTTTTAAAGCAAATATAAGAGTACAGCATTTTAAGAGTTTTCGCAAGGTAAAGTATTAAAGATTTTTATAAACTTGTTGAATGCATTATTTTTTAGCTTTCGGGGCCTAAAGGTAGCTAGTGTGAAAGCACATGACACTTTTACTCTTCTACACTGATGGGTACCACTTTGCCATCTTCTACCGCTCCGACGACGACTTTTGCTGCGAATCCACCATTTTCGTCAATCGAAGGTATATTGTAAATTTTCTGTTCAGGTGCCGTGTTTGTCAGCCCATCCTGCATATGTTCACGGATGGCTTTCACATCCTCGACTGTTCCTGCCGCTTTCATTGCCTCCACAAAGGCATACATAGCAATGTAATTCAACCCCACTTCAGAACTGGCATCTTCCTTATAAATTTTTTTATATTTATCAATGAATGCCGGTGCTGCTTCTTCATTGGAGTCGATAAGCGGAAGCACACCAATCGAACCTTCCAATGTTTCGTATGAACCGGCAATTGGCTTCATTTGATCCAGTTTCGCCTGGTCCATGATAATGAAACCGCCTTTAAAACCTAGTTCTCTTGCTTGTTTTGCAACCTTGGCCGTAGGCTCCGACGCCCCACCGATGAAAAGGACATCAGGCTTTTCTTTTAAAGCATTTGTAACAGTCGTGAAGAAATCCGTTTCTTTAGAAAAATCAATTGAGGCATTATACACGACTTTACCACCCTGCTTTTCCCAATGTGGTAGTAGGTTTTCCGCCCAGTCTTTCCCGTACTGGGAAGATGGTGGCAATGCCGCGATTTTTTTGCCGAAGTTTTCCATTGCATACGTAGAAAACGGTTCAATATACCCTTCATAATTTGGCGGGATCCTTACTGTTAATGAATTTCCGCTTTCCGTGATAGCTGGTTCACTCGAATAGGCACCGATGATGAATTTCTCTTTTTCGTTAAAAACCTGTAGGGCCTGTATCCCCCCGCTATGAGGAGTGAAAATAATCGGAGTTTTGTATTCCTGGATTAAACGTTTAGCATTTGAACCCGTTTCATTCGGTAAGTACTTATCATCCAACGAAACCAGATTGAGCGTATATTTTTCCCCTTCCACTTCGAACCCACCGGCATCGTTGATTTCATTTACAGCCATCTCCATACCATTTAACGTTCGTTTTCCATATAAGGCTGCTGCTCCACTCAAAGGGCCGCTAAAACCGATATTGATAACATTCTTCCCTTTACTGGCCTTTCCTCCCCCACTTGATGCAGGGCTGTCTCCCTTGTTACACCCCACTAGTGCCGTTAGGACGAGTAATATCATTACAAAGAATACACTCAACTTTTTCATAAAAATCCCCCATTCATTTTTAAACTCTTATGCTCCGATATAGGCTTTCCGTACTTCATCGTTAGACAATAATTCTTTTGCGGTCCCTTCAACGACAATTTCCCCATTTTCAAAAACATATCCTTTATCTGCAATGCTAAGAGCCACATTCGCATTCTGTTCGGCTAGTAGAACGGTTATTCCTTCCCGGTTTATTTCTTCGATGACTTGGAACATCTGTTCAACAATCAAAGGAGCGAGGCCCACAGAAGGTTCATCTAGCATCAAAAGCTTCGGTTTAGACATCAAAGCCCTGCCAATGGCCAGCATCTGTTGTTGTCCACCACTCAAGCTGCCGGCCTCATCATGGAGTTTTTCTTTTAAAATAGGAAATAAATGATAGACATTTTCCAACGAGGACTTGATTTCCATCTTTTTTTTTCGATGTACGTAAGCTCCCATCTTCAAGTTTTCCTGGACAGTCATCTGAGGAAACAGTTTCCGCCCTTCTGCACATTGCACGATTCCAGCTTGGACATTCTTATCCGGAGCCCTACCTCCGATAGCCAGTTCCTCAAAATGAATTTCACCCTGAGCCAGCTTGCTTATTCCGCTGATAGAACGGAATGTCGTGCTTTTGCCTGCCCCGTTCGCCCCCAATAGAACGACAATTTCTCCCTTTTCCACTTCAATATTCACTTGCTTAATCGCAGTGAAGCTCCCATAACATACAGTAACATCAGTTAACTTAAGCACTAGCACTACCTCCTAAATAGGCTTTAATAACCGCCTCATTCCCCCTGATTTCTTTTGGAGTGCCCTCAGCAATTTTTTCCCCGTAATTCAGGACCATGATATGGTCAGCTAAGTTCATGATCATATGCATCTTGTGCTCGATCAAGCAAATCGTGAAGCCTGACTGATTTAACTCCTTGATCAGTTCTGTAAGCCCTTCTGTTTCATCAGGGTTTATGCCGGCAGCCGGTTCATCAAGAAAGATGATTTCCGGATCCGTCGCAAGGGCAAGGGCAATCGCCGTCCTCTTCTTTTCCTCTTGAGAAATACTCGAGACCATCTTATTTGCCGCATCCATTAAGCCGACAATTCTCAAAACTTCCATCGCTTTATCACGACAGGTCTTTTCCTCCCGTTTTAACCTCTTCGTCCTTAGGATAGCATCTACCAAATTTGATTTAGTGCGAAGCCTATGTCCGACAATCACGTTATCCAAGATGGTGGATTGTTCAAAAAGACTAGTCGTTTGGAATGTTCTTGCTATGCCAAGTCCCGCTATTTCATTGGCAGGAAGCTTCGTGATGTCTTTCCCTTTGAAGAGGACTGCTCCAGAACTTGGACGATGGAAGCCACTGATCAAGTTGAAAAACGTAGACTTCCCGGCTCCATTAGGCCCGATAATCGCATTGATCTTTCCTTTTTCAATGGTGAAATCCACATTTTTTACAGCTGCCAATCCCCCGAAACTCTTTGTTAAATTCTTCGTTTCGATAAACATCTTCATCCCTCCTCCGCATTAACCGGAACGTCCTTTCTCATAATCAGTTGTTTCTTATCTCTTCGTTTAATTTTCCAATCAAAGAATGCACCCGAAATACCGCGTGGATAGAAAATTATGATCAACGTAAGTAAAGGTCCAAAGATCAACATTCGATACTCTTGGAGAAATTGTAGATTCTGGGATAGTATGACGAGAAGCAAAGTTCCAACCAAAGGTCCCGATAGAGTTCCTATTCCGCCGACCAGTAGATACATTAACAAGTCGAACATTATGGCCGTAGACCCGATATCCGGTCCGATAAACCGCACGAATGAAGCATATAAGGCACCTGCCAAGCCTGCAAAAAATGTAGAAAGAACAAATGCGGTCAACTTATTCTTCATCGTGGATATGCCTATCGTTTGGGCAAGTTCCTCACTATTCCTGATGGCCATATAGGTTCTCCCTGTCAACGAATGAACAATACGATACATGACCAAAATGACGCCCAGTAGGAAAATGAGCACCAAATAATATTGTGAAGCGGCCGTCTCGAAAGTGATGGGTCCGATATTTCCAGGGGCCGGAATCCCAATCAAGCCTCTAACTCCTTCTGTAAGACCTTCCCATTTATCGATGACCAGGTAGATGATATATCCGACGCATAAAGTATAAATTGCGAAAAAGTGTTCTTTTGTTCTCAATGCTATTAAGCCGACCAAAAAGCCAAGCGCCCCTGAAATTAGGCAAGACAAGACCAGTGCCAACCAAAAGTTCATTCCCACTTTTACCGTCAATAACCCCAATGAGTACGCCCCAATGGCGAAGTATCCAGCATGGGCAAGCGAAAGATAGCCCGTATAGCCCGCTAACAGATTAATTCCATATACCGCGATTGCCCAGATGAAAGACACCGTTAACATATGAACGTAATAGTCATTCTGCGCGATGATGGGAAATAAAAAGGCCAGGATGATCAAAATTAAGATGACATTTCGTTTTGATAAGATATTCAAACTACCTCTCCCCCTTTGCGAAAAGACCCGTCGGTTTGACCGTTAAGATGACTACTAGAAGGAAGAAGGCTATGATATCCTTATAATCATTGGATATATAGGTTGCGCCAAGGCTTTCACTGAATCCAAGAATATATCCACCAACGATTGCACCTGGAACGCTTCCCATCCCTCCTAGGATGATAATCACGAAAGCCTTTAATATCACTAAATGACCCATGCCTGGAAAAACTAGATTGATGGGAGATGCAAGGGAAGAAGCAATGGCGGCTAGCCCCCCAGAAATCATGAAGGTCAGCATGGCAACTTTATTGATGTTAATCCCGACTAGCGAAGCCCCTTCACGACTTTGGGACATCGCGATGATCGTGGAACCTGTATACGTCTTCTTTAAGAACAGATAGAGAACCGACATGACCACGATTGCCGCCACAATAATCAACAAACGTTGCATCGTGAACGTCAAGCCCATGATATTGACTACTTGTCCATAAGGAGATTGCATGGTTTGAAAATCAGCTCCCCAGACAAATTGTGCAAAGGCTTCAAGAAAAAGTAATATTCCAATGGCTGCAATTTTATCATGCAACGGTGGAGCATCCCTTAACAAACGGAATACGAATCGTTCCAATAAAACCCCAAGAAGGCCCACGACAATGACGGACACGAACATAGCAATCCAGTAATTCAGCCCAGATAACGTCATCATCGACAACGTGACATACCCTCCTATCATATAGAGAGCACCATGGGCAAAGTTAGGGATATGAAGAATCCCATAAACTAATGTCAACCCAAGGGCAACTAGGCTATATACGCTTCCGATCGTTAAACCATTAAACAATTGCTGAACTAAAATCTCCATTTCCTGCCTCCCTTATCCCAATGAATTGTTCGTAGGTAATCCTTTACTTTAATACAACACCCCTAACCATAAGGAACTCTTCTCCATAACCCTATCGAATTGTTAAATGCCAACTTTTTATTAGCGCTTTCATTACTTCATCGCTTAATCTAGTGAAAGGCTACCCGCTTCTTCTGTAACCTCGTTTCTTCCCATTTTCCCATAATTTTTATCTACCTTTTTAGTTGTCTGCGTCCCATTTTATGATTTCATGAATACTATCTTCATATCTGTCACCTGAATACCGCTGTGCAATCGTCGGAAACGTTCCACAGTCACCTCACATTCCCCATAGATCATTTGTAAAGCATTTCCTTAATAACAATGCAAGTACTATGCCATCATGAAAAAGCCATACTAGTCACTTTACGAAATAAGTATGATTCACTTTTGATTCAAATAATTGAATCCACATGGCATGACCATCATTCACTTTTGACTGAATGAACCACTTTTGAATTAGAATGGATTGTCTTTGCAAAAATAGATTTTATCCAGATGACTACTAGGGAAGAAATGAAAAGGGGTATTCCCCTTACGGAAATCCCCCTTTGCTTACCTATTCTTTTCACTGACTCTCAAGCCATATTTTTTTAGTTTCCTGACAATCGTAGCCTGGCTTGAATCAAGAGCTTCAGCAATTTCATATGTGGTCTGATAAGTTTGCGCCGCTTTTGTCAATATTTCTTTTTCAGCTCCCTCCACCGCTTCCTTTAGAGACTGAGAATCACGAGAGTTGGTTTGGCTCATGTTTTCTTGCTGATATTCTACAGGCAAGTCGCTTACCGAGATGACGGAACCATTCGTTAACACGACGAGTCTTTCCACTATATTAATCAGTTCTCGGACATTTCCCGGCCAATCATAATGAAAAAAATAATCTTTTAACGCTGAATCTAACTTTTTGGTCAATTTATATTGATTGTTGGCCTTGGTTAAAAATAAATCAGACAATGCGAGGATATCTTCTCTTCTTTCCCTAAGAGGTGGAATCACAATGGGGATGACATTCAGGCGATAATATAAATCTTCGCGAAATTCTCCCGCTTTGACCATATCCAATAGATTTCGATTTGTGGCCGCGATAATACGAACATCGATTTTCTTCGGTTTCGTTCCTCCGATTCTTTGTATTTCCCTTTCCTGAAGAACACGAAGTAATTTTACCTGAAGCTGAAGTGGGAGTTCACCGACTTCATCCAAAAATAATATTCCGTTATCAGCTATTTCGAACATCCCCGGTTTCCCCTTGTGATTAGCCCCGGTAAACGCTCCCCCCTCATAGCCAAACAGTTCAGACTCCAATAAATCGGCAGGAATCGCCCCACAGTTTATCTTAACGAAATCCCCTTTTTTTGAACGGATGCTCCCGTTAAAGATATTGCGGGCCAATACGTCCTTTCCCACACCCGTTTCCCCTAATATAAGGACTGTCGCGTCAATGTCTGAAATCCTTTCAGCAATTTCGTAAATCTTCCTCATCTTTTCACTAACAAAAACGACTCCATCTTGATTTGTAATCTTTCTTAGCTTTTCGATTTCCTGCTTATACTGATTGTTCAATTCATTCACTTTCGTCAATTCATGCATCAGTTCATTCAAATCGGATAAATCACGTATATTCGTAACGATCTGTTCAATCTCCCCTTCACCATTAAACACCGGGCTTCCCGTGATCAGCGTCTCTTTTCCGGCGAAGTTATCCTGTACGACTGATACAGTCCTCCTCTGCTTTACCACTTTATGTGTAACCGAGGCATTCAGTATTCCACGCTTAATCAACTGATTTACTGATTTGCCGATATAATACTCTTTAGGAATTCCCGTAATTCTCTCAATAGCCGGGTTTGTATATATTGTCACTCCATCAGGATCGGTGATATAAATGCCATCATAGGAATTCTCAATGATGGCATCCAATGCGCGGTTCATTTTTTTGGTTTCCCCGAATTCTTCCATTACATCATCGACATATGAAGTTTGACCCCCTACATATAAATGCTCGCCTTTTTCCAATTGCATCACTGAGATAAATACATATCGATTGGTGCCATGGTATGCTGTTGCCAGCCTATTATTATCAAAAAATATCCATCTATCAAATAAATCTGAAAGGGTATTTCTATTCTGCATCTGTTCCTTAAAATATTGGCTCCATTCTTTAATCTTGCCTTCATCATCAAGGATAATGGCAGGAAATGGCCATTCTTTGATCCATTTAATCTGGGAATCCTGTTTCAGTTGATTCAATACATTCACCACCGCAAAAGAATTCTTTCTAATTCAATTCTCGATATCTTTCGAATCCCCTTTAATAATGTCGAAATTCCAATAAAAAATAGTGATGAAATAACTTCATCACTACCTATCATTCAATATACTTTGAATATGACCTCCCCACTGATTGTTTCCTTGCCTACTTGATTGACGGCAACTACAACAAAATGGTACGTATCTTCCTTTTTCTCTTTTAAATAGGCTTGAAGCGTGATGACATCATCTAGAAAAACCATACTCTTGAATCGTATTTTATACTCTTCAATAAATCCGATGTCATAAGAATCACTGAATAACTTTGCAAGGTTTCCCATCGTCCACATTCCATGGGCAATGATTCCAGGTAGACCGGCCTTTTTAGCTTCTTCATCAATGGTATGAATGGGATTGAAGTCACCGGAAGCACCAGCGTATTTAATGAGATCTAGGCGTGAAACAGGATCCAACTTTATCGATTGTACAGAATCTCCAGGATTCAATTCTTTTAACAGACTCATCGGCTCCCCACCGACTTTCTTACCGTATCATTGATGATGACCAATTGATCGGCAGAAAATACTATCTCACCATTTGCATCGGTTCCATAATTTTTTAATGCTAGAAACCCCAAATCCCCCTGTTTTCCACTCTTCTCATAATAATCCTTCACTTCTGTATAACACGTGATTTCTTCCCCTACCAGAAGGGGCCGCTTATAATGATAAATCTGCTCGCCGTGAATTAACCCTTTAGCAGGGAGGTTCAACCCTTCAATCACTCCATAATCAAAGACCCGTGGGAATGTAGGAGGGGCAATATTCGTGCCGTACCTTGATTGTTTTCCTATCTCTTCATCAATGAAAATAGGATGCAAGTCACCGATTGCTTCCGCGAATTTTTTCACGGCCCCACGTTCGACTGAATTTTTGACCGGTTTGGAACGTTTTTCGATACAATCTTTAAACATATCTTCCCCACCTAATCAGTTAATTTTTTGGACCACCTGCAACGTAAAGAACTTGACCATTAACAAAGGAAGAAGCTTCATCAGCAAAAAAAGCAACAGCATTTGCGATATCACTTGGCTTCCCGCTTCTAGCAACTGGAATCTTCTTCACACTTCCCTCAACGAACTGCTCAAAACTGACCCCCACACGACGTGCAGTTTCTTTCGTCATCTCCGTTTCAATGAATCCAGGGGCTACCGAATTAGCTGTGATTCCATATTTACCGAGCTCAATCGCTAACGTTTTCGTTAACCCTTGCAGCCCCGCCTTTGCAGCTGCATAATTCGATTGTCCTCGATTGCCGAGAGCCGAAGTGGACGAAATATTGATGATTCTTCCATATTTTCTTTCAACCATGTATTTCTGAGCAGCACGGACTGAATTGAACGTACCCTTCAAATGTACATCCATGACTGTCTGCCAATCCGAATCGGTCATTTTGAATATTAGGTTATCGCGAATGACCCCCGCGTTATTGACAAGGATATCAAGCGAACCGAATGTTTCCGCTATTTCCTTGACAGCAGTTTCCACCTCTTCTGCCTCGACTACATTTGCCACTTTTGTATAAATGGTATAGCCTTGGTCACGTAGTTCATTTCCCGCTACATTCAGGACTTCTTCATTAATATCGATGATTCCTACCTTTGCTCCTTCACTTGCTAGTAGTTCAACGATTGCCCTTCCAATCCCCCTGCTTCCACCAGTTACTAATGCTGTTTTTCCTAAAAATCTTCCTGTCATGATTGTTCCTCCTCATCTATTATAAAAATTGTCCTAGTTTAACATGTCCTTTAATTAAGTTCCTTGAAATGATCATACGCTGAATTTCATCTGTACCATCGTATATTCTCCAGAGCCTTGCTTCACGGTACCAACGCTCAATAGGCAGTTCTTTTGTATAACCCATGCCACCATGGATTTGCAAAACACGATCGACGACTCGATTCCCCATATTCGAGCCATAAAGTTTAGCCATCGAGGCTAGATGACGATTGTCTTCTCCATTATCAAGTGTGAAAGCTGCATTTAAGACTAACCACCTTGCCGCTTCAATTTCAACAGCAGAGTCTGCAATCTGCCATTGAATGGCCTGACGTTCCGCAATAGGCTTCCCGAAAGTTACCCGCTCCTTTGCATAGTCGATGGCCATTTGGAGTAATCGTTCAGCTGAACCCACTGCCCTTGCCCCAACAATCCATCTTGCAAAACCTATCCACTCGAGACCCAATTTGTAGCCACCATGTATTTCCCCTAATATATTCTCCTCAGGTACCCGTACATTGTCGAACACTAAACCGGCAGGTCCCCATTCGCCCATCGTATTGATATATTCTGATTTCCATCCCATGTCCCGATCCACGATGAAACAGGTGACGCCTTCCGTCCCCGTTGCCTGGTGACGTTCTTTGTCCGTAACCGCAATGACCATGACAAAATCTGCATCATTTCCACCGGTGATGAACGTTTTTTCGCCATTCAGCACCCACTCGTCTCCATCCTTAATGGCCGTCATTTTTATGTTGCGTGTATCGGATCCAGCCCCTGGTTCCGTCATCGCAAAACAAGACTTCTTCTCCCCATTGATCGTTGGAATCAGATATTTCTTCTTCTGTTCTTCATTTCCATAATACAGAATATTATCAGCTGATCCACCGAAACTGAAAGGAACGAATGTCTTCGAAACTTCCATCAGCACGATGGCCATCATCATTTGCCCTAAATCAGCCCCACCATATTCTTCAGGTGTATTAATTCCCCAAAACCCCGCCTTTTTTGCTTTTTCCTGTAATTCCTGTAATGTCTCTGCAGGTAAACTGGGCTTTCCGGCTATTTCATTCCGGAGCACTTCATTTTCCAGTGGAATCAGTTCATTTTCGACAAACTTACGAATCGTTTTTTGCACCATTCTTTGTTCATCCGATAAACGTAAATCCATTACAACCCCTCCAGCTTCCATTAAAATTATTTTGAATGCGCTTTCTTCAATTGCCCTGTAATGATGTTTTTCTGGATTTCCGACGTACCTTCATAAATTCTAGTAATTCTTGCATCCCGAAAGAAACGTTCGATAGGAAAATCCTTAATATATCCGAGTCCTCCATGAATCTGGACCGCTTTATCCGCCACCCGATTATATACTTCCGAACCGAAAAGCTTCAGCATGGCCGCTTCCTTAATGATTTTCTCTCCCTGATCGACCATCCAGGCCACTCTATAGGTAAAAGAACGAAGTGCCTCTATTTCCATTGCCATCTCAGCTATCATATGGGATACAGCCTGGTGTTCAATAATCGGTACATCAAATTGTTCCCGTTCCATTGCATAATGAATGGATAAATCCAATAAGTACTGACATGAACCTAAATTGCGTGCTGCGAGTCCTGCTCGACCGTTTGCCAGGATTTTAAGGGCATTGACATATCCTTGGCCAACTTCCCCCAGTACATTATCCAAAGGAACCTCGCAATTTTCAAAAATCAGTTCTGCAGAATGGGAACCTCGTAGCCCCATTTTCCTTTCCATACTACCTACTTGGAATCCTGGGAATCCCTTTTCTACGATGAATGAAGTGATTCCTTTTGCTCCTTTTTCCTTATCCGTAACAGCCATGACGGTGAAAATATCTGCCACATCCGCATTCGTGATATAGTGCTTTGTTCCATTCAGGATATATCTATCACCTGATTTTACCGCGGTCATTTTTAAATTTGTGGCATGTGATCCTGCAGCTGGTTCCGTTAAAGCAAATGCTCCGATTCGATTTCCACTTGCCATGTCAGAAAGATACTTTTGCTTTTGTTCTTCATTCCCCATCTCCACAATACCGACTGTTCCGATACCGGTATGGGCTCCTATCAACGTCGTATAACCATTATGCGTTTTTCCTATTTCCTCATATAAGGCACATTTTTCGACCATACCGATACCTAGTCCACCATACCTCTCAGGGATACTAAGACCGAATAAGCCCATTTCTTTAGATAATTGAATGAGAGAATCAGGGATACGGTCTTCCTCTTCAATCTGCATGGCAAATGGTTCGATTTCATCTTGAATAAATTGCTGGATATTTTCTTTCAAAAGTAGAGTCTCTGCATCAAAGCGAAAGTCCATGCTGTTAGCCCCCCCTTTTTTTAAATTGGTTTCTGCCGATTGAACCTTTTTCACATGAGTTGTTTCTTACTTAAAGCACTATGTATAGGCTTTTGTTGAAATGAACCGCAGTTTAGTTTAATAGAAATACGAGTCGAAGATTAAAAAATATGATGAGCATGTAGGAAGGTCATTTCAATTTTTTTCAAGATTAGAATTCTTGTTATAAGATCTATCCATTTTTTCTCCCTTTCCTAATTCACAAAAATCAAGAAGATACAATAATCATATGCAAGTAATGTGCCAAATTAAAAACACTACCAGGCTAGCAATCTGTTTTCATTAAAATTCAAATTTGAATTAATCATCCAATTAATGAGATTTTCTCATGGACACTACAACGATTTAATTTTGACTTAATCATTCACTTTTGAATTAAGAACATATTAAGTAGTTAGGGAGTAAAAAAGGAATCGGGGTAAATGTAAATGGTGTTATTTGACTACACGGACATTAAGGGGACGAATGAGCCTAGATTTGAACACATATCAACCATAGAAATACAGAAAAGGGATGCTGACCAAGTCAGCATCCCTACTATAAAATGAATGGATGTTACGAATCTTTTACAGATTCATCTTCTAATGAAATTTTCCATAATTCTTTTGCTTTTCCGCTTTCCGCTTCGTCAAAAATAAAGGAACCATTTGTGTAGCGATCATGATTTTTCAATGATGATGCATGAACGGTTTCAATTTTGCCTTTTTCAGAAAGAATGAACAAACTATCGGTTTTATTGACTGTATCAAATCCAATGACACGATGAGGATTTGATTTAAGTTCCCTTAATACGACAACCCCACGTTTAGCACGGCTTGTTTTTTCGAACTCCGTCAATTTCATTTTCTTGATGGCCCCGCGTTGTGTGACGATCAAAATGGATTCCTTACTATCCTTGGCTAATATCTTACCGCCAATGACATAATCATCTTCTTTTAAATTGATTCCCTTCACACCAGCAGCACGGATGCCTACAACACTCACTTCTTCTTCATCAAACCATAAGCCATAACCATTGTGGGTGACTATGAATAGATCAGCCTTGCCATCGGTGTGGTGAACATCAACCAATTCATCATCACCCTTTAAATTGATGCCTACTAGGGTTTTGGAATGACGCTGTGCTTTATAGGAAGCTAGTTCGGTCTTCTTCACCATGCCATTTTTCGTTATGAACACTAAATACTCCGGCTGATTGAAATCTTTTATTGGAATGGCCTTAATGATTTGCTCATCCCGATCTATTGGGATGATATTCGCGATATGTTGGCCCGTTTCTTTCCAACGAATATCTGGAAGCTGATGGACTGGACAATATAGGAAATTACCTTTGGAAGTGAACAACAGCAGTACGTCTGTCGTATTCATTTCCAGTTTCTGAAGCATGCGGTCTGAATCCTTCATGCCAAAATCAAGCCCACCGGATGCCGAATAAGATCGTAGCGATGTACGCTTGACATAGCCCTCTTTCGTTACAGTGACCATAACGTCCTCACTTGCTATCAAGACTTCAAGATTGATCTTGATTTCTTCAATCTCATTCTCGATTTTCGAACGTCGGCCGTCATCAAACCCTTTTTTAATAAATCGTAATTCTTTTTTAATGACTTGAAGTAGAACCTTCTCACTACCAAGTATTTTAGTCAATTCCTCAATCTTACTGTTTAACTCTGCTGCTTCAGCTTTTAGAGCTGTAATGTCCGTGTTGGTCAAACGGTAGAGCTGTAAAGATACAATGGCTTCGGACTGAGCTTCGGTAAAGGTAAACTTGGCAATCAGGTTATCTTTAGCATCTCTTTTATCCTTAGAACCTCGGATGACAGCGATGACTTCATCTAAAATGGATAGAGCCTTTATTAAGCCGTCTACAATATGTGCCCTATCGTGTGCTTTTTGAAGTTCAAAACGAGATCGGTTAATTATAACCTCTTTACGATGGTCAATATATGCATCAAGCATTTTAGGCAGGCTCATCAATGTCGGCCGTTTTTTATAAATCGCCACCATATTAAAATTATAAGAAACCTGGAGATCGGAATTTTTATATAAATAATGCAAGACACCATTTGCATCTGCTTCTTTTCTCAATTCAATTACGATTCGAAGTCCCGTACGGTCGGTTTCATCACGAACCTCCGCAATTCCTTCAACTTTACGATCAAGCCGGAACTCATCTATTTTCTTTACAAGATTCGCTTTATTGACTTCATAAGGGATTTCCGTAACGACAATTTGTTGCTTTCCTCCACGTATCGTTTCCACATCAGCCAAGCCACGGACGATGATTTTACCTTTGCCGGTTTCATAGGCTTTACGAATGCCTTCGATTCCCTGAATGATACCGCCTGTTGGGAAATCGGGACCTTTGATAACTGTCATCAAATCCGCGACTGTCGCTTTCGGGTTATCGATCCTCATAATGGCTGCATCAATGACTTCGCCTAATTGATGTGGAGGAATCTCCGTTGCATAACCAGCAGATATACCTGTCGAACCGTTTACGAGCAGGTTCGGGAACATTGCCGGTAATACGATAGGTTCTTCGGATGTATCGTCAAAATTGGAGACAAAATCAACAGTCCGCTTGTCTATATCACGTAACATCTCGGAGGCAATGGCTGAAAGCCTTGCTTCCGTATAACGCATTGCAGCCGGTGGGTCACCATCGATACTACCGTTGTTTCCATGCATCTGAACCATGACCTTCCGCAACTTCCAATCCTGACTCATCCGTACCATGGCCTCATAAACTGAGGAATCACCGTGTGGGTGATAGTTACCAATAACATTACCGACCGTTTTGGCAGATTTTCTAAACCCTTTTTCCTGGGTATTCCCTTCTACAAACATGGCATATAAAATCCGGCGCTGAACCGGTTTTAATCCATCTCTTGCATCTGGTAATGCACGATCCTGAATAATATATTTACTATAACGCCCGAAGCGATCTCCAATAACCTCTTCTAGCGGCAAATCACGAAATGACTCTTCAAATACCATCGTTATTGACCTCCTCTTCAATCGACATATTTTCATTATCTAAAATATTCGATTCCTCTTCGAGACCAAAAGCAACATTGGCTTCAATCCATTTACGGCGCGGCTCTACTTTGTCACCCATTAACGTTGTTACACGTCTTTCAGCACGTGCCCCGTCATCGATTTTGACGCGAATCAATGTTCTTGTTTCCGGATTCATGGTCGTATCCCATAGCTGATCGGCATTCATCTCACCAAGACCCTTATAGCGCTGGATCATATAGCCTCTGCCTATTTTATCAATTGCACCCTGAAGTTCATCATCGCTCCAGGCATATTCTATAATCTCTTTCTTTCCCGTGCCTTTACTCACTTTATATAATGGCGGCAAGGCGATAAATACCTTTCCTGCCTCTATTAATGGCTTCATATAACGATAAAAGAATGTAAGCAGTAATACTTGAATATGTGCTCCATCCGTATCGGCATCAGTCATGATGATGACTTTATCATAGTTGGTATCAGGGGTATTGAATTCCGCCCCCACTCCTGCACCTATGGCATGAATAATCGTGTTTATTTCTTCATTTTTGAAAATATCGGCAAGCTTAGCCTTTTCGGTATTGATGACTTTACCCCTTAGCGGTAGCACCGCTTGAAAACGTCGATCCCGACCTTGCTTGGCAGATCCTCCTGCAGAGTCCCCTTCAACAAGATATAATTCATTTCGCTCGGGATTTTTCGATTGGGCTGGCGTCAATTTCCCCGAAAGATTACCATCGGATTTTTTCCGTTTCTTTCCGCTTCTAGCATCTTCCCGAGCTTTTCGGGCCGCTTCACGAGCTTGGAAAGCTTTGATGGACTTTTTCACTAATAGTGTGGTAGTCGTCGGATCTTCTTCAAAAAAGTATGCTAAATGCTCTGAAACGATTGAATCGACAGCAGACCGCGCTTCACTGGTACCCAGCTTGCTTTTAGTCTGACCTTCAAATTGCAGGAGCTCTTCCGGAATGCGGACAGAAATAATTGAAGATAATCCTTCTCGTATATCCGATCCTTCAAGATTTTTATCTTTTTCCTTTAATAACCCCATCTTTCTGGCGTAATCATTAAATGAACGTGTCATCGCTGTCTTAGCCCCAATTTCATGGGTCCCGCCATCTTTCGTACGGACATTATTGACAAAGCTTAGGATGTTTTCTGAATATCCATCATTAAATTGAAAAGCCAGGTCGACCTCAATTCCATTCTGTTCCCCTTCTAAACTGACAACATTATGGAGCGTCTCTTTTTCCTCATTTAAATATTCTACAAAAGCTTCTATCCCAGTTTCATAATGGAATATTTCATGCTCATTTTTCCGTTCATCTATCAACTCTATTTTCATGCCCTTTAAAAGAAAAGCAGACTCACGAAGTCTTTCAGAGAGCGTATCATAATTAAATGTGGTAACCGAAAATATTTTAGGATCCGGCTTAAAATGAATTCTTGTCCCGGATTGATTGGTTTTGCCGATTTTCTCCAAGGTGGTTTCCGGTTTACCCCCGTTGAAGAAACGTTGTTCATAAATGAACCCGTCTCTTTTAATCGTGACGACAAGCCATTCAGACAATGCATTCACAACTGATGCACCAACCCCGTGCAGACCGCCACTTGTTTTATATCCACCTTGTCCGAACTTACCTCCGGCATGAAGAATCGTCAAAATGACTTCAGGTGTAGGTTTCCCCGTTTTATGCATACCTGTAGGCATCCCCCGACCCTTATCCGTTACACTTACACTATTATCTTTATGTATTTTCACACTAATGTGGTCTCCATAACCGGCCAAAACCTCATCTACGGAGTTATCCACAATCTCATACACTAAATGATGAAGTCCACGTGCATCCGTACTGCCGATATACATACCGGGACGTTTTCTGACCGCTTCGAGTCCTTCCAGTACCTGAATTGCATCATCATTGTACTCGATTGTCTTTACTTTCTTTGCCACAGAAATTCCCCTTTCCTTACTAAACACAATTTCCGGGCCAAATCATACTGCAATGAAATGACTCTTAACCTTAAACCAAATAATTTATATGTTCGTTATCTTACATAAAGTATAATGGTTTCGAACAAAAAGAACAAGTGTTCTATTTTTTTCGTCCCTTTATTAAACGTTAATATTCTTGATCGGAATTTATCATGTTCGTTTTATTGTAAAATCTATCTGATCCACCGTTCTAATTGTAGCCGTAAATTTTCATTTGGCAAATAGCGTTTTACTATTTCTCTTAAATTTTATATGTAGTTTAATTGCGATAACTATGTTTCGTTTTCAATTCAAGCTATGTTTTTCAAAAAAATTAATTCCCCACTTATAAAAAAAAGAGCGGAAAAATCCGCTCTTTACTTTATTTTGTAAGAGCGTGTTCAACTTTTATACATCGATTCATAATAACAGTATAGCCTTTTTCTTTTAGAAAATTATATGCCTCTTCGTTTTCAACCCCTAGTTGTGCCCAAAAGATATCCGCATCAATTTCTGCGAATTCTTTTGCAATCTCCGGTAGGTATTCAGAGCGGCGAAAAACATTGACGATATCGACATGTCCAACAATATCTTTTAGTGATGCAACCGCCTTAACCCCCATCACTTCGGATACGGCAGGATTGACCGGAATGATTTCATATCCATTATCCTGCATAGCTTTTGAAACCATATATGAAGTTCGATCAGGATTATTCGATAGTCCTACCACAGCAATCCGTTTCGATTTTTTTAACATCTTGCCCATTTCTTCCCTACTAGGATTTTCAATCACTTTTATCAGTCCCCTTTAATATAAAATACAATACTAACGAATAGTTTTGCCTCATTAAGAATATTTTACAAAGAAAAGCAGTTTAATACCATTATTAAGAAAACCATTATACAAAAATTCATTCTTACCGAACAGATATTTCGTCGATTAATTTCATTTCAGACATAAAGGAATGGTTATCCCGATACTTGGATGGAAGCACACGTTACATTTCTTATATTAACGGTAAACCCTTCTTATAAACCATTCAAATATAGAATTCGAAGATATATCAAAAAAATTCATAAGGATTTTTCCAGACAGCCATGCCATTTTATCATGAAAATGTTACAATAAGATAAACTTATCAGGTATTTGAGGCTGATTTGGTCCTTCTATCACTTTCAGCCTGTTCATGCACGATAAAATATGAATATTCTTCTTTAAGAAAGGGTTATCGAATGCTTACAATCATCATTATTCTGGCTGCCTACTTAATCGGATCGATTCCATCAGGTTTGTTAATCGGAAAAACCTTTTACAACATTGATATTCGGGAGCATGGCAGTAAAAACTTAGGTGGCACGAACACCTTCAGAACGCTTGGTGTCAAGGCTGGGCTGACCGTAACGATCATGGACATACTTAAAGGTACATTAGCCACGCTCCTCCCATTCTTCCTAGGTGCGGATATGCCTGAATTGCTAGCTGGAATTTGTGCAGTAATCGGTCATATGTTCCCCATCTTTGCGAATTTCCGGGGTGGAAAAGCAGTTGCAACATCAGCTGGTGTCATACTGGCTTATGAACCTTTATTTTTCCTTTTTGCCGTTCTCATATTTTTTATATCCTTATACATAACCAAATATGTATCACTATCATCAATGATTGCTTGCCTACTGGCCCTCATATACAGCCTTGTATTCCATTTCGGCGACTGGGCTCTTATCATCGTGATCGGTATACTGACCGTTTTCATTTTTTACCGTCATCGTGCCAATATTAAACGAATTATCGATAAGACGGAACCGAAAGTGAAATGGCTATAATTCAGCAAGAGAAAAAGCCCATTAGATGGGCTTTTCATCACTTTTTTACCATTAAATATTGAATAGAAGATTAGGAGAGAAACCGTGAAACCTTTACAAATCTCATCAGATACCGCAATAAAGCTTTCTGAGACACTTAACCTACCTTTAGAGCAAATTATGCATATGCCTACACCCATCTTGTTAAAGAAACTAGCCGAGGCCGAAGAAAAAGAAAACAAAAAATAGCATGATCCGCAGGTACGATTTAGGCATGTTTTCTTTTTGCATGGAAAGCATGCCATCTTTATCAATATCCATTACATAATTCGATTCCGAAAAATACATCCCTATAAAAACACCGTTTTTTCATCTCTCACTTCTCCGCACCCTTAACTCCCATGTGTGATGTTAGGAATTCTTCATTCCCCCTACTTTTATATTCATCTACATATGTACAGGAAAATTCATTTTAGTGCATGATTCATAAATAAAAAATGCTCTTTTATTTAGTAAGTAGTAGCGGATAATTATCAGGTAAGGATTTTTTTTCAAAGGAAAGTAGTCGTTCATTTTCATATGTCAAAGCAAATTCGTATAAAGACTGCTCAAATAAAATTTCATTTAAATAATATTTAATATTCGACACAGCTTCATCAGTCTCCATGACCCACTCGTAGGGCTTCCAGGCAAGTTCACCTTCATCACAAGCTATGAGTTCTCCACCTGTGTCTTCGGCCCGATAAACGTACATTCCACTCGTCTCGTTCCATGTTACGATACCACGGAAACACAGTTTATTCACTTTCAGCCCTGTTTCTTCGATTATTTCTCGAGCCATCGAGTCATTGATGGTCTCTCCTTCCTCGATTTTTCCACCAACGCCATTCCATTTATGTTTATTAGGTTCATTATTACGCAAAAGCATAAGAATTTCGACCCTGCCTGATCTTACTCGGGTAATAAAACAAATCGTATAGGGTATATTCATTCTTGATTTTCCTCCACAACATACTTTATTCGCATCTTTACTGCATTTATCTTATAATGAACATGTTCAATTAAAGGGAGGAGGTTCACTTTTTGAAACTACAAATTTCCGACCGGGCTGCCAAATGGTATATCGATGAGTTAGAATTGCCTGAAGGGGCTTATCTGCGCTTTCATGCACGATACGGAGGGGTAAGTACTGTCCAAAGCGGATTTTCATTGGGCATCATTCAGGAAGAACCTGAAGCCATAGCAGCTTCAGATACAATGAGATCAATCACCTTTTATGTAGAAGAAAAAGATACATGGTTTTTCGATGGACATGATTTATTGATCACTTTCAATGAGAAATCTGCTGAGCCTGAATTCGTATACAAAAAAGGAGCTTGACCATGCAGCAGGGAACCCTGCTGCTGTCAGTTTCCCTTGTTTCGCCTTTTACTTGACTAATCTTTCTTTGATATCCTCAGCTTTAAGAATGTCTCTTTGCCGATCCCCCAACAGGTCAAAGTGGGAATAACCATCCTTCCTGTGATGAATCCATTCTTTTCTCAAACCATATTTATCTCCCCACTCCGCTAAACGATCCATGTCCTTACAGCCGACTTTGGTCACTGTCTTGCAACCAGGAAAACGATCATCAAGCCAATAGTGAGTCAAAAACGCAATTTTTCCTTGGTCGATTTGACGTTTCCAGTTAATAACGTCGACCCGCTTAATCCCGAACGCCATACTGTTCACCTCGGTTATGTAAATATCACTTTTTATTTTTTTCATAGGCTTCATGCCACGCTGGAAATAGCCTTCTGATGGACACAGGTTTAAAGTTTTCCTTTTTTACGCAAACATGCACAGATTGGCCGGTTGCCGCCACTTTATTATCCTGGTTCATGATTTCATATCCATAAACGACACGGAGCCCATCATATTCTTCAATCCATGTCTTGATCAGTACTTTTTCACCGTAACGTACAGGTATTTTGTAAGTAGCCTGTATATCCATCACGGGGGAAAGGATGTTCTCCGCTTCCATATCTGCATAACGGAAACCTAAATCATTAATTAATTTCGTCCTGCCAAGTTCCATCCATACAAAGTAATTAGCATGATACACGACTCCCATTTGGTCCGTTTCAGCATACCGAACCTCTATTTCATTTTCTGCTATCCACATTTTGTTTCCCCACTTCCTTTTCAATCGTACTGTCATCATCTTATCATAATTGCAGAATACCTTTAAAGAATAGCGTCTCCGTTCTCGGTTATTGAAATAGAAAAGGTAGAGAAAGAATAACTCCCTTCTCCACCTAGCCTTTAAAGACATGAATTCTTACTTACTCACCTTTAGTTTGAATGACTTGGGCATGCTTTCCTGAAGTATCTTGCATTTGTTTTCCTTTATTTCCTCCACCTGTTCTCGGTTGTGTACCCAGATGGCTCGGTCTAAAGTGTTGTGAATCTTTTTTTGGGTTACTCATTATAAATCGCCTCCTATTTTTAGGATGGTTTTAAAAATGAAATTCATGAGTTCCAGTTTTTGAGTGGTTTTCCGAGAATTCAAATGTTTTTACCACTGCATGTAAAAAAGAGCCAACAATGAAATATTCATCGCTAGCCCTTCTTTTTCATACCCCTATGCTATTATTCAGCCTTTTGCATATGTTTTTGTTCAAGTCGTTCTTCAAGTCTCTCCATCAGCTTTGTATCCATTAACAATTCCTTTTTATTTTCATTAATCAGTTCTTCAAAAGATCGTTTTCTTTTCTTCATATTTTCACCTTCTTACTATATAGTGTATATTCCATCATTTCCAAATTAACGTAAAATTATGACTATACAGACAGTCTGATATAAAGTCTGAATAATCAGTCATTTTAGTTCGCACCAAACTCATTTCACGCGTCTTCTATACTTTAACCCAAATTGGCGGTGAGTAATCTATTTTTTGCAATGTTTTTTGATTTTTCTAAAAACTTGTGACAAATTAGACACATTTTTTAAATCCTACTAAAAAAACGGAATCTTATTGATCCCGTCATTTCATACTATTGATGTTTTGTTCCATTTCATTAAATTGCATCGCTTTAACCATTTTATTTCGAATAATGCCCTCACTATCAATAAAGTATGTTGTAGGTATGGCCATAACCTTATATTGATCGTTTACCGGTTGTTTAGCGCTTTGACTGTCCAATGGAATGGTAAATGTTATCCCATTATCATCAATAAATGCCTGCACATCATTTTCTGGATCAATGTTAACAGCCAATATAACGACATCTTCCCCAGCCTGCTTTGAGTATTTCTCCATATCTGGCATTTCTTTTTTACAAGGAGGACACCAAGTTGCCCAGAAATTCAACATCACTTTTTTTCCTTTATAGTCAGATAAATTCACCTGTTTCCCATCCAAAGTTTCTAAGGTGAAATCAGGTGCTTTGGCACCAATTTTCAGCCCCCCCATCGAATTTCCTTCTTCATTTTTATCAGGTTTATCATCCATTGCTTGAACGATTGCCACCGCTATCAGCGATAGTAAGACAACCGAGGCAATAATTTTCTTTAACATGACCCCGTCCCCCTAATTCCGTTACAATAAAAATATTCATTCGCCAAAAGAAATAGTACATATTCCATATCTGTCAGCCTCTTACATCATCTTAACAATAAAATCATGCTCAGAAAAGGTAAAATCGAAGTCCCTTGTTATATTTCATAACTTTGACACAAAAAAAAACGACAAACCTGACAGGCAGGTTTGTCGTCTTCTAAAAGTTAATTAACCTTTAAGTTTGTTACGTAATACCATTTGAAGGATACCACCGTGACGGTAGTAGTCGATTTCGATTTCAGAATCGAAACGAACCAATACATCAAATTCTTTTACGTTGCCAGCTTCATCAGTAGCTGTAACAGTTACCATATCGCGAGGTTTAACTGTTTCGTCGATCTTAACAGCAATCGCTTCTTTACCAGTTAAGCCAAGAGTCTCAGCGTTTTCTCCTTCTTTGAATTGAAGAGGAAGAACACCCATCAATGCAAGGTTAGAACGGTGAATACGCTCGAAGCTTTCAGCGATAACTGTTTTAATGCCTAGAAGGTTCGTACCTTTTGCAGCCCAGTCACGAGAACTTCCCATACCGTAATCTTTACCAGCAATGACAGCAAGACCTGTTCCATCAGCTTTGTATTTCATACATGCATCATAGATAGCCATTACATCGCCTGTAGGCCAGTAAGTAGTGTAACCACCTTCTGTACCTGGAGCAACTTGGTTACGGATACGGATGTTGGCGAATGTTCCACGCATCATCGCTTCGTGGTTACCACGACGAGAACCATAAGAGTTAAAGTCACGTGGTTTCACTCCGTTTTCACGTAAGTAGATACCAGCTGGAGTATCTTTACCGATTGCACCTGCAGGAGAGATATGGTCAGTTGTAACTGAATCACCGAATTTACCAACTACGCGCAATCCAGTAAGTGGGTTAACTGAACCTGGTTCAGGTGATAATCCTTCAAAGAATGGAGGATTTTGAATATATGTTGATTTAGAATCGAAAGCATAGATAGCTTCATTGCTTGTTTCGATATCATTCCAACGTTTGTTATCGTTGAATACAGTTTCGTATTCTTTACGGAATAATTCCGGTGTAACTGTTGATTTAACAGCTGCATTAACTTCTTCTTGTGATGGCCAGATATCAGCAAGGTAAACATCGTTACCGTCTTTGTCTTTACCAAGAGAATCATTGTTAAGATCGAAGTCCACAGTACCAGCAAGTGCATAGGCAACAACCAATGTTGGAGAAGCAAGGTAGTTTGCTTTCACTAATGGGTGAATACGACCTTCGAAGTTACGGTTACCAGAAAGTACAGATGTTACAAGAAGATCTGCTTCAGCAACTGCTGCTTCGATTTCGTCTGCTAATGGACCTGAGTTACCGATACATGTTGTACATCCGTAACCAACGATGTTGAATCCTAATTGATCCAAGTATGGTTGAAGACCTGCATCACGAAGGTAACCAGTAACAACTTTAGAACCTGGTGCTAATGATGTTTTAACATAATCAGGAACAGTCAAGCCTTTTTCAACCGCTTTTTTAGCAATAAGACCTGCTCCAAGCATTACGTATGGGTTAGAAGTATTTGTACAGCTTGTGATTGCAGCAATAGCGATCGCACCTGTTTTCATAGTAGTTTCTTTGCCATCAGCAAATTTAACTGTTACTTCTTTATCCAATTCAGCATCAGTCATGCCAAAACCTTGGTTACCCATAGGTGCATTGATTGCTTCAAGGAAAGATTTTTTCATTTGAGAAAGTGGAATTAAATCTTGTGGACGTTTAGGTCCTGCAAGGTTTGGCTCAATAGCTGAAAGGTCGATTTCCACAACATCATTGTATGCTGGGTCTTCGTTTTCAGGAGTATAGAACAATCCATTTTCTTTGCAGTATGTTTCAACCACTTTAATTTGTTTTTCATCACGGCCTGTTAAGCGCATGTAATCGATTGCTTCAGCATCAACCGGGAAGAACCCAACTGTAGCACCGTATTCTGGTGCCATGTTAGCGATTGTTGCACGGTCAGCAAGTGGAAGGTATCCAACTCCTGGGCCGTAGAACTCAACGAATTTACCAACTACGCCGTGTGCACGAAGAACTTGAGTAACTTTCAATGCAAGGTCAGTAGCAGTTGTTCCGTTAGGAAGTTGACCAGTAAGTTTTACTCCAACTACTTTTGGAACTGGGAAGTATGAAGGTTGTCCAAGCATACCTGCTTCAGCTTCAATACCACCGACACCCCATCCAAGAACACCGATACCGTTAATCATTGTAGTATGTGAATCTGTACCGAATACAGAGTCAGGGAATACTTCAAAGTCTCCGTTTGGTGTTTCAACAGCATGGACTACGTTCGCAAGGAACTCAAGGTTTACTTGGTGAACGATACCAGTTGCTGGTGGAACAGCACGGTAGTTGTTGAATGATTTTTGAGCCCAGCTTAGGAACTGGTAACGCTCTGCATTACGTTCAAATTCAAGATCCATATTGGCATCAAGAGAATCAGAAGTTCCTGCTTTATCAACTTGTACTGAGTGGTCAATTACAAGGTCAACCGGAATTTCCGGGTTAATTTTATCAGGATCTCCACCAAGTGCAGCGAATGCATTACGTAGAGAAGCTAAATCTACGACTACTGGTACACCAGTGAAATCTTGTAGGATAACGCGTGAAGGCTTGAATGGAACATCTATATCTTGTTGCTCGCTTGTTCCCCATTTAGCAAGGTTTGCAACATGTTCTTTTGTAATAACTCTTCCGTCTACTTGGCGAAGTACCGCTTCAAGTAGGACTTTAATGGAATATGGTAGGCGTGATACTTTGCCGTCCCCTGCTTTTTCAATAGCATCTAAGCTGTAGTAGTTGTAGCGTTGTCCTTCAACTTCAAAAGACTTACGCGCTTGATATACGTCATTCTTTGTCATGAATATTACCCCCTATTAAACTGTCAGAACAATTCTGCACATAAAAGTAAAACCTGGTCATTAAAACCATGTTTACAATGGATATAAGTAAAAAAGTTAGTTTGATGAAATTTATCTCTCTTCTCCCACCCTAACTCTTCCTTCTACCTAATAGTAATATAGAATTCAGCATAAGTAAATAACAAGAAAGTTATTGTTTTTGATAAGTTTAGCTTATGTGAAATCCCTTACTTCTTATTAAGATGCCCATAGCACGCCCATTAAAGGCTTCATTATTCTTAGCTTTTCGCAAAAACAAGCTGATAAATTATTCCAACAAAACATATTTGAAGTTAATACATAATCATCGTTCCTTATGACACTCTATGAAATGGAGGTGATCTAATGGCAAAGCAAAAAGCAAATCATGTAATACCGGGAATGAACGCAGCAAAAGCACAAGGCAATGGCGTGGGCTACAATGATGAATTAGGTAATGAACCACCCTTAACCGAGGTACAAAGGCAAAACAATAAAAAGCGCAAGAAGAATCAATAAATAAGAAGGAATCCATAAAAGAGGCTTTTTGAAGGTGCTAATCTTCAAAAAGCCCATTTTATTAGGTAAACGCACATCTAAATCTGGGCCTATAGGATTCCTTTTTCAATAGTCATCTGAATTGACTTCGTTCACGATTTCCTGTATATCCTGTTCATACTGCTTCAATTGTTCACGCTGGTGTTCAGATGCGTTGACTAAAGCAGATTGAATTTGCTGATAAGCTTCATTCACTTCCTGTTTCACATGTTTCAGTTCCGTTCCATAATTCGGTGCCGTCTTTTCAATCGAAGAATAGGCATCATTTACTTGTTTGTAGCTTTGCTGGGCTTCTTGAAAAGATCTCCGCTTATCTTGTTTGTCCTGCATCAAATTCAGCTCCTCAATAAGTTTTCATCTTTAGGATGTACGATGCTTTTATAAATATGCTTGTGAATAACTTTCAACGAACTGATTATCTTAATAAGTAGGAGGGGATTCATATGAGTAAAAATGATGGAAAAGGCATGCAAAAGAATCAAGAAAAAAAATCAGGTCAGCCTGAACCTCTAAGTGGTTCTCACAAAGTAAAGAATAGACAGCACTCTCGACAAAAACATAACAGTAGTCACGATATGTAAACACCCCGTTTTAAGAAAAAACGGTGCAGCCACTAGCTGGACTGCACCGTTTTTTTGTTTACTTCACCTTTATTTTATATGCTCCGCTCCCATATTGAATCAGAACATGATAACTCCCCTTTGGTAAAGACAAGCTGAATGAACTAGTACTAGGTTTTTTAACATGATAGTCGGTGTGTACCGTTTTATAGACCTTCCCCTTCGCATTCACTATCAAGATATCTCTTTGTTCTTTGGGTGTATTGTTATAAGTGATTGACACTTTCCTTTTATTCTTCACGGTGAACTTCAAATAATCTTTATCCGTAAATTCTTGTAGGGCACCATAATAGTTTTTACCTGTTTTTATCGTGTTTGCTGTTTTTACTGTATTGTTACTTTCCCTTTCATAATACTCGCTCGCTTTGAACTTAGCTTGCACCTTGTAAGGCTTATCTTTATTTCCGGAGATGACAATATAGTATGTACCCTTCTTTAATCCGATTTCGTTGGTTTCGGTACCATTGGTTGTTTTTGTGTAATAGTCATCAAGTCGGTTGCCCTCGCTGTCCAAGACTTCAACATACCAACTTCTACTTTTATACGTTTTAACAAAAACTTTCAAATTTCCATTTTTCTTGAGTTTGACTTTGAAAACCTGTTCATAATTAGTAACAGATAGCTGTCCCGTATAGTTTTTGTCAAGACTTATCGTCTTCGCTTTTTTCAAATCCGTCGCTGCTAAAGCAGGTTGCAAACTCGTTAGCGATAGCACAAGGACGGCTAACGCACAAAATATACTTTTCCAATACTTTTTCAATGAAACATCCCCCTTTTCGGGAATAAATTAGATAATATTCCCAAAATTAAAATAACCCATTTTCCCATTTACCACACTAATCTTCTTGTACTATTTTAGTTCTGATCCTTTATCTTTTTAAAAAAATGCCGGGCCTTTATACCCATTTAAGATGTAATAGAGTTGTTTTCTTCACTAAAAAATCCCCATGAGTAGAAAATCTCATGAGGGTTAGGTTATACAGTAAGGACTTTTTCCAAATGTTTCACTGTCGGTGTCAAGTTTGCAAAGAAATATGCTTCCCTAAGTTTCCTTGATGGTGCGCTGTCTTTAAGATAACCGGCACTCCCATTATGAAGCATATTAGTTTGGACAGCCTTAAGGGTTAGGTAGGCGGTTTTAAGGCGAATATCTGCAACCTCTTTCCAGTCAAGTGATTCACTATTGAATAAGGTTAAAATCTCTTCCTGTATGTGCTGCTCTTCTGCTTGCAGTTCATTTGATTGGGTTCTCAAGAATTGATTACAGCCATTCTGCTTTTGACATACCTTCTCAATCGCCATGATAGATGATTGGGTGACGCCAAGACCGAGAGGAATTTGATAGGCAATAAATGCCGGACGAATTTTTTCCACGAACAAATCGGCATTTTCAGACAACACCCATTCTTTAGGTATAAATACATCATTAAAGGAACATGCATATGTAGAACTCCCGTTAATCCCCAGGTAATCCACCTTTTCTTTCAGCTTTAGGCCATCTAATTTACAAGGAACCACGGCCATTATTCGTTTGTTTTCGCTAACACCTGCAATTAATCCAAACCAATGGTTCTCTCCAAGATTGGAAACGGACGCCAATACACCATTAACAATATAGCCACCTTCAGTCGGTCTCGCGCTCAAATTCAGTTTTTCTAGCCCCGCGTAATACTTCATTGGATTGGATAAACCTGTTGCCCCTAGGACTTCACCGTTTTCAAAAGCTGACAATAACCTAGTTTTCATTTCTACATTATCGGTATTTCGGATATAGGTTAAGGCAGCCAAATGACACCAGAGACAAAACGCTGTTGTCATGCATACTTTAGCTGTTTCTTTAACTACATACATTTCATCTAATAAAATTTCTTTTTCCGTTTTATTAGTGGAAGAAAACAGACCGGCCTCACCGAGCTTTTTCAAAAATCCTTCAGCATAAAAAGCCTCAGCATCTATTTTCTTTACGAATGGTCTTAACTCCTTTTCAATTAATTGTTCGATCATAGGTTTTTTATCCACTACGCATGATTCCATGACCACAACTCCCCTATTTTCATTCCGCCTTTGTATAAAACCTTAAAAGTAATGACTTTAATGATGGTTCTTTTATGTATAGGATCGGACGACTATATTAACCTGTATTTTTTAAATGCTTTGAAAAAAACACTTATTCATATTAGTTTAGTCGGTTTAAGGTTATTTTATTATACTGTATATAAAATTGCAACCATCTAATCAAAATTTTCAGATTATAATTTTAAGTAAAAAAGGACACCCAAACTTAAAGTTTAGGCGTCCCTCGTTTCTCAAATAAAATTATTTAGTTTCTGTATGAATTTCGGTAATGGAAGTAATGGGTGTTTGTACTGCTTCACGAGCACGCTTAATTGCAGCTTCATCAGGTGCATCATAGAAGCAAAGACATTTAGTCATATCTTCACACACATACGTTCTTGAGAATGCCACTTCAGGCACCTCTTGATAATGTACGGAATTCTTTTTCTTTCTTGCCAAGTATTGATCCATCGTAAGATTTTCCGGGATATTCCATTCGACTAAATAATTGACGACTTCATTGTTTTTCTTCACATCTTCTAATTCCTTACCAACTAGGCGAACTTCTTTCACAAGTTCCACAGGAATACTTGAACCTTTTAATGTCTCAGTTGCAGCATTTTGGTCTTCCCCTTCAATAATGAAGAATGAACGGGAGAAATCTTTCGATAGTTGAAGCTCCACTAATGAAGCGTTGCTCTCCTTTAAATCCGCTTGAAGTTTTGACACCTTTTGATCCAGTTCTTCTTTACTTGACACGATATCTTTCAATGATGATTCAATTAAAAATAGTCCCATGATAAAACCCTCGCTTTGTATTTTTTAAGTGGAAATCTTTATAAGGTTATTTTATTATACTTAGTTAAAAAAAGCAACTTTGTTGTTTTTTAACTAACTATGGTAAAATCAAATCAAACATTGGAGGGATACTTATGAAAACTAGGTACGATTTGCCTTGTAATATCGCACAGTCACTTAATATCATCGGTGATCGATGGACCTTATTGGTAGTACATGAAATACTAAACGGGCATACCATGTTTAACGAAATAAAAAAAGCGCTAAATGGAATTTCTTCCAATCTTTTATCAGAACGGTTGAAGTACTTAGAAAAGGAAGGTCTCGTTACAGCAGAACTTTATACGGACCACCCTCCTCGTTACCGTTATACATTGACTAAAAGTGGCGAAGAGTTAGAAGATGTCTTCAATTCACTTATCATTTGGGGAAGCCACCATCTGCAAAAATGCTATAAACAACTAATCGACCCTGTAACAGGCGACGAAGTGAGCATAGGCTATTATTCTAAAAAAACGGGAGAACTAGTTCAGGACATAAAAGTTGTTCCAGTAGAGAAAGAATTTCAAAGGTAAGCACCTATCCATCACCATAAAAAAGAGAACGTCCTAACACTTGAAAAGTATCAGGACGTTCTCTTTTTATCTTCCCCAAATAGCCAATCTCTCGTTGGCTTAATCCAACCTTTATTTTCCCGCTATACATTCAATTTATCTTTCTTCTACAACACTTAAGTGCTGTATAACACGCTAGACTTCATTTACAAAAAAAAAGAATAATAGAACACTTTGAAAGAACCACTTTAAGAAATAACTTCTTTTAGTAGCTTTCTATATTCGAAAGGCGTCATTTGGGTGAATTTTTTAAATTTCTTATAGAAATGAGAAGTATCATAGGAACCGCTTTCGACAATATGCGTTTCTAGATTAAATGTGCCACTATAGATTTCTTGAAGCGTGTATTGGAAATTCAACAGTTCCAAAAAAAGTTTTGGTGGTATCCCGACCTCATTTTGAAAAAGCGTACGCAAATAACGCTCAGAGTACCCTGTATGCGCTTCAAAATCCTTGACGTGTATATTACCTTTCGAACGTATGCTAATGTCCATGCAACATTTCACAATAGCACTATTAGGTGAATGGGAAGTACAGTTACTTAGAAGAAATGATTCGAGTGTGTGTAGTTTTTCCTTTAATGTAGAAATTTCTAGGAGTTGATTATAAAGTACGGAAAAGGAAGGGGCAACCTCAAATAAGGCTAACTGAATATACTGGTTGATTTCTTTCATAGATAATACAAAAGAAAACAATGTCTGGAGTGGAAGTGAACGAATGCCAAAGTATGTCGTGTTTGTTTTAAAGCTATAGGCCTGCCTTATTTTGGGACTTGGAATCAAGAAACAATCGCCCTGATCCCCCTCCATATTAAAGATAATATCGACACACCCATCAGGTATTCCGGGTAATAAAACGGTTGGTTCTACATTTGATGACACTTTAAATTGGTATACATATGCAACAGAACTTTTTAAAAATAATGTAGGTTCGAGCAAGTTGATATGTTGTAATCTTTGATTCCACTCAGGTTGAATAGGCTTAAATACTGTATCCATAGGTTATACCCCTCTAGAAATATATTTTTAAGGAAATTTTATATTCATGTCAAAAATACTGACTATTTTCTTTAGGATTTTCAATCTACTATTGGATACTATTAGTTCCGTTTTTTACATTGTAAACTAAATATTCTGACTATAGAATAAATTTATATACGAAAGGAGATGTTACATGTGGATATTTTAAAAGAAAAAACTTTAAAGGTAAATCACCCGTTAGCACCACTTACCGTTGAAGAGATTCAAAAAGCTGTGAGCATAGTGAAAATCGAGAAGAATTTAAGCGAAAAGGTGCGCTTCCCAACAGTAACATTACATGAGCCTTTAAAAGAAGTAGTATTAAATTACACTGATGGAGATGACTTCGAACGAGAAGTTTTTATAGTATTACTAGATAACGAATTAAAGACAACATTTGAAGTCGTTGTCTCATTAAATACATCGTCCATTGTTCGATTTGAAGAAATCCCAGGTGTACAGCCGGGAATAATGCTTGATGAGTTCTTAGAATGCGAGAATTTGGTTAAGGCAGACCCTGACTTTAAAGTAGCTTTATCTAAACGGGGAATTGATAACCCAGATTTAATCATGGTAGACCCATGGTCGGCAGGATACTTTAATATTCCTGAAAATGAGGGTAAACGGATCGCTCGTGCTATCTGTTGGCAGAAAAAATTCGCGGATGATAATGGGTACGCTTATCCATTAACAGGAATTGTCGCGTACGTTGATTTGAATAAAATGGAAGTTGATCGTATCGAAGACTACGGTGTACGTGAGATACCTACTGTTGATGCTAACTATTATCCTAAAACAAGTGATTCAATAGAGTTTAGAACGGACCTGAAGCCACTAGAGATCATTCAGCCAGAAGGTGCAAGTTTTACGGTAGAAGGAAATTTAATCAAATGGCAAAAATGGAGTTTCCGATACGGGTTTACCCCTCGCGAAGGACTTGTGCTTTATACTGTGAATTACAATGATAAAGGAAAGGACCGGCCCATCCTATATCGCGGAGCATTGTCTGAAATGGTCGTTCCTTATGGAGATGCATCCTTTGCACATAACACACAAAATGCTTTTGATGCCGGAGAATATGGAATGGGTCAATTAGCTAATTCGCTTGAGCTAGGTTGTGATTGTTTAGGACACATTCATTATTTCGACGCGGTATTAACGGATGGGGCTGGCAGTCCTCGTACGATTAAAAATGCAATTTGCCTACACGAAGAAGATTATGGAATCGGATGGAAACATACAGACTGGCGTACTGACCATGTAGAGGTACGTCGCTCACGGCGCTTAGTCATTTCATTCTTCTGTACAGTAGGAAATTATGATTATGGTTTCTATTGGAGCTTCTATCAAGATGGTACGATTGAGGTTGAAGTTAAGCTAACAGGTATATTAAATACCGGTACATTTAACGAAACCGGGCAATCAAAATACGGTACGGAAATTGCCCCTGGCTTAAACGCTGTACATCATCAACATTTCTTTAACTTCCGGTTGGATACAATGCTCGATGGTGTGAAAAATTCAGTGGTGGAAACCGAAACACTTGCTGAACCAGAAGGTCCGAACAATCCATATTCAAATGCATTTTATCCAGTATCACGTACATTCCAACATGAAAAAGAAGCTGTACGTATTTTAGATATGCCAACCCAGCGTACATGGAAAATCATCAATAAAAACTCAAAGAATGTCGTTAATCAGCCGGTTGGTTATAAAATTATGGCTGGTGAGAACTGCCTTCCATTTGCGCATGAAAGCGCAAGCGTCATCAAGCGCGCAGGATTTATCAAAAATCATTTACATGTAACACAATTTAACCGTAATGAATTGTATGCAACAGGAAATTACCCCAATCAACATAAAGGTGGAGACGGGCTTCCCAAATATATTCAAGCAAATCGATCGATCGATAATGAGGATATCGTTGTATGGTATACAATGGGACATCATCATATTACACGTCCGGAAGACTGGCCGGTTATGCCTACTGCCTATATAAATTTCCAATTGAAACCTGTTGGCTTCTTTGATCGTAACCCCGCGCTTGATGTACCGCGTGCCGCAAAACAAAATTCATGTTCCGTCAAGAATACTTCTTCAACCTGTTCACATTAAGAAACCATTTTTCACTTCTTACACAAACTGAATGGAGGAAGTTTATGATAGGACTAGTCAGTCTTAGTATTGTTGTAATTTTAACGGTGTTAACTGGCTTCACCTTTCGACAACATTATAAACAAAATCATATGGCTAGTTGTTTAGCTATGTTTGTGACAATGACCATGAGTACAATTATCGGAATTTTAGTAGCTATATGGATTCCAGACATGGTGCTATCCACCATAATCGCTATGATAGGAAGCTTGGTTTTAGTTATAGCATTAACCTATAAGTTGCCTGTAAAAATATTCATCGAAAGCCTAGGGGCACTATTTATGGGAGCGATGATGGGAGCAATGCTTAGCTTTATGACAACAAATTATCTAGAACTAAGTATTGTATTTTTTACAACAATCTATATTGCGAGCGTAATCATGGCAATCGGGCTATGGAATAAAGAAGAATACCCCATTTTCAGGAAAGCCATTCCTTCCACAATTATTGTGACCGTGTCGTTGGCTGTATTAATACTAGGCGTATCCACAGTAGCTACAACTTTAGGTACGTATGACGAAAAGGAAAAGATTGAGCAGCACCATCACTAAGAATATTATAGACGAAAAAACTGAAAGAAAGGCTTAGCACTAGGCTAGCGTTTCTTTCAGTTTTTGAACTATAATCACTGTTTAATTTGAAAAGCTTCCCCAGTGCTTGCCTACCCAGCGCTCAAACAAACCAATCAATCGATCCAATAGAAAGCCGCAAACACCGATGAAGACAATTCCAGCCAATACATAATCAAGATTTAATGTATTCCTTGCATCCACGATTAAATAACCAAGACCTGATTGGGCACCTACCATTTCACCTGCAACCAAGAAAATCCAGGCCGTACCAAGCGCAAGGTGAAGACCACTCACGACGGAAGGAAAAGCCGCTGGAAAAATAATCTTCATCATTAATTGCAGCTTCTTGATTTCTAGGTTTTCCGCGATTTTCAAATAAGAACGATCAATTTTCTTGACCCCCGCTACAGTCGTTAATAGTACAGGATAAAACGCTGCTATGAAAATGATCGCAATTGCTGGCATGTTTCCGATGCCAAACCATAGGACGATAAATGGGGACCAGGCTACCGGTGAAACCGGCCTCAGCACTTGTACGATGGGATCCACTATATTCCAGAGACGAGGAGATCTACCTAGGAACATTCCTAAAAGAACCGCTGGAATGACCGCCAATAAATAACCTGCAATAAACCTCCCGAGGCTCACTTTTAGGTGGACAAATAACGTTCCATTAACTATGAGAGCAACGATCGCTTTACCAACACTTAAAGGTGTAGGTAAGAGGGCTTCTTCATACCCCCCTATCCAAATGATCAATTGCCATAGTAGAACTAATACAACCATTCCGATAAAAAAATTCATTAGTTTTTTTAATAGTTCCATCATCATAATCACATCGCTTTATCAATATATGTATTGTCCACGAATTCTTCAAAAGATGGCGGGTTTTCAAATAAATCCATCTCGATCACTGAATTGCGGAGCTTATTGTATTCATCTTTTTCAATGCGTAATCCATCAAATGATATCCATTCAAGTGATAAGTCGAGTACTTCTTTCTCTACCTTCATATATTGATCAAATGAATTAAATAAATCTTTATCTTTATGTTCTGCCTGTTCACTGGTTTTTACGTATTGTGTCACCAGTGATTGGGTGGCGGTTTGGTTGGATTGAATAAAGTCATTCCTCAAAACAAATACACAACAATACGAATTAGGCCATATTTCATCCGATTGGTGTAGCACTTTCCCTTTATCAAGTTGAACGGCCATCGCTCCAAACGGCTCGGCTACTGCATAACCCGAAATTCGATTTTCGGACAGTGCTGCCGGCATCTCAGCAGGAGGCATCTCGACAACGTCCACATCCTCATAGTTCAATCCTTCTTTTTTAAGCATTTTATTCAACAAAATATTCTGAGTCGAGTATTTATGAGGAATCGCAAATGTTTTACCTATTAAATCTTTTGCACTTTCAATCTCCTTCGATGAAATGATAACATTCCCATCTTTATGACCGAGTGCAACAGCTTTTAAATCAATACCTTTCACTTTCGCCTTCATAGCTAGCTCCACTAAAACAGAGGCACCTTCCACCCGACCCGTATTTAAGGCATCCATTAAATCGGGCCAGGAGCTGAACTTAACAAGCTCGATATTGTACTCTGCAAACTCCCCACCATACAGGTGGTTATCCATATAGAGAACACCAGCATGAGTAATGGGAAGATAGCCAATTTTAATAGTTGGTTTGCCTTCTGGTTGCTGTGTAGGCTGTGCACATGAAGTCGTAAACAGCAAAATGAAAGCCATTAGTATCGAAGCACCCCACCTTTTCTTGCTCAAAACCCCACTCCCTCTCAGATGTTATACTCCGGAACGAATTGATTACCACTCAACTTGAATTCTTCTAGAATCTTCTTTCGATAATAATGAAAATCCCCATGTGCCCGATCACGTGGTTTTACAAGCTTAATAGGAATATCTTTAAATATTCTCCCTGGGTGTGACTCCATGATCAATATTCTGTCCGACAAATAGACAGCTTCATCTATATCATGAGTAACAAGTAAAATCGTCGTCTTCTTCTTTTCTTGTATTCGAAGAAGTTCGTCTTGTAAATGATACCGGTTGAATGTGTCCAGTGCCGCGAAAGGCTCATCCATTAAAATGACATCAGGTGCAATGGCAAGTGCACGTGCAATCGCAACACGCTGTTGCATCCCGCCAGATAATTGATGTGGAAACTGATGCAGATGTGCTTCAAGCCCTACTAACTTCAATGCTTCCATCACCCGTTCGTTTTTTTCCTCATTAGATAGCTTTTCTCCGGTAAGACCAAGCTCGACATTTTTCAGAACCGAACGCCACGGAAGGAGATTGATTTGTTGAAACAGCATGACACACTTTTTAGTTGGGCGATTTATAGATTTACCATCTAGAATCACGCTTCCTTCATCCGGCTTTTCAAAGCCTCCAACCATATTGAGAAGTGTACTTTTTCCACATCCGCTTTTTCCGAGTAACGTGACGATTTCCCCTTTTTCCACATGGAAAGAGACTTGATCAAGAACATGAATTGTTTGTTTATCAGTTAAAAACGATTTATTTACATTGGTTACTTCAATGATTTGCTGTTGCAAGAGCTATCCTCCTAAAATATATAAATATTCCAATTAGTTTAGTTGGTTTTAAGTTATTTTATTATACTGCATTCAAAATTACAACCTTAATTTCTGTTTATTTTCAATAATCCGCATATTTAATAGGAATCAAAGTGATTCCCATTTAAATGTTCTACTACAAAATGCTTTTTCTTTGCAATCAAAAAAAAGGATTCACCAATATCCTGGTGAACCCTTTTTTAGAGCGCTATATTATACGGTTTGAGCAAGAATCAATTTCTTATATGCTCCTTCGTGATGAATTAATTTTTCATGAGTTCCTTGTTCTTTTATTTGGCCGTTTTGGACGACGATTATCCGATCAGCATGCTTAATCGTCGCTAGCCTATGTGCAATGATAATGGTCGTTCGATTTATAGAAAGACGCTCCAATGCCTCTTGAACGGCCTTCTCTGTTTCGGTATCCAATGCCGAGGTGGCTTCATCAAGTATTAAAATGGGAGGATTTTTCAGGAAGATACGGGCTATTGAAACCCTTTGCTTTTGCCCACCTGACAATTTCACACCGCGCTCCCCGATTAGCGTATCCAACCCCTCAGGCAAATTATCAATCACACTCATTAATTGAGCATCCTCGATTGCCTTGTTCAATTGTTTGTCTGTAGCATTCGTGTTCCCATACATGATGTTCTCACGAATCGTTCCTTCAAAAAGGAATACATCTTGCTGTACGATTCCGATATGCTTTCGTAAAGAACTTAATGTGAAATCCCTGATATCCATGCCATCAATTTTTATGCTACCTGATTGAATATCATAGAAGCGAGGCAATAAACTGCTTATCGTGGTCTTTCCACCACCAGATGGTCCTACCATGGCAATCGTCTCCCCAGCTGGCACACTGAAGGTAATATCGTTTAGGATGTTTCTATTTGAGTCATACCCAAAAGAAACATTTTCAAATGTCACATCACCTTTAACCCCCTCGATGGTTACTGCCCCATCCCTGTCTTGGATATCCGGCAGCATATCAACCAATTCGAGGTACCTCTTGAACCCTGCATACCCCTTTGGTAACGTTTCAATAATGGCGCTTATTTGTTGAATCGGCGCTACGAAAATATTGGATAACATAATAAAGGCTACAAATTCACCGTACGTCATTTTCCCGTGAATCACATACCACGCACCACAGCCCAATACTGTTAGGGCGACCAATTTCATCAGAAGGAAATTTATCGAGGTACTCCATGACATGATTTTATAGGCTAACAATTTTGTATGACGGAATTCTGAGTTTGAGCGGTTAAATAACTCTATTTCGTGAGATTCCTTGGTGAAAGACTGAACAACACGAATGCCACTAATATTATTTTCAATACGGGCATTGTAATTTGCAATGTCACCAAACATGGAATGGAAAGCCTTAGTCATCTTACGGCTGAAGTATACCGACAAAACGATTAAAAAAGGAACAACGGCAAATACGATGACCGCTAGCTGCCAATTGATTTGAAACATGACGAAGAATGCTCCAAAAATGGTCATGAATGCAATGAATAAATCTTCAGGACCATGATGGGCAACTTCTCCTATATCCATTAAATCACTCGTCATCCTAGAAACTAAATGACCCGTTTTATTATTATCAAAGAATGTGAAAGATTGTTTTTGAAGTTTTGAAAATAAATTTTTCCGAAGGTCCGTTTCGATATTAATTCCAAGTTTATGTCCGTAATATGTTACGACATAGTGCAACCCTGTACTCAACAAGTAGATACCAAGGAGCCCTACACAAGATAGGATGATGATCCTCCAGTTATTGCTCGGTAGTAATTCATCAATAACCTGGTTTACAGCCAAAGGGAATATCAATTCCAAAAGGGCGATGAAAACGGCACTTGAAAAGTCAATGATGAATAGTCCTTTATAGGGTTTATAATAAGCAAAAAAACGCTTGATGACGAAAAACATGCTATCACCTCATTTATTCCGAATTAAATCATACGTCATGCATAATGGTTTTCCTGTACGAGGATCCTCTACGATCTCCGCATCAATATTGAAAACTTCTTTAAGTATTTCTTTTTTCATCACTTCTTCACTCAGACCTTCTTTTACAAGGACACCATCTTTTAATGCAATCATGTTGTGTGAAAATCGCGAGGCATGGTTTAGATCGTGCAGTACCATTATAATCGTCCGATTTTGCTTTTCATTCAAATCTTTCAACAGCTCGAGTACCTCAAGTTGATGTGCCATATCCAAATATGTTGTCGGCTCATCCAAAAAGATGATTTCCGTTTCCTGAGCTAATGCCATCGCAATCCAGACACGTTGCCTCTGTCCACCGGAAAGAGAATCGACGGAGCGAAATTTGAATTCTGCCGTATTCGTGGCCTCCAGGGCCCAATCTATTATTTCATAATCTCTTAAAGATAATTTACCAAACCCTTTTTGGTATGGAAAACGCCCGTAAGAAATGAGCTCCTGGACAGTTAAACCAACAGGAGCATCTTGGGTTTGCGGCAGAATGGCCATTTTCCTTGCCAATTCTTTAGTATTTTCCTTTGCTATCGACTGACCATCTAGCAACACACTTCCTCTCATATGAGGAATGATTCTAGTGATAGCCTTAAGCAATGTAGATTTTCCGCATCCATTCGGCCCAATTATAGTAGTGATTTCGTTACTCTTGAATTGAAGATTCATATTATCGACGATGATGTGATCTTGGTAGCCTACATACAAATCTTTTGTTAATAAGTGGCCCATATCATGACCTTCTTTCAGTAGATATTCACTCACAAAAACAGGAAGAGCAATTACACACTTCCGCAAAAAATAAAGGCTATCCTCGCAAAAGTGATAGCCTTTATTACACTATACTATTTTACTAAACTTTTTAAAATATTATCAATGATTTGCCCGTTAGCAATGGCACCTGTATACAACCAGCTTTCATTAGGAGAGAACTCATGAACATTCCCAGCCTTGACAGCAGGTACGCTTTTCCATAACGTATCGCTTAAAGCTTTTGAACCAGCGGAATCATCACTATTGATCAAAAATAGGTGTTCAGCATCCAACTCTACTAGTTTCTCTAAAGAAATTTCACTCCAGTTCCCAGTTGCGTTAGCGGAGATTTCCTTCACAACATCCGGTTCTTTTAACCCTAAGTCACCGTACATGACAGCTCCACTTGAAAGGTTATCGCTGACAATGAAGAATTTCCCGCCAACTAACCAAACTGCAGCTACAGAAGGATTCCCCACTTTTTCCTCAAGGGTTCCCTTTGCTTCTTTTGCTTTTTTATCATAATCCGTCAAAACCTTTTTGGCTTCGTTCTCTTTGCCGAATACTTCCCCGACGCGTTTCAATTCATCTCGCCAGTCATTATTAACTTCGTTTCCGATTACATATGTAGGTGCAATTTTATTATATTGCTCATATTTACCGCCTTCAACCATGGTGGCAGAATCCATAATGATTAAATCCGGTTCCACTTTTTGTACGGATTCAAATGGAAGATCATATGGAATGGTTGGAACGTCCTCTAGTTCACTTTGTAGATATCCTTGAACTTCTGCTCCATCACTTACACTCCATTGAGCGGCTGGCTTGATACCAAGAGCCACCAAATTATCTTCAAGATATGAAGCGATGATACGTTTCGGATTAGCTGGAATGACCACTTCATTTCCCATGGCATCCGTCAGTGTTTTTGATTTAACTGCTTCTTTACTTGATGTTTCATCTGTTTGACTTGTCGAAACATCGTCTTTAGTTGCATCATCGTCACCACATGCAGCTAAAGATATTGCTAATAGGCCGGCGCCTAGTAATTGAATGATTTTTTTCTTACTCATGACATTATACATTTGAATCCCCCTAGAGATATGATAGACTATTATTTGTTTGGTAATGATAATTGTTATCAACTAATTTAATTATAGAAAGGTAATATTGTCAATCATTTTTTAGAGAGTAGTTGTTAATATGGATTCAAAACTAAAGGAACACACCACATTGCTTCATACGAATAAGAATCTCTTTGTGAGTATGGTTATCTTACTAGTAGGTTTGGGCGGTATGGTCATTTCCATTATCTTGTCCGTTAATTTTGGAGCTGCAGATTTAAATTATCGCGATGTGTTTAATGCCTTATTTGAATTTGATCAGAATAATTCATCTCATGTCATCATTAGAGAATTAAGATTTCCCCGGGCCATTGCTGCAGTATGCGTAGGAGCTGCCTTAGCCGTATCTGGAGCCATTATGCAGGGTATGACAAGAAATCCATTGGCCGATCCTTCCATTATGGGAGTAACCGCAGGATCTTCCTTTTTAATAGCGATTGCCCTCGCTTTTCTGCCTGGCATGACCTATATAGGTTTAATGATGTTTTCTTTTGCTGGTGCAGGATTGGGTGCTGCCATTGTCTTCGGAATCACATCGCTTTCCAGGGGTGGAAGTACTCCAGTCAAGTTGGCGTTGGCCGGTTCAGCCATTGCTTCCTTACTAAGTTCCCTTTCCACAGCGATTGGTATCAAATTTAACGTCTCAAAAGATATTAGCTTTTGGTTTGTAGGGAGCATCTCGAGCGTCCAACCACAGCACATTTCATTTGCTCTACCCTTTATTCTGGGAGGGCTTTTGTTGGCTTTATTCCTTTCACGTTCCATATCCATCCTTAGCCTGGGTGAGGAAGTGGCACGGGGGCTTGGGCAAAACATTCCCCTGATAAAGTTCATTGGTACGATTGTGGTGTTATTATTAACAGGTGCAGCAGTATCGATTGCCGGAATGATCGGCTTTATTGGATTGGTCATCCCGCATATTGTGCGATTTTTAGTAGGAAATGATTATCGTTTGATCATTCCTTGCTCTGCTGTTTTGGGCGGAACCTTATTGCTAATTTCGGATATCTTAGGACGCTTGGTTAACCCGCCGTTTGAAACACCTGTTGGAGCCATAACGGCCATCATAGGTGTCCCTTTCTTCCTATATTTAGCTCGTAAAGAAGGGAGCGGAATGTAATGTACAAAAAGGGGAATCACTTTAAGTCTTTGCTTATTACAAGCATCCTTTTAATCGTACTTGTTTTTTTCATCAGCATTAATGCAGGCTACATAAAAATTCCTTTAGGGGATGTTATCAAAACTCTATTGGGCGATGGCACCCCTCAGAACGAGTTAACCATTTTTGAATTTCGTTTGCCGCGTATAGTCATGGCAATACTTGTCGGAATGGGAATTGCCATTTCAGGGGCCATTTTACAAGGACTTTCCCAAAATCCCTTAGCAGACCCCGGGATTATCGGAATCAATTCAGGCGCAGGGTTTGCCGTTGTATTGTATATGTTCTTCTTTCGGGGAACTACTTTCTTAACGGGCTGGGCATCCATATTCATCATGCCTTTCACCGCTTTACTTGGTGCATTTCTTGCCGCTTTCTTAATCTATGTACTATCGTGGAAAAATGGAAGAGTGACACCTGTAAGGTTATTGTTGGTCGGTATCGGTATAAATGCAGCATTTGGGGCAGGCTTGGTCATTTTTCAGATGAAAATGGAGCCAAATGATTTCATGAAGACCATCGTTTGGCTGGCAGGGACCATTTGGGGGACGAACTGGACTTTTGTTTGGGCTTTATTACCATGGTTGCTCATCCTGATTCCGATAACCTTCTATAAATCAAGAATACTTGATGTTATGGGATTAGGTGACCAAATTGCCATAGGGGTTGGTCTCCCTATCGAAAAAGAACGCAGACTATTATTGCTTATTTCAGTGGCCTTAGCAGGCGCGTGTGTATCCGTTGGTGGCGGTATTACTTTCTTAGGCTTGATTGCTCCACACATAGCCCGAAAATTAGTGGGACCAAGGCATACGAGATTACTGCCAATGACGGCAGCATTGGGCGGTCTTCTTCTGTTATCCGCTGATACGATAGGCAGAGTCATCCTGGCCCCTATGGAACTTCCAGTAGGTATCGTTGTCTCCATTTTGGGAGCACCTTATTTTATTTATTTACTAGTTAAAAGCATGTAACAATAACAGGATCATAACTCCATTAAATAGAAAAACGAACTTCTATGCCAGCAAGTTCGTCAGGCTGTCGAGAAAATCTCGACAGCTTTTCTTTTCCCTAGTAAAATGATGAAGCCTGCTTTTTATGAACACCTTTAAAGGATACAGAGTTACCCGCATATTTTCTAACCGATCATACTATGTCCTCCGTTTACAGGAATAACCTGACCGGTTATCCAATCAGACCAATTGGACAACAAAAAGAGGGTAATTCCAATCACGTCATCCACCTTTCCTAATCGTCCCATCGGGTATTGCTTGATTAGCTTTTCTAACATGACGGTATCAAATGATTGACCTTGATCGATTAATCCTAGTGAAATGGTATTACACTGAACATTGCTCTTGCCTACTTCTTGGGATAGGGATTTTAGAAAAGAGATAGTCCCACTTCTCGCTGCACCTGATATGATTAGGTTCTTATCACCAGTCCGGGCGGAGTCTCCCACGATATTAATGAATTTGCCCTGATTGTTATCCATCATATCCGGCATAAATGTATGTGCCAAATGAAGGACTCCGTAAAAACAGACCTCCATTTCCTTTTTCCATTCACCCGGTTCATATTTAAAAAATGATTTAAATTGTGTCCATCCTGCATTATTAATGACACCATCAATGATTCCCAGTTCACGTTTAGTGACCACTTTCATTTCTTGGACTTCCTCTAACCTGGAAAGGTCAGCCTGTACAAGTACAAGTTTCACTCCACATTTTTTAATGTTTTCTGCTGTTTCTGCTGCCTCTTTCTGTGATTCATGGTAGTGTAGAGCAATATTGGCACCAGCTCTTGCCGCTGCTAAAGCAATTTCCTTACCTATCCCTTTGGCTGCACCCGTTATTAAAACATTTTTCCCCTTAAGGTTAAGATCCATAGCTCTATACCCCTATCCTTCGACTTCCTGATTTTCTTTGGTATTGCTTATCCAGCTGTGCCGCTATGATATTCTTTTGAATTTCGGAAGTCCCTTCATAAATCCTGGTAATGCGTGCATCCCGATAAAAACGTTCGATTGGATATTCAGATATATAGCCAATCCCTCCATGTATTTGGAGAGCTTTGTCTGCCACCCGATTATACGTTTCCGACCCTAATAATTTAACCATGGCCGCTTCTTTAATAACGTTCCTTTTTTGATCTACCATCCACGCTACACGATAGGTCATTGAACGAAGAGCTTCCGTATCCAATGCCATCTCGGCCAAGTAATGTTGAATGACTTGCTGCTCAAAGATTGGCTTGTCGAATTGAATTCGCATATGAGCAAATTCAATCGACATCTCAAGTAACTTATCACACGAACCTAAGTTTCTTGCTGCCATTCCCGCACGTCCATTTGCTAAAATTTTCAATGCATTAACATACCCTTGCCCTACATCACCCAAAACATTTTCAACAGGCACCTCACAATCTTCGAAAAAAATCTCTGAAGAATGCGATCCATGAAGACCCATTTTCTTCTCGATTTTTCCTATGTGGAATCCAGGAAAATCTTTTTCGACAATAAAGGAAGTGATGCCCTTTGCCCCTTTTGATGGGTCCGTAACTGCCATGACTGTAAAAATGTCCGCAATAGGCGCATTGGTAATATAATGCTTGCTCCCATTCAAGATATACTTATCACCACTTTTAATCGCGGTTGTTTTAAGATTGGTAGCATGCGATCCTGCGCTGGGTTCCGTTAAAGCAAAAGCCCCGATTCTTTCACCCGATGCCATATCGGGTAGATATTTTCGTTTCTGTGCATCGTTTCCCATCTCTACTATTCCGACGCCACCGATCCCAGTATGTCCGCCAATGACAGTGGTATAGCCGTTATGCGTTCTCCCCAACTCTTCCAGAATGGAACATTTTCCCACCATATCAATTCCCAGCCCACCATATGACTCAGGAATACTAAGACCAAATAGACCAATTTCTTTGGATTTCCGTAAAATGCTTTCTGGAATTTCATCACTTTCTTCAATTAACATAGCATGTGGCTCTACCTCATTATCAATAAACTCTCGGATACCCTGTTTTAACAAGGTGACCTCGTCTGAAAATTCAAAATCCAAAAAATCCACTCCCTTCATAAGTCATTCCCTATCTAGTTTCCTTCCATTCTATGAAACATGCATTCTTTACAGGTCATTCAACTTTACAAGGAAAACCCTTACTCATTATTAAGCCATCGTTAATCCTCCATTGACAGATAGGGTTTGCCCTGTGACGTATCCCGCTTCATCCGAAACAAAATATGCAACAGCACCCGCAATATCCTCCGGTTGAGCCAAACGACGGAATGGTATCGCCTTTACCAAGGCCCCTGTGATCCCTTCATTGTACGAACCAATCTCTTGAAATAATGGAGTGTCCGCTGGTCCTGGGGCAATGCAATTGATGTTAAGCTTATAACGGGCCATTTCTCTTGCAATTGTCTTCGTGAAAGCAATGACACCACCCTTTGCTGCGGAATAGACCGCTTCCCCGCTAGAGCCGACCCTTGCAGCATCTGAAGCAATATTGACTACTTTCCCATAATTATTTTCTATCATAAGCGGTAAAATTTCCTTACACGTATGAATTTGGCCGAGTAAATTAATATCGATGAGTCTTTTCCACGTGCTTGGATCACTTTTTAAGAACGGTTCTACCTTGTCCCACCCTGCGTTATTGACCAATACATCAATCTTTTTATAATGGCCCACCGAATCTTCCACAGCTTTTTTTACACTATCCAAATTCGTTACATCACAATAAACGGATTTAGCTTCATTCCCCTCCTGCTCAATTAAAGTAACCGTTTCATCCGCATTCTGACTATTGATATCTGCCACAATCACTCTCATATTTCTTGAAGCCAGTTTTTTTGCGATTTCTCTGCCAATGCCACTTCCTGCCCCCGTGATAAAAGCGACTCGTTTAGTCATATCAATCCCTCCATTTTTTCATTTTCTTTTAATCGATCATCTACCCTGGCCTTAAATGTTGTCTCCAATCTTTTCATTTATCATTTCCCTCAGACGAAACTTCTGAATTTTCCCGCTTGGGGTACGTGGGAATTCCGTCAAAATTTCTAGCTGTTCTGGCCAATATTGTTTAGCTAAGCCTTTCTTCGAGAGAAATTCCTTCATTGAATCCATTGTAATGGGAACCTTCCCTGGTTTCATGCTGATACAAGCGCATGCTTTTTCCTGAAGGCGTGTATCAGGTACAGCAATAACCTGTACGGTTGAAACATCGGGATGTTCGTATAATACGTTTTCTACATATGCAACCGGAATATTTTCTCCGCCTCGAATGATGATGTCTTTATTTCTACCGGAAATTCGGATATATCCATCCTCGTCCATTACCGCCCGGTCCCCGGTAATAAACCAACCATTCTTATGTTCCGCTATAGTGTCTTCCATTCGTTTGAGATACCCGACAAACATCGCAGGGCCTCTTGCGAGTAAATCACCTTCTACATTAGGAGGACAACTTTCTCCTTTAAAATCGATTATCTTGAGCTCCATATTAGGAAAAGGGGCTCCATCCGTACTCGTTAACTTTTCTTCCGAATCATCAAGTCTTGTCAATGTCACTAAGCCATTTTCCGTTTGTCCCCACCCCGACAGTATTTTGAATGGGACTTTTTCTTTAGCTTCTCTCACAAGCTGTCTAGGAATTGGGGCACCTAAAGCTACAAAGGCTCGAAGTGATTGAATATGATCCCTTTCTATCCCTTCCAATTGAACGGTATCTTGCAGGAAGGGTGTTGCACCCGCAGTAAACGTTATCTTCTCCTTCTCGATCCACTCAATAAACTCATTCGGGTTCCAAATGTCTTGATAGACACCAGTACCTCCAAAATGGGTAGGTAACCGCACACCATACCCAAATCCCGTTTGATGGGCAAAGGTGGATGCCATGAAGAGCACGTCATCCGTTGTTAAACGCAGATGGTCAATCCAATAATTCGTTGATACACAAAGCGTATTATGTGTATGCATGACCCCTTTTGGACTCCCGGTCGTTCCCGAGGTGAAGATAATTTCTGTAATATCGTTCGGATCATGCTTGATGGCATCTAAAATGGAAACATCCATCCGCTCCTCCCATGGTTTCTCAAGCAGGGAAGAGAACGCTTTCATTCCATTCGGTACTTCTTCGCCGACCACAAAAACATGTTCTAATGAAGGCCACCGATGAGCTAGCCTCTCAATCATGTCAGGATAATAGTAGTCGCGGAAACGATCCGGAACCACAATCATCTTAGATTCCGCCATCTCCACCATGAATCCAATTTCCCTATCACGATAAATGGGAATCAAGGGATTGCTTATCGCCCCTATCCGAGTGACGGCATAATGGAGAATAATGAATTCATTCCAATTTGGTAGTTGAAAAGAGATGACGTCTCCCTTTCCCATTCCTATATGAATGAGACCTAAAGCGACCCGATCGACTAGCTTTCCCAACTCCTTATACGTATAACGGCTTTTTTTATCAATGATTGCCGTCTTCTCCGGATTTTTCTCTATTACATCATGTAAATAATCCAGAATCGTTCGATTTGGCCAAATAGATTGGTATTTTTCCACATATTCCTGACTCAAAATCGTATCAAATTTCAATAGAGTTCATCCCCTTTATCATCTTCTGAATTGTTTAAAATCCACTGGCCTTTTTTCTAGAAAAGCATTTTTTCCTTCTTCTGATTCTGGTGTGTTATAAAACATCGCTAAACTACCCATCGATAACTGGGATATCCCTTGGATGTTTGCACTATCGGCATTAAAGGAATACTTAAGCATTTTCAATGCAGTCGGACTCTTCTCAAGAATCTTCATCGCCCATTCTTTTGCCGCATGTTGCAACTGATCTGCAGGGACGATTTTATTCACAAGTCCCATCTCTTTTGACTCCTGTGCGGAATATTGTTCACACAAATACCAGATTTCCCTCGCTTTCTTTTCACCGACTATCCGGGCAAGATACGCAGAACCAAATCCTGCATCATAACTCCCTACTTTTGGGCCACTTTGCCCGAATTTTGCCGTTTCTGATGCAATTGTCAAATCACAGATGACGTGTAGGACATGGCCTCCTCCAATGGCATATCCATTCACTGCCGCGATGACAGGCTTTGGGATGTTTCGAATGGTTTGGTGCAGGGTTTCAATTTCTAATCCCATCCCACCTCCTAAGCCACCGGAATGATCATACCCTCCTTCTTCTCCTTTTTCTTTTTGATCACCACCGACACAAAACGCCTTTTCACCGGTCCCTGTCAAAATTACTGCACCAATTCTGTTATCATCCCATGCGTCACGGAAAGCCCAGATTAGTTCCTGGATCGTTCTTGCACGAAAAGCATTGTAGACTTTAGGACGGTTAATCGTAACTTTTGCTATGCCCTCCATTTTTTCATATAAAACATCAGTTAATTCCATCGTTTAATTCCTCCCTCACTTAATAGCTGTATCATGATTTTCCCTTGAATGACGTCAATACGCTGTTCATTCATACATCTCACTTTCATCGTTATCCAATGTCGCTGTATATCGACATCAATGATCTCTATTTCGGCAGTAATCGTGCTATCTATTTGTACCGGTTGAATGAACACCAGTTCTTTTTGAATGATGACACATGGTCCTTCAGGTAATTCCTTACTGATTGCCTCCGTAATGAGCCCCTCACTTAAAATTCCTGGGACCATCGAGGACCTTCCATCCCTTTTAGAAATATCAAGACCATACACATCATTGTAATCATGTGTCAGTGAGCTCCACCGTGTCACATCATCTTCTGTAAAGGTTTTTTGCACTCTGGCGATTTGACCGATAAAATAGCGATTTAAATGATCCATTCCTTCGTCCACTATCCTAATAAGACCGGAATTCTTTTCCGATAATGTCTTTTGCAATGACCATCATATTGGCTTGTGCAGTTCCATCACCAATCTCTAATCCAATCACATCCCGCATACGTTGTTCTAAGGGCATTTCCTTCGTATAAGCATAGTGCCCATTCAACAATAGGCACTCATGAATGGCTTCCACACTATATTTGGGGCCTAACCACTTTACGGAAGCCGATTCTTTACTATGTTTCAATCCTTGGTCACGAAGCCAAAGTCCACGATAAGCCTGCCATCTCACCAATTCCAATTGGGTAAAATGAGTCACGATGGGGAATGAAACCCCTTGATATGTCGCCAATGGTTTACCAAAAGATTGTCTTACTTTAACGTGTTCAATCGTCTCATCGAGACTTTGCGAAGCAGCCCCTACACATTGCAGCCCGATTAATAAACGACTTAGGTCAAACCCATTCATCACTTGGGAAAAACCTTTATTTTGAAGTCCAATCATATACTCCTCTGGAACTTCAACATCATTCAAATAAATGGAGCCCCTGCCAATTGGTATATTCCCCATGTCTTTGTACCCTTTGCATTCCACTCCAGGAAGATCGGATGGAACAATGAATGCACTTATTCCTCGATTCCCCAAATCAGGTTCTGTCTTGGCGAATAAAACGAAAGCATCTGCACAAGTCGCTACACTTATTCCCGACTTTTCACCATTAAGGACATATACATTTCCATTATGTACCGCAGTTGTTTTGATTCCCCCGGCATCTGTACCCGCTGAAGGCTCCGTAATGGCAATGCCAACAATCTTCTCCCCACTTGCAATCTTGGGTAACCATTCGTTTTTCAATTCTTCTCTAGCATGATTGGTTATAATTTCACCAATCAATGCATTCAGCATGACTGCATAGGTTAGATTGAAATCCCCACGCCCTATCTCTTCAGCAGCAATCCCGGTGGTGACGCAGTCAGCTCCGCTACCCCCATACTTAATGGGGATACGCAAACCATTTACCCCTAATTCACCAAGCTTCTTCCACAAATGCCTTGGCGTGACTTCTTCTCGGTCCCACTTAGTATAGTGTGGCAGCAATTCTTCTTTTGCGAATTCCTTCAACATTTTTCGAAAATACTCTTGTTCTTCCGTAAATGTAAAATCCATCATCTTATTCCTCCCTTTTTTTCAGAATTGTAAGTCTGGTGAAAAACATCAATTGTTCAAAACGAATCTACATATCCCTCTTAAACGGAAGAGAGAATTCCCCCTTGTTGCTATTCTATATTGCAAGATGCGTGCCAAGATGGATTTGTGCTTTAGAGGCTTTTAAAGGAAAAGTATTTTATCAGTTTCACTACTTTTCGCAAACTTGCAAAACAGAAATGCGAAACACAAAGGGGCTGTCCCAAAAGGTGTAATTACACCGAAATTGTATAAATAATAAAAGGCAGAAACGTTGATTTAACAACATTTCTGCCTCTTTGTTTTTGCGAAATTCACTGGAATAAGGACTTATTAGACAGCCCCTTTGTATAAAAACCATTTAATAACCATGCTATTTCAGGTTATACTTCGATATTTTTCTGTATAAGCTCGCAATATGAATCTTAAGTTTTTGAGCGGCTAAAGAACGATCTCCGCCACACTCCTTTAATGTACGCCGGATAGCCAATGCTTCAGCATTTCTTACCACTTCATCCAAACTCCCAAAGTAAGCGTTTTCTTTTGAGCCGTCATATGAGTCTCGCACATTCATGTGAGGAGCCAGAAGTGAAGAATCCATTTTCAATGTCGCCCCCTCAGCAAAATTCATCCCGCGTTCGATAAATGCTTGATACTCACGGACATTCCCAGGCCAATTATAGGAAGTCAACCATTCTTGAAGCGTGGGATCTATCTCCCTTACATCACATCCTAAAATCTTATTGAAATGATTGATAAAATAATAGCCTAATGGAAGAATATCTTCCTTTCGCTCTCTCAATGATGGAAGTTTCAATTCAAACACATACAAACGATAATATAAATCCTGACGAAACTTTCCTTCTTGTATGAGCGTTTTTAAATCCCTATTCGTTGCCGCAATAATGCGAACATCGATATTTTTACTCCCTGTTCCACCCAGTCTTTCTACTTCGCGTTCCTGCAAAACACGTAAAAGCTTTCCTTGGGCCTGGTAAGGAAGCTCTGATATTTCATCCAAGAAAAGCGTACCGTTCTGAGCTAATTCTATTTTCCCTGGCTTCCCCTCCTTTTTTGCTCCACTAAAGGCACCAGGTTCGTACCCAAAGACCTCAGATTCAAATAATTCGTCCGGAATGGCAGCACAATTTATGGGTATGAAAGGGTGGGCCTTTCTTGTACTCAAACCGTGTATGGCTTGAGCAAACAGTTCTTTTCCTGTTCCCGTTTCCCCAGTTATGAGTACAGTTGAATTGCTTATTGCAATTCTAGCCGCAAGTTCCTTAATCCGTTCGATTGCAGGACTATTTCCTATAATCCCTTCGAAATCATACTGATTTGTTTCAACACTGGATATTTTCCTATTTTTGTATTTTTCCAATGTATTTGCATAAAATGACAAATCGGTATATTCTAACTCTTCTTGCCGTATGATGACGTGATAAACGTTATTTTGATCTTTTCTAGTAATCTTAATAAAACACGCATGGCCAAAAATGACACCAGAGAAGACTTTCCTCGGATCACGACTTTCTAAAGGACTTTTCGGAGAGGTTTGAATGATATTCATGATTGATTTACCTATTACATCATCCTTCATAACACTAAAATGTTCTAAAAAATCTGGACTAACACCATGTACTTTCCCTTTTAGGTTCACTTCTATTGAGCCCCAACTTTTTAATTCATTTATCACTTTTTCCATATACATCACAAAACAACTTGATCGTTTTTTAAGAGTAGAATTACAACTTGTCCTTTAATCACTTCGATTCCCGTTTGATTATAGCAAGTGACCTTTTGTGTAACCCAATTTCTATCGATATTAATATCAATTACTTCAAGTTCCGCCGTAATTAAATCACCAACGTGCACTGGATGATAAAAGATTAATTCCTTTTGTAATAAAACACAGGCACTACCCGGAAGTTTTTCACTAATCACTTGGGTGATTAACCCTTCTGTTAGGAGACCAGGAATGACTGGCTGGTCGTAATTGCTTTTCCACTCCTCTTTATTCAATTGATAAATCGGGCTATAGTCATTTGTTAATTCACTACATATCCTTACGTCTGAAATACTAAATGTACGTTGCAACCTTGCAATCTGCCCGATGAACATTTCAGAGATCGATAAGTTCATGCTTCCCCTTCTTCCTATTTGAACTTTCAAAATATTCAATTATATAACAATAACTATACATGGTTTTCAAAACAAAGGAAAGCCGAAATAGAATGCAAATTACAACGTTCCGAACAAATAATAAAGCAGCATCCTTAATGGATGCTACCTATCCAGGCACAGTAAGAAAGCGTTTACAAAAATGACTTTATTTCTTTTTCGACCAGCGAAGAGAACCTACATCATTATGTGGATGGTATTCTAACAAAAGTTTGCTATGCATATTTTCTAATTCAGTTAAAGATAACTTCAACAGTTGCTCCATGCTTTCATCTTGATAAGCGATACTCAGTTTATTAATTAACTTTTTTCGTCTTTCTTCCATACCCTTCCTTATCGTATCCCCCACACAACCCTCTCCTTTTTTATCACATATTTAAAATACCTACATGTATTTCCACGTCCATAATCTATTTATTTTCTTGGATTTGAATTTTAAGATACTCTTCTTCTAATTCACATAACCTTAATTCATAAAGATGTATATTATTTTTTTTATAAATGCCTTTACTTATTAATTGATCAATTAGAAACTTTTTCTTTTCTAAAGTCTTTTCAAGCAATATCCCCAATATTTCTTTCCTCCTTTAATTCGTCCTTTGTTCCCATATGAATTTAATCATTCAAAGGCATAAAAATGTAAAAGGCTTTCCATCCACTTGAATGGGAAGCCTCCAGTAATCTGGTCAGCAGTCTTAGTAATTGTAAGTAAATACTAAGCTCATTAAACCCATTTGTCAAGTGCGAATTATAGGTCGATGCATGAATCTTACCTTAAGAAATTTCTATCTTTTCCACCTATATCGCTTAACGAACACCTGGAAGGATTCACTAAATCTTTAACGCCCACATATATTTAATTGAATATTAACTATGAAAGGTGGAGGTAATACTGAAAACCAGTATTGTTATTCTCACATATAACGAATTACCTTTAACCAAACAGTGCCTTGCCAGCATTAAAGAACATACTGATGACAAAGATATAGAAATTATCGTCGTTGATAATGGCTCTTCAGATGGGACAGTCGACCATTTAAAAAGTATTCCCTCTTTAAAGACCATCTTCAATGAAAAGAACGCTGGGTTTGCAAAAGGCTGTAACCAAGGACTTGATATTGCAACGGGCGATACGGTTTTATTTTTAAATAATGATACAATCGTGACAAAAAATTGGCTACAATCAATGCTCACCTTGCTTTATAGTGACGAAAAAATAGGCATGGTCGGACCCGTGAGTAATTATGTAAGTGGCCCACAGCAAATTGCAGTGGATTATAGCGACATTGACGGTATCGATGATTTTTCAGCGGATTTCTGTCAAAAAAATATTGGCAAGTCTAAGCAAGTCATGCGTTTAGTAGGATTTTGCTTACTAGTGAAAAAAGAAGTGCTTGATAAAATCGGTGGTTTTGACGAACGGTTTGAATATGGGTCCTTTGAAGATGACGATTTATGTCTTCGTACATTGATAGAAGGTTATCAATTGAGAATAGCCTATGATTCATTTGTACATCATCATGGCCATGCCACCTTTACAGCCAATCAAGATATCAACATCCAACATTTGTATCATTTAAATCGGCAGAGATTTCTTGATAAGTGGAAAGTTGATCTAACTTATTACGTTCATCCAAGACCTGAAATTGTTAATCTCGTACCACTGGAATCAAAAAAGATTCTGGATATTGGATGCGGGGCTGGAGCTACTGGTATGGAGTTACTCAATCGACAATCCTGTAAATTATATGGTGTGGAATTGAATGAATTTGTAGGTTCCATCGCCAAGAATCATTTTGAACGTGTCGATACGCTAAATATTGAATCAACGGACCTTCCATATCCAACCGCTACCTTTGATACGATTATTTTGGCAGATATATTAGAACACTTAGAAAACCCATGGAAAGTCATTGAAAAGTTATCTATCTACCTAAAGCCGAATGGTTCACTCATTTGCAGCATCCCTAATATTTCACATGCAGACGCTCTCCTTCCTTTATTGCAGGGAAACTGGAACTATACGGATGCTGGGATTTTAGATCGGACCCATTTGCGCTTTTTCACCCCTAATACTGTACTCGGTTTGTTTCCTTCTCCATTATTTGACGTTCAGTCCCAAACGTATAATTACTTTACCCCCGATACAAAAGCACAACTTTTCTTTAATGAAGTTAGTTTTCTAGCTGAAAAATTCGGATATCACATGGAGCATTTATCCAACTACTCTACTATTTATCAAATGCTCATACATGCTAAAAAAAGATGATAAATGGTGGGTTTACCGTAATTAAATCCATAATCAGTAATTGAATTTGATTTATCCATGGAAGGATGGGGAGATGAGGTTTTGACTACGATTAGTTTATGTATGATTGTAAAAAATGAAGAAGCTGTAATTGGACGATGTTTAGAGTCTGTGAGTAAAATAGTGGATGAAATCAATATTGTAGACACCGGTTCTGACGATCGTACAAAAGAGATTGCTGCCAAATATACAGAACGGATTTTCGATTTTACATGGATAGAGGATTTTGCCGCTGCAAGAAATTATGCATTTCAACAAGCTACAACTGACTACATTTTATGGCTGGATGCAGATGATGTTTTTTTAGAGAAAGACCAAGAGGCCTTTCTAGAACTAAAAAACACAATGGACTCCCAAATTGATGCCGTTTCAATGAACTATAATCTGGCTTTTGATGAAGAAAATAATGTGACCTCCAGCTTAAGAAGATACCGTTTAGTTAAACGCGAAAGAGGATTTAAATGGATTGGAAATGTCCACGAGTATTTAGAGGTCTATGGCCATTTATTTCAAAGTGATGTATCCGTCTCACATATGCCTCTTAATCATGATGCCGAACGTAACTTACGTATCTATGAAAACTTAGATTCATCCGGTAAAGAGTTCTCCCCCCGGGATCTTTTCTATTATGCAAATGAACTGCTGGATCATGGAAAAGTCGAAAAAGCAATTGAGTACTACCTTCGTTTTTTAAACACGAAAAAGGGCTGGGTTGAGGATAATATTAGAGCATGCAACAAATTAGCGGATTGCTACAATAAACTTGGTTTGAAAGAACAGGAATTGACCTGGGTTTTGCACACTCTTGCCTACGGTACTCCAAAACCGGAAACTTGCTGTAGGTTAGCCTATTATTTCTTGCAAAAAAATGAAATACCATCAGCTATTTATTGGTATGAAAGTGCCTTAGCCAATAAAGAAGCAGATGGCCTCTCTTTTCAAAATCACTCTTGTTCAACTTGGTTACCTCACCTACAACTAGCTGTTTGTTATGATAAAGCAGGTCAACATGAGTTGGGGTATCAACACAACGAAAAGGCATTAAAATACCGTCCCCAAGACCCTCAAATGCTATTAAACAAAGCATATTTTGAGAAAAAACTCAATTTATAAAATGACCTTACATCCCGGTAAGTAGGCTTTAGATTTATTATAGAATTCACATCTCCGCCTTTAATTTTCAAGCAATTTCCGCCTTCCCTGTCCACTCATACTCATAAACGCAAGCGCATAAGATGATTTAAGTCAATTTTCCGTAGAAAGACATGACCACCTAGATGTTATCTTCTTTAGGATGTGAAAAGGAAATGAAAGGCATTATATTAGCTGGAGGAAGCGGCACAAGATTATATCCATTAACTAAGTCCGTCTCCAAACAGCTTTTACCCGTTTACGATAAGCCATTGATTTATTATTCACTTTCCGTACTTATGCTTGCTGGAATAAAGGATATTCTAATCATCTCAACCCCCACTGATATTTCTAAATATGAACACTTATTGGGAGATGGGTCCCAACTGGGAATTAAATTAAGTTATATCGTCCAACAAAGACCAGAAGGCATAGCACAAGCGTTTATTATAGGAGAAAATTTCATCGGTAAAGATTCTGTGTGTTTAATATTGGGGGATAACATTTTTTATGGACATAATTTCACAAAAACATTGGAAGAAGTCGTTACCGCAGGAGATGGAGCAACGATATTCGGCTATCATGTGAAAGACCCAGAACGATTCGGTGTTATAGAATTCGACAAGGATCTGAAAGTGATTTCTTTAGAGGAAAAACCTTCCGTTCCCAAGTCGAACTATGCCATCACTGGCCTATACTTTTATGATAATAACGTTATCGATATTGCCAAGAGCATTAAAAAATCAGAACGGGGAGAATATGAAATCACTTCCGTAAATGAATGTTACCTCAAAAAGAATCAACTGAAAGTCCGATTATTAGGCAGAGGTTTCAGCTGGTTGGATACAGGCACCCATGAATCACTGCTTGATGCCTCTTTATTTATCCAAACCATCCAAAGCAGGCAAAATGTCCATATAGCTTGTATAGAAGAAATTGCTTTTCGTAAGGGATTCATATCAGCTCAACAGCTTCTTGCATTGGCGAAGCCATTAGAAAAAAATGAATATGGGCAATACCTCTTAAGGTTAGTAGAAAATTTACCGTAGACTATTTATTGAAAGGTGGCCATTCTTTGAATGTTCTAGTTACAGGTGGTGCTGGTTTCATCGGCCTCAACTTTGTTCATTATCTTCTTGAGCATACTTCGTATCAAATAACTGTAATAGATTCCCTGACCTATGCAAGCCATCCACAGGAAATACAGGCCTTAACCTCCAACCCCAGGTTACGTTTCGTGAAAGGTAGCATTTCAAACAAGAGCGATTTGGAAGCCACGATGGATCGAAAGTATGAAGCCATTGTCCACTTTGCCGCTGAATCCCATGTAGATAATAGCATTCAAAATGCTGATGATTTCGTCCAAACAAATATTGTCGGTACCTATCAATTATTACAACAATTAAAAACAGGGGTAGCGAAAAGAATGATTCATATCTCAACAGACGAAGTATATGGAACTCTTACCCCAGTTCAGCAACCATTTACCGAATTGTCTCCTCTATCACCTAACAACCCCTACTCCGCAACAAAAGCAAGCTCGGATTTATTAGTGCGCGCTTACTATGAAACATTTAAATTGCCATTAATGATAACCAGGTGCAGCAATAACTACGGTCCTTTTCAGAATAAGGAAAAATTCATTCCAACCATTGTTTTAAAAGCCCTTCAAGATCAGCAAATCCCTATATATGGGGATGGTCAGCAAATAAGAGATTGGCTGTATGTCCAAGACCATTGTAAAGCAATCTCTCTTATTCTTGAAAGTGGCACGCCTGGTGAGGTTTATAATATTGGTGGAGGAAATGAAAAGAAGAATATAGATGTCGTAAAGAGGATTTTAGAGATAATGGGTAAATCAGATAAATTAATTGAATTTGTTGAAGACAGAAAAGGCCATGATCGAAGATATGCAATCGATTCTTCGAAGTTACAAAGTGAATTGGGTTGGAAACAATCCTCAACCTTCGATCAATCATTACTAAATACGGTCCAATGGCATATCAATAACTTTGGTGCATCCATATGAAGAAGGTCGTCATTACGGGTTCCGGCGGACAATTGGGAAAAGAGCTTATGCAATTACTGAAGGACGATTATTTAGTACATCCATTTACCAAACAACAACTGGATATTACGAATCGCAAACAAATTGAAGAAACGCTCGAACAGATCAAACCAGATTTCCTTATCAATACTGCAGCATATACGCAGGTGGACCTTTGTGAAACGAATATTGATAATGCTTATTTAATCAATGGCATTGCCCCCTATTATCTAGCATGTGAAGCAAAAGAGAAAAAGGTGAAATTCCTCCATATCAGCACAGATTATGTATTTGACGGTAAAAAAACCGAACCATATAAAGAAGATGACGAAACCTACCCCCATACCATTTACGGAAAAAGCAAGTTACTCGGTGAAGAATTCATGCGCCTTGCTTATGAGGAATCCACAATAATAAGAACCTCATGGTTATACGGTCATAATGGGAAAAATTTCGTTAACACCATTAAAAAATTAGCTGCTTCCACTAAGGAAATTCGTGTAGTTGATGACCAATTTGGAAGCCCCACTTATACAAAAGACCTGGCAACTGCCATTAAACAATTATTGACGAAGCCAGCCGGAATTTATCATGTCACCAATTCCGGAATTTGCACCTGGTATGAATTCGCTATGGAAATCGTTAAATACTTACAATCAGATGCGGTAGTCACCCCTGTTTCTACAGAAGAATATGGCCTGGCAACTCCTAGACCCAAGTATTCTGTCTTAAGTCATAAAAAGATAAACACTAATGGGATCCACATGCGAAATTGGAAAAAGGGATTACATGAATTCTTAGCAAAGGAAGATGGTAAAAATGGGAATTGAAGGTGTTATTTCAAAAAAACTAACCAAACACAGTGATGATCGAGGCTTTTTTGCAGAAGTTGTTAGAGATGACGACCACCTGTTAACTCATTTCGGCCAGCTTTCCTGGTCAACCTCCTATCCAGGGGTCATCAAAGCCTTTCACTACCATGAAGAACAGGATGACCTCTGGTTCTTCCCTTCCGGCAATGCCCAAGTGGTTCTATATGACTTAAGGGAGCATTCCAGTACAAAAGGGGAAACCAATGTCTATTATATGGGGGAAAACAATCCGATTATCTTGCTCATCCCAAAGGGAGTAGCCCACGGATATCGAGTACTTGGTGAAAAATCAGCAACTGTTGTATATTGTACGACTAAATCATATAATCCATCTCGGCCGGATGAAAAAAGAATTCCTTGGGATGATGAGAAAATAAACTTCGACTGGAAAACACAAAATAAATAAGCAAGTAAAGTTTCCATAATATGATTTGAAGATATCCATATGCTTATTATGCCTCCTGAACTAACTTATTATTACCGGTCAAATAGGCATATTTACGTGCCTCCCCTCGACTTGTTTACCAAGGAAATATCTTTATAAAAATAAAATTCACTGCCATTAATGGCAGTGAATTTCAGACTGTAGACAAACTCGATGAAAATCGACTTTGCCTACAGTTTTTTTTGTTTTAAAATAGAAGTATTAAAACTTGGAGTGATGAGGATGCT